>CAJUEU010000030.1 GCA_910585735.1 uncultured Oscillospiraceae bacterium | reverse complement strand
GGCGATAACGTGGAGATGGACGTGGAGCTGATCACCCCCATCGCCATCGAGGAGGGCCTCCGCTTCGCTATCCGCGAGGGCGGCCACACTGTTGGCTCCGGCGTGGTCATCAAGATCAACGAGTAATCAACTTTCCTATAAACCCTCCTTTGGGGTTTGGCGGATACGAGGACAAGGATCGGCCTTCGGGCTGGTCCTTGTCCTCTCTTTTTTGTAATCTTGCGAAAAAGAGAGGATCGTGTTATAATGTCAAATAATAAAATGCTGTCGAAAGAAAGAAAAAAGAAAGGGAAGTGAGTCTATGCCGCAAAATGCCGGCTTTACCGACGCTGAAGCCCAGGAGACTATAGACCTGATCGAAAATACTGTGAAGAACTTTTCCTGGCAGACGCTGATGGTGCTTTTATGCCTGCTGGTGGCCAGCTATGTGGTGATACGCCTGGCGGTGGCGGCGGTGGACCGTGCCATGGAGCGGGCGGGAATGGACCGGGGCATCCGTACCTTTCTCCGTTCCGGGCTGAAAGCCATCCTTTGGCTGGTAGCTATCTGTATCCTATTGGGGTATCTTGGAGTCCCCATGACCTCTCTGGTGGCCGTTCTCAGTGTGCTGGGTCTGGCTCTCTCCCTGGCTATCCAGGGGATCCTATCCAATCTGGCCGGCGGTATTATGATCGTTTCCACCCGGCCCTTTGGCGCGGGAGACTATGTGGAGGTGGGGAGTATCAGTGGTACAGTGAAGGAAGTGGGGCTGGCCTATACGGTGCTTACGACCCCGGATAATAAAGTGATCCATATTCCGAATGGGGAAGTCTCGGCCAAAACCATCGTCAATTATTCCGCCAACAACACCCGGAGGGTGGAGGCAAAATTTACGGTGTCCTACGACGCGGAGCCCCAGGCGGTAAAAGACTGTGTCGCCCGGGTGACAGGGGAGCATCCCAGGATCCTCTTTACCCCCGAACCCCAGATCCGAGTCAATGGCTACGGCAGCAGCAGTGTGGAGTATGTGGTCCGGGCTTGGTGCGCCACGGAGGATTACTGGGATGTGTATTTTGACCTCCAGGAGCAGGTGAAGGAAGCCTTCGACAAGGCCGGGGTGGAGATGACCTACGACCACCTGAATGTGCATATAAAAGAAAAGAGTAAATGAAAGGAGAGAATATTATGAATGAACGATCTGTGGGCTCCAACATGAATCTTCTGTTTGTGGGGTATGCGATCTCTTTGGTGGTGAGCATCCTGGACCTGCTGGGAGTGAGCGGAGGGATCGTAAGTCTGGCGAGCTTGGCTGGGTTGGTTATCATTATGCTCGCTCTCGACAGGCTGAAAAATGATCATCCCGGCTATGGAAAAGCGTTTCAGTACGAGATCATCCTGATCGTATTTTCGGTGATCTCAGTAGTCGTGCTCATCGTGGCGGCTTTCGTACCCTTCTTGCTCTGGCCGGTGGTGCTTTTGATGATGGTGGGGAGCAGTGTCCTCAACTATCTTGTGGTTCGTTATACCAGCCTGTCCACCGCTGATCTGGCTAAGGATAAGGGGGACATGGAGGCGGCTGCCCTGGGCGTCAAGGTCAACCAGATCTATCTGATTTGCGCAGGGGTGTCGGTAGTGTGTACGATCCTAAGTGTGATCCCTCTTCTGGGAATGATCTTCAGCCTTCTGGGGAAGCTGGCCAGTCTGGCTTCCATTGCGGGACTGGCTTTGATGGTGAGCTTCCTTTATCGGGTCAAGCTCCGTTTAAGTTGAGCAGAGAAAAGGCAGCGCTTTCCGCGCTGCCTTTTTTGCAATTACGTTCCGCCTAACCCGCAGAGGAAATCCTCCCCCATGAGCTCACCGCCCACCACTGTGTTTTTATAGAGGAGAAGGTGGGCTGTGACCCCGGTCCCGGTGGGGTGGTTGAGTACCTCATAGGTATACCGTTTGATTCGTTTACCGGCATATTTGGTCAGGTCAAAGCCCTGGGCGGACTGGAGGGCCAGGTAATTCTCATATTCCCCTCCAAGCTCCTTGGGAATGGTCAGCTCCTCTACCAGAGAGGCCTCTGGGGAGACCTGCCAGCCCCAGGCCTGAAGGTAGGCTACCCGGTCCTCGTTGGTTCTGATGCCTTTTGGGTCAGCCCCCTCAGTGGCCGAGGCTGGCCGGGAGGCGGCGCTGACGGCCACGGCCAATCCTGCCCCTACTACGACTACGGCGGCTAAAATAGCTGCCAGTTTTCGCTTGTGTATTTTCGCGGTCCAGATAAACACATCCATCGCCCCTTTTTTGGTTTTATTCTATGGATATGGCAAAAGGGCTTGACCTATGATATAATAAGCGAAAATGCTTGCTTGCGAGGGCATTTTCGCGCAGCCATCCATGCCGCAGCCCCGCAGAACAGGGAAGGGGCAAAGCTCCGTGGGCAGGCTTATTTATGGCCCGCTGCGGATACGATAAATTAAGCGAAAGGCAGGAAAGGAGGAGGACCGTGGAACGTCTGGATAAGATCCTCGCCTCCACCGGGCGGTGGTCCCGGAGGGAAGTGAAAGAGCTGGTACGCGCGGGCCGGGTGACGGTGAACGGCCTGCCCGCCCAAAGCTCGGAGGATAAGGCGGACCGGGATACCGTGGACATCCGGGTGGACGAGGTCCCTGTTTCTGTGACCCAATATACTTATCTGATGCTGAATAAGCCTGCCGGACTGGTGTCGGCGACTGAAGACCCCCGGGAAAAGACTGTGCTCTCCCTTCTGCCCGAGCATTTGCGAAAAATCGGCCTTTTTCCCGCCGGACGGTTGGATAAGGACACGGTGGGACTGCTTCTCCTGACCAATGATGGACATTTGGCCCACGATCTCCTGGTCCCCAAAAAGCACGTGGAGAAAACCTACTTGGTCCGGGTGGAGGGAAGCCTGGAGCGGTCCGATGTGGATGCCTTCCGGGTGGGACTCACCCTGTCCGACGGATACACCTGCCTGCCCGCGGAGCTGGAGCTCCTGGGGGAGTGTGAAGCCCTGGTGACTCTCCGGGAAGGGAAGTACCACCAGATCAAGCGGATGTGCGCCGCGCGGGGAAAGCCGGTGGTATTTCTGAAACGGCTTACCTTCGGGACCCTGACCCTGGATGAAACGTTGGCGCCCGGGGAGTGGCGGGAACTGAAGAAAGAAGAGGTGGAAGGACTGCGGGGGAAGTAGGCTGTCACGCTCCGCAGTGGTGTGGGCGCTCAGCCGCCTTCCCTCCGACTCGGGCAAAATCGCGGCGGTCTTTGCCGCCTTACCAATTTTGCCCTCGCTCCAGTCCAGGCTTCTTCGCACACCACTGCTCCGCACTTCGCCTTCGTCAAAATAAACAAAAAGTTTTTCATTTCCTATTGAAATTGACGAAAAAAGACGCTATAATAAGATGAGCAAGTTTTGAGAGAAACCATTTATGAAAGAGGAGGGGCCCTATATGCCAAATCGGATTTTCCAGAATGTGATCCAACAGCTTCGAGAGAGCACGGGCCGGACCGTGGGTATCATCGACTCGGATGGAACCGTGGTGGCCTGCGACGACCATTCCCTGGAGGGGATGGTATGGGGGAACATGGTAGAGCCCATCAACGACGCCGAAGGCAGCGTTGTAACTATGGGCGGCCGCAGCTTTAAGGCCCTGGACAGCTGGGGAAGTCAGTTTGACTACGCCGGCTTTATTGAGGGGGAGGATGCGGAAGCTCAGGCGCTCTGCTCCGTGGCTGTGGTGGCCATGAACGGCGCAAAGCAGAGCTATGAGGAGAAGCACGACAAGGGGACCTTCCTGAAAAACGTGATCTCGGATAATATCCTTTTGGGCGATATCTATGTCCGGGCGAAGGAGCTTCACCTGATCTGCGAGGCCTTTTGGGCTGTCCTTCTGGTTCGAAAAGGGGAGGATGAGTACATTGAGCAAACCGAGTTGGTGGATGCCATCCAGGCCCGGTTTCCTGCCCGGCAGACCGATTTTGTGCTGCCGGTGAACGACAATGACGTAGCCATCATCAAGCAGGTCCCTGAGGAGATGGAGGACAGGTATCTGGATAACATGGCCCGGGAGCTGCAGACTACCCTGGATCGTGAGCTGGAGCTTAAAGTAGTGGTGGGTATCGGCACCGTGGTAAACAACATCCGGGAGCTGGCCCGCTCCTACAAGGAGGCACAGCTGGCCATCGAGGTGGGTAAGGTCTTTGAGACTGAGCGTACCATCGTCAACTATGAGAATCTGGGCATTGGCCGGCTCATCTACCAGCTGCCTACCACCCTGTGTGAGATGTTCCTCAACGAGGTCTTTAAAAAGACCCCCATTGACTCTCTGGACTATGAGACCCTTTTTACCATCAATAAGTTCTTTGAGAACAACCTGAATGTGTCTGAGACCGCCCGGAAGCTTTTTGTTCATCGGAACACGCTGGTCTATCGGCTGGAGAAGATCAAGAAGCTTACCGGACTGGACCTCAGAGAGTTTGACGACGCTATCACCTTCAAGGTGGCGCTTATGGTCAAGAAATATCTGGTCTCCCGGGGGATCGTGGACTGATTCCGGCGGAGAGACAGCCTATCCGTACCAATGACGATGGGGCAGCCGGACACGGCGTCCGGCTGCCCATTTCCTTGTAAGGAGCTTTGGCATGATTCGCTTTATTGACGTACAAAAAACATACGACAATGGGACCAAGGCCCTGAAAGGGGTCTCTCTTCGTATCGACGATGGAGAATTCGCCTTCCTGGTGGGCCCTTCGGGCTCGGGCAAGTCCACCATCATCAAGCTCATCACCGGCGAGGAGGAGCCCACCGACGGCCGGCTGATGGTCAACGGCTATAATATGGGCAGTATTCGGAACAGGCAGCTGCCCTACATGAGAAGAACGCTGGGCGTCATTTTCCAGGACTTCCGCCTCATTGAGAAAAAGACGGTGTGGGAGAACCTGGAATTTGTCATGCGTGCTGTAGGAGCCAGCCCTCGGGAGATCCGAAAAAGGATCCCCTATGTGCTGGACCTGGTGGGGCTGACCCGGAAGGACGACCGATATCCCGACCAGCTTTCGGGTGGTGAGCAGCAGCGGGTGGCCATTGCCCGGGCGCTGGTGAACAACCCCCACATGATCATCGCTGACGAGCCCACGGGCAATTTGGACCCAGGAAGGTCCCTGGAGATCATGATGCTGTTGGAGAAGATCAACGAGCTGGGTACTACCATGCTGGTGGTCACTCATGAGAAGGAGCTGGTGAACCGCTTTTCCAAGCGGGTCATCGCCATTGAAAACGGACGTATTATCAGCGACGAGACAGGCGGGTACTATAAAAATGAAGAGATCATATAATTTCGGGTACTTTATTGCCGAGGGGTTCCGCTCTATCTTTACCCATGGCCTTATGTCCTTTGCCGCCGTGTTCATGATCCTGGCGTGTCTTATCATCATGGGTTCTTTCTCTTTGGTGGCTGTGAATTTTGAGCGGGAGCTGGGACAGCTGGAGGCGGACAATCAGTTTTTGGCCTTTGTGGACGAGACCTATACCAGAGAGCAGGCCCAGGCCATTCAGGCCAAGCTGGAGGCTCTGGAAAATGTCTCCTATGTGGAGTTTACCACCAAAGAACAGGCCAAGGAGAATTATGCGGCCAAATACGCGGGAGACCAGAATCAGGAGCTTTACGAGGAGCTTCCCACCGAGGTATTCCGGGATCGGTATGCCGTCCACATGAAAGATATTTCCCTTATGAACGAGACCATCGACCAGGTGGAGGGGGTGGAGGGCATCGACGGCCACCAGGCCGCTCCCGAGATCACCGAGGGTTTTGTCATGGTGCGCAACGTGGCGGCCGGCGTGGCCCTGATCCTCATTGTGCTCCTCCTGCTTATCTCTCTTTTTATTATCTATAACACCATCAAGCTGGGCACGTTTACCCGGAGGGAAGAGATCACCATCATGAAAATGTGCGGCGCTACCAACGGATTCGTCCGGGCTCCCTTTGTCGTGGAAGGGATGCTTTTGGGCCTTGCGGGGGCGGTGTTGGCTTTCTTTGCCCAGTGGGGAGTCTATTCCCTCATTGCCCACGCCATTGACACAGGATCCACCATCCAGCTCATCACCGTGATTCCCTTCCAGGAGATGTGGAAGGGCGTACTGGCTGTTTTTGCCGCCACCGGCCTGGTGGTGGGCACCGGCGGAAGCGTTATGGCCATTCACAAATTCCTGCAGGTATAAATAAGGGGGGGGAGCCTTTGTGAAGCAGAACCAAAGACAAAAAAAGAAAAAGGTCGACTGGCGCCGGGTCTTTGTGACCGCGCTGGCCCTTCTAATGGCCCTTGCGCTGATGCTGCCTCTTCTTACCGCCCTTTTTTCCGGGGCTCATGCTGTTACCCAAGGGGAGCTGAAGGACCAGATCGCCGGCTTGGAAGGGGATGCTGATGCGGCTGCCCAGCGGAAAAAGGATCTTCAGGCTCAGTTGAAAGCTCTGGAGGGGGACAAGGCCAAGGCGAAAGAGCGGCACGGTGTGCTGGTCAAGCAGCTCAGCGAGCTGGACAGCCAGATCGCCAACACCGAAGGTCAGATCGAGCTTTACAACCAGCTCATTGCCGCTCAGGAGGTCTCCCTCCAGGAGGCTCAGGACCGGGAGGCTCACGCCTACGAACGGTTTTGCCAGCGGGCCCGGTCCATGGAGGAGTCGGGGACCATCTCCTACTGGTCGGTGCTCTTTGCCGCCAGCGACTACGCCGACCTGCTGGACCGGCTGGCGCTGGTGGATGAGATCATGAAATACGACAATTCGGTGGTGGACTCTCTGGCTCAGGCCAGGAACGAGGTGGAGACCACTTTGGCCGAGCTCAACGAGAGCCGGGATAAGCTGGATGAGCAAAAGGCCCAGCTGGACCTCCAGCGGGTGGAGCAGGCAGAAAAGGTGGCCGAGGCCCAGGCTGTGCTGGATGAGCTCATTGCCGACCAGAAGGAGCTGGAGGCGTTGGAGAAGGAAGCCCGGGCGGAGGAGATCGAAATTGAGAAGCAGATCGCCAAAAAGGAGAAGGAATTGGAGGAGCTGATCAAAGCCGCCCAGTTTGCCAACAACGGCAGCTATGTGTACCCTCTGCCCACCAAGTATACCACCATCACCTCCCGGTTTGGTCCTCGGACCCATCCTGTTACCGGGAAGTATAATAACCACAGCGGGGCTGATATTTCCGCCCCCGCCCGCACCGAGATCAAGGCGGTCCAGGGAGGGGTGGTCATCACCTCGGCCTATTCTCCCAGCCTTTGGGGAGAGTATGTGGTCATCAGCCACGGAAACGGCATGACTACCCTCTACGCTCACATGACCCGGGGCTCCCGGAAGGTGAAGGAGGGGGACGTGGTCTCGGCGGGCCAGGTCATTGGTTTGGTGGGGACTACCGGCCTTTCCACCGGCAACCACCTTCACCTGACGCTGACCATCAACGGGAAGAAGGAGGATCCTCTGACCTACTTTTTCCCCAATGTGACCTTTGACTACAGAGACTGATTACGGCACGGGCGGAGGAGACCTCCGCCCGCAGTCTTGTCTGGAAAGGAATGGGGAAGATGAAAGCAACGAAACGCTATAGCTTGACCCAACTGCTCTTGTCTGCCCTTCTGGGAATGACGCTGACGCTGGCGGCGGTGACCGCCTTTCTTTGGTTTGCTCTGGGGCCTGAGAGCCTGACTCTGCTGGAGGCCTGGGGTATCGTCAACACCCGCTTTGTGGGGGAATACGACAAGGAAACGGCCATTGACAGCGCCCTGGAGGGTATGGTGAAGGGCCTGGGAGATCGGTGGAGCTACTACGTAAACGAGGAGCAGAACATTGCCCAACGCCAGCGCAGGAACAACTCCTACGTGGGGATCGGCGTTACAGTGGACTATGCCGACCCGCGGGGCCTAAAGCTCCTTGCGGTGAAGAAGGATGGCCCCGCCTGGGAGGCGGGACTTCGGCCGGAGGAGATCATTACCGCTGTAGACGGTGTCTCCCTGGCCGGGGAGGAGGCTCAACAGAAGGGAGTCGACCTGATCCAGGGGGAGGAAGGCACCACCGTAAGGCTTACTGTGCTCAACCCGGCGGGGGAGAGCCGGGAGGTGGAGGCTATCCGGGCCGCCATCCAGAATGAATCGGTCACCTCCTATGAGCTGCTGGAGGGGGGCGTTGGATATGTGGCTCTCGCCAATTTTTACAGCGGCAGCGCCGACCAGCTTAATGCTGCGGTGGACGACCTGGTGGAACAGGGAGCCACAGCCCTGATCTTCGACATGCGAAACAACGGCGGCGGCTATGTCCATGAGCTTACCCAGATGCTGGATCACCTGTTGCCTGAGGGCTCGATTTTCAGTGCTTGGGGCAGGGAGGGGCGGATGGAGGTGACGCAGTCGGACGAAAGCTGTGTAGACCTTCCCATGGTGACACTGGTGAACGCCAACACCTACTCGGCGGCGGAATTTTTCGCCGCCCAGCTCAAGGAGAGCGTCGGGGCCTCCATCGTGGGGGAGCCCACCTCGGGAAAGGGCTTCTCCCAGCAGAGCATTGAGCTGATGAACGGGGGCGCGCTGAACATTTCCACCGGCAAATACGCCACAGGGGCCGGGGTGTCTCTGGTGGGAACCGGGCTTCCTCTGGACGAGGAGATTATTTTGGATGAGGTTCAGGGAGCGGCGCTTCAGGCCGGTCTGCTATCCCGGGAGGAGGATCTCCAGCTTCAGAAGGCCATGGAGCTTCTGAGCCGGTAAGAGAGGTATATCCCGCTTTGGGATGCATACCCTGTCCTGAAGGGGGTGGGGATATGGTGGCTGAGCTTGGGGCGGCGGAAGGACGGCGTTTTTTTCCCCGATATTACCCCAAAACCCTGCTGGGGATGCCGGTGCTTGGAGCCGAGCTGCCCTGTGGACTGTCGTCCCGGCGTCTGGCCGGGGTGGCGGGGGGCCTCCGAAAACGGGGAATACGGCGGTTTTTGACTACTCCGGCCATGAGAGGAATCGCCTTGCCCGGCCTGTCCCCGGTGGATCCCCTGCCATTGCTGTGGGCCAAGGGGGATGAGCTGGCCCTGGCTTTGCTGGAGGGAGCGCCTCTCCGGGAGCGGCGGATAGTCCTTCGGGGAGAGAAAGCGGACATATTGGCCTGCCGGCTGGCTCTGGCCCTTTGTCCCCAAGTGGGGATGCTGCTGTTGGACTTTGACCGGGGAGAGGAGGAGCTGCGTGCCCTCCTGTGGGGAGAGCAGGGGGCGGCGGTTCTGGCTCTGGGAACCGGCTTTGCCCCCCAGGTGAGTATAGAGCTTTCCCCCCGGCCAACTGCGGTGGGGAAGGTGCTTAAGCTTTGGGGGGAGCCCGGTCTGGCGGGGCTGACTCTTTCCTCTGAGCTGTCCATGCCGCCCGACTGTGACCCCTTGCCACTATTGACCTTGGCGTGGGAGGCGGGGCGGATCTCTCTTTCCGGCATCAAGGTGCGGAAATCCCTTGACAGAAGTGGGGAAAATCAATATAATACACAGTAACGTGCCGGGCCCCGCTCTGGGGCCCAAACGAAGTCTTTTATTTTCTAACAAAACAGAAAGGTGACGAAACCGAGATGGCAAAGCAGATCAAACTGACCCCTCAGCGGCTCTCTGAGCTCCAGGAGGAACTGAAGTACCTGAAGACCGTTCGGGAAAAGGAGGTCGCCGACTTAATTAAGGAAGCCCGGTCCTTCGGCGATCTTTCGGAGAACAGCGAGTATGACGAGGCCAAAAACGAGCAGGGAAAGCTTTTTTCCCGCATCGCTGAGGTGGAGGCCATTCTGGAAAATTGTGTGATCATTGATGAGCAGGAGATCTCGGAGAATGCCGTCAGCCTGGGCCGTCAGGTGACCGTGGAGGACCTGGAGGACGGCACCCGGGAGACCTATACTGTGGTCGGCTCTCAGGAGGCCGACCCCATGAACGGCCGGATCTCGGAGGATTCCCCCTTCGGCAAGGCCCTGATGGGGAAGGAGAAGGGCACTGAGGTGACTGTGGAGGCCCCGGTGGGGACCCTTCGCTATAAGATCGTAGAAGTCAGTAAGAATTGATTCCCGGGGATTCTCCCGGCACCAAAGGATAGGAGAGAGACGATATGGCAGAGGAACGGAAGGACCAGGAACAGCAGCCCGAACTGAGCGAGCTGTTGAAGATTCGGCGGGAGAAGCTTTTTGAGCTCCAGGAGGCGGGGGAGGATCCTTTTCAGGAGACCCGCTTTGTCTGGGATGCCACCTCCCAGCAGATCAAGGACAACTTTGAGGCCATGGAGGGGAAGCCCGTGAAGGTGGCCGGCCGGCTCATGTCCAAGCGGGGTATGGGCAAGGTCTCCTTCTGCGATCTCCAGGACCGGGATGGCCGCATCCAGCTCTACGCCCGGCAGGACGAGATGGACGAGGCGGTCTATAAGAAGTTCAAGAAGTTTGACATCGGTGACATCGTGGGCGTGGACGGCGAGGTCTTCCGCACCCAGCGGGGAGAGATGAGCGTCCGGGCGAAAGACATTACTCTGCTCTCCAAGTCTTTGCTGCCTCTTCCTGAGAAGTTCCACGGACTCCAGGACAAGGAGCTGCGTTACCGCCAGCGGTATGTGGACCTCATCGTCAATCCCGAGGTCAAGCGGAATTTCCTCATCCGAAGCCAGTTTATCAAGCATGTCCGGGACTTTCTGGATGGTCGGGGTTTCATCGAGGTGGAGACCCCCGTGCTCAACACCATCCAGGGTGGAGCCACCGCCCGGCCTTTTGTGACCCATCACAACACCCTGGACATTGATATGTTCCTTCGTATCGCCACCGAGCTGCCCCTGAAGCGGCTCATCGTGGGCGGGATGGACCGGGTCTATGACCTGGGCCGTATTTTCCGCAACGAGGGTATGGACCCCAAGCATAACCCGGAGTTTACCACGGTGGAGCTCTATCAGGCCTACGCGGACTTTAACGATATGATGGACCTCTTTGAGGAGTTGTTGTCCTCGGCCGCCCAGAGGATCCTGGGCACCCATGAGGTAGAGTGGCTGGGGGAGAGAGTGTCCCTGGCTCCCGGCTGGCCCCGTCTGCCCATGCACGAGGCGGTGAAGCAGTATTGCGGCATCGACTTTATGGCTATCTCCTCGGACGAGGAGGCCGTGGCCGCCGCCAAGGGCATTGGAGTGGAGCTGCCCTCCACCAAGGAGCCTACCTGGGGCAACGCCCTTTATGAGTGCTTTGACCAGCGGGTGGAGGAGAAGCTGATCCAGCCTACCTTTATTACTATGCACCCGGTGGACGTCTCCCCTCTGGCTAAGCGGTCCCCCAAGGACCCCCGGCTCACCGAGCGGTTCGAGCTGTTCATCTGCCACAGCGAGATGGGCAACGCCTTTTCCGAGCTCAACGACCCCATCGACCAGCGTGCCCGCTTCCAGAAGGAGGTGGAGGCCCGGGCCAAGGGAGACGACGAGGCCGGTATGATGGACGAGGACTTCCTTACTGCCCTGGAGTATGGTATGCCCCCCACGGGCGGCCTGGGTATCGGCATCGACCGCTGCGTTATGCTCCTCACCGGCGCCGATACCATCCGGGATGTCATTGCCTTCCCCACGATGAAGCCCATCTCCGAGTAAAACTCAGTGATGCCAATGCTTTCCGGCCATAAGCAGTTAGAAAATATCCCGTTTTACGACACTTTTACGACAAATCATGAAAAGGGACTTGATGTAGGAAGAACGCCTCTGTGTAAACAGGGGCGTTTCTTTTTTTATCACGCTTGCAGGAAACGACATATTCTGATATAATAAACAAATGGAGTGATGAAAATGAACAAGGGCTTCTATTACATCGTGGTGACGCTCGGAACCGAAAGGTACTTCGTAAATAAAGACATGGATTACACCGACAGCTTCGACGATGTGATGCGGTTCGATACTGCCGAGCGGGCGCAGGAGCACATTGAAAAGCACCTCTCTGGCAAGAACGCAAAAACCATACCATATCTTTAACGCTACGCTGCCACAGCTTGCCCCCAGGGCACGTTTTGCCCATAGGGAAGTGCTGGGTACACCCGTAAAAAAGAGACGCTCTACGTCCCTCCAAATGGCAAATATAGGCATATAAAAATAGGGCATCGACTGGCGTAATTGCCAAGTCGATGCCCTTATTATTTTCGCTCGCAAAAAAGCGGGCACACCCACAATGGATGGCCCGCAAAATGTACCCTCAGAATTATTCGGTCACTTCAGAAAGTCGCTATTTGCCTCATGGCTTTTATATACCCGCTTAATGTTTGCAATCGCCAGAACTGCACGATTGTTTCGATACTCTGGATGCGTCTCACAGTATCTCTCATAGTCGTCGATTTCTACAAGCACATCTGTGAAATATTCATGTGTAAAATTTTTTCCATCGATCAATTCAGAGTTGAACCGCAGGATTCTTTGTCGATGATTATCAGCGTCACGCTCATCATCGACACGGATGTGCTTATCTAACTTTTCCTGTGTCTCTCTCTGATGGCGCTTGACATCTTCCAACTCAGTGAGAACGTCTGAATTGATAGCACGTCCAAACGCCTTGAGCAGTCTGCCAAACATTTTGGCGACCCAAGACCACGGATTTACCTTGATGGGGGTGATCTGAACAAAGGTCATCAGAACGATCAGGACGCCTCCGCCTGCTACAACCATGTCTTTAATTTCGCTGATAGGCATAGTTTCACCCCCTTGTTATTCACTCTTTTCATTTGCGCCAATATTGACGCTCTTGCTCATCTTACACAAGTCATCGATCATCTTGCTGACCTCGTCCATGCTGACAGATGAGCCGATAGCCTTTGCGGTAGACTTCACCATAGAAAGCACCCAAGCCTTACGGTCAGCGCCGCTGTCATACATACCCTCGGCGGTTTCCATCAGTTCGAGCACAAGGCTCAGAATGGGCTTAAAGTTCTTCTCCTCCATCGCCATACGCACGTACTTCACCAGGTTGTAGGCCAGTGGTGCGATGATGATGACAGTGTAAATGATCCACTTCGCAATATCACTCCAAGTCATATCGTATTCCTCCTATAGTTTTCGCCAAATGGCTTACTCCCGTTCTGCGCCTTCGCTCTCTTCATAGTCGTGGTACAAAGAAGCGATAATGGCCGCCTTCAGGGTCTCCCGGCGCAGATTGAGGTCAGTCGCACAGACCTCCTTACTGGTGCCGCCGTTCACGGCCTCAGCGTCCAGCAGCTTCTGTGCGGTGCCTTTCCAGTATCCGGGCACATCCTTGATGTCCTCGTAGAGTGGGTTCAGCTCGTTGTACACCTCCACAACGGTTTCCCGGATCATAGCCTTCAGCTCGTCTTTTGTGATGTTCATTTCCAGTACCTCGCTTTCGTCGTTCTTTGTCCCGCCCTTGGCATTTGCAAGGCGGGAATTGACCTCGTCCATAATGACGTTGTGCCGCTGATACAGCCAATCGCCGGGGCAGGCCTTGTTCGTATACCACCTGTGGACAGTCATGACCATCTCATCATTCTTTGGCGTGTAGGCCAGAGCCTTCTCCTTGTTCCCAAACCACACCAGCTTTGTCTTACCATTGCGCTGGCAGATGTCGGTCACAAGGTCAAGCAGGGCGGCGTAGGCTTTGTCCGTCACTGCATACGGATGGAAATTGTCGCTGGCGCACTCAATGGTGACTGCCCGGTGGTCATTCTCCTTACTGGAAGTACACCAGCTCCGGTTCTTTTCGTCCACAGACAGGCCGATGCTCCCGTCAAACCCAACCACATAATTACAGGATGATGCTGTGCTGTTCTGGAACACCTCACACCCACGCTTGGCGTTCACCTGCCCAACAAAGCAGTGAATGGTCAGCCTGTCGATCACATGGTTCCTGGGGGAGTTACAGTTAAAGGTCAAACCCGTGTATGTAACCAAAGGACTGATGCTCATTTTGTTTTCTGCAACTCCTTTCTGCGCATATTTGTCGTAGTACCCCTGCCCAAAAGAGCAGCGCTTGTCCTGAACGCCCTGGCTCTGATTGGCAGGCCGTTCAAACTTCAGCAGAACGGCGTTTGAAGCCTCCCGTACAGACGTAGCGCTCTTGAGCACCTTCAGCACGGCAGGGAAGCTCTCTGACAGCTCCTTCAGTAGGAACTTGAGCTGCGCCTCAAGGTCTCCGATCGAGGCTCCTGCGGCCTTGCAGAAGGTGAGAAGAGCCTGCTTACGGGATGGATATGTCCACTGTGCCAGACCAAACCCGGCTCGGTCATTGGTGAAGTTGGTATACCTTCCGCTGTCCACCGCAGAAACGTAGGCGTTGTCGTTCATGTTGAGAGCGCTCTCATAGCTGTTCTGGAGATTGTTCGGTTTCAGGCCGGACTCCGCAAAGAGGTTTCCCATCAGACCGGCGGCTCCATAGTCGTTCAGGCCGTTTGATTTCAGGAAATTCCAGATAGTTGCTTCATTCATCGGAACCACCTCCTACTATATGTTGAGGGCCGCACCGACATGGTACGACCCTCTTTTCAAACTCGCATTTGGTATTCATATAAACTTGTAATGTGGCCGTTCTCCGCCCTCAATGACATATCGCATCCAATCCAGCATCACGATACCAAACATGGACAGAGCGATCCAAACCACAAAGAACTGTGGGCATACCTGCCCAAGGATATTGAAGCGCATGGCGGTGTAATCCCAAATTCCGAGCCCAAGCCAGACATTCAGGATAAGGCCAGCCATGAACTCCACCACAGTGATGCCGCCCGCACACACGACCGATTGCGCCAGCAGCGGCATCTCCCACGGAAGCTCTGCGCCGAATCGTTCCATGGGGATAGCCAGCACGATTGCCAAAGCAAACATTGTCCAGCTAATAGACTCCGGTCTTCCGTGTGCGGTCTTCCAGACAACCTCCATGAAGAAGTAAATAGCCCCAACCCACACCCATAGAAGAACGCTCAGGAGCCGCTTACTCACCTTACTGCTCGGCATTATCGCTCACCATCGCATTCATGCGCTCTACAATGGCATCCATCTGCGCTTGAGCCACAGCCAACTTGGCCTGCATCTCAGTGAGATATTTCTTGGGAAGCGTCATGCCATAGGTCACGGCGGCGATCTTATCCGTATCCTTCAAGGAAAGGACATAAGACTTCAATTCATTGTGATAGGTTGTCTGAGTGGTGATAAGGGTCTGGGCGGCGATGTAGATTTGAGCGATTTCCGCCGCCGTATAGATGCGACACACGCCGCCGTCTGACTGGTATGGGAACGCTGTACCTCCCAGCTCCACAACACGAAACAGGTTAGCAATGTTAGTCTGGTCTTCAATGCTCAGATTGAAGTGAACAGTTTCCTCGCCAAGTGTGATATCCATGCCGGATACAATGACGGCGTTGCAGGCCTTGGAGATCTCCTGAAGCTTTGCGTCACGAATCACGGCGGCGGCGTTGTTCTCGCCGACGATCTCCACCACGTCCTCAAGAGTCAGCCATCCCTGATGAAGCGCCTTCAGCAGCCCAGAGGCTGTGATGGAACCACCCTGATAAAGGTCTTTCATTCTCTCTTTCATATCTTAGCCCTCCAGCATTGAGATAAGCATATTGTCCAGCACCTTCTGCTGGCTTGCTACCAGGGAGGCGCCATCGCACTTGGACACAATGACGGTTTCAGTCCCCTCGATGTCCTCATGCCCCAGCAGGTTATAGGCTACGCTGTTCACAGCCACGCCCACAGCTTCTTCCATAGTGCAGGGGGAGAAGCTGCCGCTCTCGGTGACCTTGATGTACAACACCTCGTCCACCATGCCAATCTCATCGCCCTGCATACTGATAATTCGATACATGATTTCAAACCTCCTTTGCGCCGACCAATGCGGCGATATGGCGCAGCGTGTTAATGTCCGCCTGGAACCAGTCGTGGTTCCAAAGCCAGTAGTCTTCATGGTCTGCCCGCTTATATTTCTGACAAACTGGATCATCCCACACTCTGTCCCACCGCCCCTGATACTGCTTGTCACGCCTTGCCAGCGTTTTCTGGATGGCCTGGGTCAGTTGACCCCGCTTCAGCCCTTCTCCGTCCTCATTCTGGGCAAAGAACTGATGGGCATTTTCACTCTTCTCATAGCATAGAGCCTTCTCGCCAAGCATAATAACGCCGTTCAGGCTCTCCAGCGAGGTGAGCGCCGGGATGTTGACCTGTCCGCAGATAGCGTCGCCCTTAAATCGCCTGTGTGTGATATATTTCATGTTCTGCTCCTCTCATTCTAAAGTTTTCAAGCCTCTCGCAGGAAAAGCCGAAGATAGCATAGAAAAGCCTGCGCAGCTTCAGTACCCTTGTATGGTCATCATAGGCCTTAAAATAGGCCAGCATACCATTCACGGAAGTCCACAGGTCTTCATATGTCATTTCACTGTTCTGGATCTTCTTGTGGAATGCCTTGATCTTTCTCCTTGCCCGTTTCATACTGTCTCTGTTGCCGTTCACGATGACTTTCCCGGTCTCTGTCAGCGTATATTTCGCCTTGCAGTATCGAAATGGCTTTGTTAGCGGTATGATTTTCGACTTTGCAAGGCTGACAGTCAGCTTCAGCCTCTCTGCTTTTACCTTCACAAGGTTCATGATCTCCTTGGGGTCTTGCCCCGGCGGCACCAGGATGTAATAATCGTCCATATAGTGGCCGCCGCATTGCATTCCAAGCTGGCATTTGATATAATTGTCAAGCTCGGATGGGAAGGCGATCATTTCTGCCTGGCTCGGCTCAACGCCAAGGGGCATTCCTTTCCCACCGGGCACCGTATTGATAATATCGTCGCCCACTTTTCTGATTTCCTGATTGAGGATATACCTGTCATGCCGCCGGAACAGCTCTTCGTGAGACACAGAAGGGAAGAACTGCTTGAAATCGATCAGGATGACCCATCCCCCACGTCCATACCGCCTGAAATGCCAGCGCAGGTCTTTCTTGAGTTCATTTTTGGAGAACTCAAACCCTTTTCCAGGCAGGCTTGCGCCGTTGTTGTATATCATGTGTGGCCTGTACAGTGGCAGAAGGACTTTCTGCGTGTATACCTTGTGTACTTGCCTGTCCTGAATGCGTGGAGCGTCGATGGGACGCACCTTTCCACGCTCGCACAGGGTAAAATGCACATAGTGCCCCGGCGTCCACGTTCCATCAATGAGCTCACGCCGCCGTCTGGCCGTGCCGGAGAACAGATGCAGCTCAAACCGCTGTACGCTGTTCTTCCAGCGCACGCCGTTGCAGCATTTCTTGCCTGCCTGATAGAGATCCCCGTACCCGAAGACCTCCTTCAGCCCTCCGACCTCCTCGCATCGTTGGATGCGTTTCTCTTCACGCCTTTCCTGGCGTCTTTCATATCTGCCTTTTCGTCTACTCATAATAATTTTTGTTCGCCACCTGTACCGGTTCTTGTAGGGCACCGTCTAACCGGCTTGACCCTCTACACATGAAACAGAGTGAGGTGCGTCCTCCGCCATGCACGCTCAGTTTCCCGGCGGCGTTCGTGCAGGGGTATCAGATGGCAGTTTTGCAGGTGCTTGCGCACCAAGCGGGAAGTGTTTCTCCTTTCGCATAGGTCATAGTTCGCTCACTCATGGAGCTACTGTGTGCGACCCAAGCCGTTTCCGGCATACGAAATCGGGGGCAAGCCCGTAGGAATTGTCACTACTGTTATTGTTGGCGTTGCCGTTGGTGTTCACACGGCAGAAGTTATTGCTGTTGTTGTAATGAGGGGAACGCTCCCACCAATTAGCAGTGGAACAGCGACTGCACGGAGCAATCGACACGTTTTACAGAAACACACCCATATGACAAAACTTTATGTTCCTTCCTGAGAAATTTCTTCCGCCGCCTTCTTTGCGGCTCGTTTTGCGGCTTTTAGCCGCTCCTTGTCCGACTTCATCACGCCCGTCAGCTTGCTGTTCTCCTCATCGATCAGCTCGCCCAGCCTTTGCGCCATGTTTTCCAGCTTGCGCTTTGCCTCCGCCGGTGCGACAGACCGTTTTCCGTCCACGCCTGTGAAGCAGCCCTCTGGATTTTTCATCATGATCTCATAACATTGCGCAAGCTCTACGTCGAGCGCCATCAAAGCGCCCCTCGCCTCCACAAGGTGATACTCTCTCGTCTCACACTTCACCTTGTCCGTCGGGTAGATGCTGTTGGCGACCTCTGCGTGCTCAAGTACCTTCGATGCAAGCCCGGATACCGAAGGTGCCATCAGCCTGGAATACCGTGCGGACAGCCGTGATAGAAAGTCTATGGTGCCCTGAAAGATCTCTTTGGCGACATTGACATATTCCGCCCTGCTCTCAGAGCGCCGTGCCTTTAGGACTGACATATCCTTCTCCTTTCTTTCCTGAAATGTATATTATAACGCTCCGTACCCGCCGCAGGCTGCAAGGCCCACGGCAGGCCGGGTGCGATTGGCTTTTTTACTTTCTTAGCTAATCCATCCGCCAGCTTTCGCTTGGCGGATTTTTTTTGATTTTGGATTAGATTTTGAAAGCGGGGGCAAGCCCGTAGGAACTGTCACTACTGCCACTGGTGGCGTAGCCGTTGGTGTTCACACGGCAGAAGTTAAGGCTGTCGTGGCAACGAGGGGAACGCTCCCACCAATGAGCAGTGGAACCCGTCGAACTATGCCGGTACTTCACTTTAGAGTTACCAGCAGAGTAATAGGCATACTGTGCCTGATAATCCTTCTCGTACTGGTTGGCATAGCTGCGTGCACCAAAGATTTCAAACTCGGACAGAAGAGGAAGGTAATCAATGGTTTTGGTTACGTTGGCCGCCACATTAGAACTGTTGCCTTTATTGTCTGTGTACTTGGTCATGGGCTGCATCACCGCCCGCAGGTCGGCGGGGAGCGCCGCCATCAGCGTATTTGCCACTGGGTTGGTAGCGCAGGCCGCTGACGGATCTTGGCCCGTTGCCGATGTGGTTTTAGTGCTTCCGTAAGGCGTGGGAGCCTTGTCTGTGCTGCCCAGAATGTCATACCGTATATCGCAGGCTGCCCACCCGCCATAGTTGGTGTTATATGGAGAAGATGAGCTACCCCAGTGATTCATATTGAAAAGTTTTGAACCGTTATTGACGTCTGTGTTATATTTAGAGTCAACAAGGCAAATATCCGTTCCGCCGGTCTGGGCCGTCTTGAACCCGCCGAAGTGGATACCGGTGCCCTCCTTAGTGCTGTTGTGGTTAAACCCAAGAATGTATACCCAGTAGGTTGCATTCACGCTCAGCGTTCCCACCGTACCCTTCACAAGCACACTCTTCCGGTCTCCAACGCTCCAGTAGTTGGCGCCGTTGGCCGACACGGAGTGAATGGCCGCCCAGGAGTTATCGTTCAGTGTAGAGACGATGAACGTTGCCGTCACAGCACAGGTTTTGTTGGCTGGGGCCAAGTGGTTCGTCCCTTCAGCGACCTTCACCGTAATAGTGGCACTGCCGTTGGTCTGGTTCACATGGCTCACCGTAACAGTTGTACCGCTCACACTCGCCGTAGCCACTCCAGTATTGCTGGAAACGGCGCTGATCGCCCCATTGCCCTCACGTGTCACGGCGATCGTAGCCGTCTTCTTGTCAAGGTTCAAGGTAATAGAGGTTGGACTGATGCTCAGTGACCCGGCCTTCTTGTTGATCTTCCACGCCACCGTCTTCACCGAAGTCGTTCCGTCTGACCAGATGTAGTTCGCTCCAATGGTAAATGTAGCGTTATAGCTGCCCGCATTGGTGCCCGCATTGGTGCCGCCCAGCGTCATCTTGTTGCTGTCATACCCAGTCCAACTGGGGGTCTGCGAACCGCCGTTGTATGTCAACGTGCCGTTCTGGGCTGGGACAGCTGTGCTCTGCCGGGCGATCGTCCACTGCACACTCTTAGCAGCTGTGGTGCCGTCGCTCCAGCAGTAGTCATCCAGCGGAGTAAATGTTGCGGTGTAGCTCCCTGCGTCAGTACTTGATGTCACGCCGCCAATGGTCATCTTGTTGCTGTCATACCCAGTCCAACTGGGGGTCTGTGTCTTGCCGTTGTAGGTCAGTGTGCCGCTCTGAGAAGGAATGTCTCCAATCTTCTTCCGGTTTGGTGCAGCGGAGATGCGGTTGACCTCGTTCACATTCACTGTCTTCGCGGTAGAGTAGGGGAAGAACTGGTAATAGTAAGTCGTGCCATTCGTAAGGCCGGAGTCTGTAAATGCGGTAGTCTTATAGGCGTCCCGCACGGTGTTGTCCAGCACCAGCACACCGTCCTTCACACCGGTGGGATAGCTGCCAGCCTTCCGCACCAGCTTTGTGCCGCCCCACTGGCACACAACGGTGCCCTGGATCTCAGTGTCCGCCGGATCGCTCCACTTCAGATAGACCCGTCCGTTGCCCACGTCTACAGTCACACCGCTCACATCCAGTGGAGCGATGCCGCCTCCACCGCCGCCTGCCACTTCCTCCCATGCGCCGGTGTTCTCGTTGTAAACCTCAAGCACCTCGTCCTGCGTGTTGAACCGCAGTCCATGTACGCCGTCCTCAGACACCAGAGACGCTCCGATGTGTCCGTCAACTGTGTCAAAGTTGTCGTTGATGTCCTGAATATCAACAGGATCGTCATACCCAGGCTTCTTCATATTCGCTTTTGTCGTATACTCCATTGTTGTCAGCTCCTTTCACTCAGCTTGTTTTCCCGGCAAGATCGCCCCATGTCTTAGCGCCCCCGCCGCCTGCGTTTGTGATCGGCTTCACCACGCCGTCAGCGCCAATACCCAAAATCTTCCCGGCATGTTCGGTGCCCTGATTTGCGGCCACCTTTTCGCCAATCAGATTGCGGATGGCCTCATCTGCAAATGGCAGTTTGGTATAGGGACTTGCCCCATCGCCGATCTTCTTGCGCACTTCGCCGCTGGCAGTGTCAACAAGGATTTCTTCTCCGTTTAGAAGAACAGGGTCAGCCGCAGTCCAGTTTGCGCTCGTGTCACGCTTGGTCTGTACACGGCCTTCAAATTCCATAGCGCTCATAAATCCTCCTTTATCACAAGCCCGCCCCGTCAATCAAGACGAGGCGGGCTTGTTTCTGTTGCTGCACTATTTAGTTATCTTGATTAGATAACAGCAGTTGCGCTGCCGCAGTTCAGAATGAAGTAGGCTCCCTCAGCCTGCGTTAGGTCGGCCACATCGCCGCTCTTAGCCACAGCAGCCAGATCAGCGTCGTTCGCCTTGCCCTCCAGCTCGGTCTTCAAGACATCAGCAAGGTCGGCCTTGGCCACCTTGTCTTTGCTGGCCAGAGCACCCAGCTCACCAACGCTTGCGCCAACCACCTCGGCGATGTAGGCCACAACGGTCTTGGCCTCAGCACTCTCAGGCAGCTCTCCCACAAGAGCCTTCAGGGCGGCAATGTCTGTCTTGTTGGTGTTGATCTGAGTGTTCATAGCGCTGGCATCGTTAGCATGAGAACTGATCCAGTCAGAGATTTCCTTCAGCGTGTCATACGCTTCGGGAGCGTCTGCCACGATAGCTGCCACAGCGTCTGCCACCTTCTTGTCCACGCTGCCCTCACCAGTACCGTTCAGCACAGCGATAGCATCAGACACCGCCTTGACCTCGTTCTTGGTGGCATAGGTCTCTGCCAGCTTCAGAGCGGCGATGGCGTTGGCAATCTGGGTGGCAACAGCATCAGAGCCAACCAGCCCCTCCAGAGCAGTCACCTTACCAGCCAGAGCGGTGTCGTCATAAATGGTATCCACAGTGGTGATAGTGGCAACCACAGTCCATTCGCCGCCCTTGGCCTTGCTGGACAACTTCAGAATATGACCATCAGTTGTATCCTGCTCCAACTTGTACTGGGTGTCAGTATCATCGATCTCACCGGCAATGTAGTCGGCAAGACCAACAATCTCTTCAGCAGTATA
>CAJUEU010000029.1 GCA_910585735.1 uncultured Oscillospiraceae bacterium | reverse complement strand
TGCCGGGGCCTTCCCGGCGTGGCTGGCCCCGGTGCAGGTGAAGCTCCTGCCCATCACCGACCGGGCCGCCGAGTACGCCAAGGAGATCTCGGCCAGGCTGGACGAGCAGGGCTTCCGCTGTGAGGTGGACGGCCGCAACGAGAAGGTAGGCAAGAAGATCCGGGAGGCCACCCTGGAGAAGATCCCCTATATGCTGGTCGTCGGCGACCGGGACATGGAGAACGGCACGGTCTCGGTCCGGCACCGCTCGGGCGAGGACCTGGGGGCTATGTCCCTGGAGCAGTTTGCCGCCCTTCTGAAAAACGAAGTGGATACCAAGGAAATCAAGTGAAAATGCTGCTCAAGCCCCCGCCGGGACAGGTTTCCGGCGGGGGCTTTCTACAGGGAACAAAAATAAACAGGAATAATTCCTGATTTTGTGTGGACAAGGGAGAATAAGTGTGGTATGCTCATAATAGAAGGGCAACACGGAAAAGGAGGAGCTTCTATGAAGAATACAAAAGCCATGTACTCCCTGAGTTACGGACTCTTTGTGCTTACCACCCGGGAGGGGGAGAAGGACAACGGCTGTATCATCAACACGGGGATGCAGGTGACCACCACCCCCAACCGTATCATCTTTACGGTGAACAAGGGCAACTATACCCACGACCTGCTGATGAAGAGCAGACGGGTTACCCTCTCGGTCATTTCGGAGGAGGCGGACTTTTCCCTCTTCCAGCGCTTTGGCTTCCAGTCGGGGCGGGAGGCGGACAAGTTCGCCGGTCTGGACGGGGTAGTCCGGGGGGAGAACGAGGTCCTGCGGCCCACCGTGGGGGTCAACGCCTGGCTCAGCGGCTGGGTGGTCTCTACCACCGACCTGGGGACCCACACCCTGTTCCTGGCCGATGTGGTGGACGGAGACGTGGTCTCCAGCGTCCCCAGCGCCACCTACGCCTACTACCAGGCTCACATCAAGCCCAAGCCCCCGGCGGCCCCGGTGAAGAGCGAGAAAAAGCGCTGGGTGTGCAAGGTCTGCGGCTATGTCTACGAGGGGGACACCCTGCCCGAAGACTTCATCTGCCCCATCTGCAAGCATCCGGCGGAGGATTTCGAGCAGATGGAGTGAAGGGCGGCAAGACAGCTGCAAGGAGGGAAAGAATGGAAATCAAGATCGCTCAAAACGGGAGCTGGTACCATGGCTCAAATGTGCGCCTGGAGGTTTTGCGAGCAGGCAGCACGGTCACCCAATGGCGAGAGCTTGCGGAAGCGTTTTCTCACAAGCCGAAAACCCTGTCCTACGACGGGGCTGGAAGGATTTTTCACGACGGCGGGGAGAAGGGCTATCTCTATGTGGTTGATGAGCCAGTTGCGGTTGGCACAGATATTTATCAGCATCCCAGGACAACGATGGCGCTTAACGCGGAGTTTCTCACCGCAAGGGAGCTGAAGGTAAAAATGATAGCCGAGCGATAGACAAAGCCGCGGCGGTAAATCTACCATAGATTTACCGCCGCGGCTTTGTTCAGTAACGGTCCACAGTGCCGCCAATGAGGGGGGTGGGCACCAGCCACATCAGGAGGAAGATGAGCAGGTTCACCGGGGTCAAGGAGCTGAAGGACTCCATAAAGGTGAGGTAGAAGGCCAGCAACAGTCCGGCGCCGGAGCCCAGGCAGGCGAGGACGGTGCTGGTCCGCACCGCCGAACGAAGCCGACGGCCTCCCACAATGGCCTCGGCATAGGGGCCCAGGCCCTCCCGGCAGAGGACGGCGGTGAGGGTCTGGGAATGGGGACGGTGGGGGTCGGAAAGCTCCCGCCGCCGCTCCACCGCCGGAAATTCCATTTTTTCCACCGGCAGCTTGAACCGCTGGCGGAGCATGGAGGGGATCAGGTTGAAGTCCCGGGTACACAGCACGGGGGTGATGCGGTTGTGGATGAGGCTGTCCAGGGCGGGGGGCACCGTGCCGGGGAGCTGGTAGTTGAGGGCAAAAATGCCCGCCAGTTCCCCATTCACCGCGCAGAACACGGCGTTTTTCACCTTGAGCCCCGGGGGGAGGGCCACGTCCATAAGCACCATGAAGGAGGCCGAGCCCACCTGGACCAGGTCCCGGCCAAAGACCTCGGAGGCTCCGCCGCCCTCGTAGGCGGTGAAGAGCTCCCCCTTGCGGTAGATGGCCCCCTGGGAGCGGAGCAGGTCGTAAAAGGTCTTTTCCAGGCCGCTGCCCGCGTCACGGATGACCGAGGCGGTATAGGAGATGACCCGCTCCAGGGGGAAGGTCCCAAAGACCTTGATGCCGTTGAGGGTCACGCTTCCCGCGGGGAAGAGGTCGATGTCGGTGAGGAGCAGGTTGGCCCCCCCGGTGGTGTTGGTCACGCCCTGCCACCCGGCCAGGGCGGCTCCCGTTTTGCCCAAGCGCTGGGAGAGCTTCCGCCAGGGAAGGCCGAAGCACAGGGTACACGACAGGGGACAGGCCGCCGTGAAAATGGCGGAGAGGCACCACAGCAGGTTTTGCGGCCTGTTGTGTCCCACCGAGGAAAGAAGGGAGAAGAGGAAGGCGGCCAGGACCAGAAGGGGAACCATCACCCGGTAGATCCGTTCGGCCCCGTCCTCGGCCTGGAGCTGGCTGCCGAAGCCCTTCAGGGGACCCGACCATTTGGCATAGGTGTCCCGGTTGTTCCAGGCCCCCTCGTCCCGGGTGACCAGGTAAGGCTCCGAGGCGGTAGCCGCCGCCCGGCAGGCCATCCGCTGGCCCCGCCGCTTCTGGAGCTCACCGTACGTGACGCACCAGAGGCTCAGGGCGGCCACGGCGCAGAAGGGGATCCGTCCCGGCTGCCCGCCCGAGAGGGTGGGGAGGGCCAGAGCGTCGGAGAGCACCAAAAGATTGGCCAGGGCGGCCATGGTGTCCATGCCGGACCTTCCCCGGAAGGGGCGGATGAGGCCCCAAAGCAGCGTATCAAGCCCCAGCAGCATGACCGCGCCCTGGAGCCCTGCCATCACATAGCAGGTAAGGACCGGGTCCAGAAGCTGGGAAAGCGGCTGGGGGAAAAAGTGAAGGGAGGGCTCAAGGGTGAGGAGGAGCAGAAAAAAGAGGGGGAAGAGCATAAGCCAGGACCGCACCCGCAAGGACTGAAAGCCCTTGGTGTACCGCTTCAGAAGCTCGCTGGGCGGCGTGTCGGGCGGGGGAGGCTGGACCTTTCGGGGCTTTCGCTCCCGGCGGGGGAGCGGGGGGACCTCCTCCACGTCCACGCCGGGGATGAGCCGCTCGGCCCGGCGGACCGACTTGTCCTCCTCGGCCCCCTCCTCCTCAAACATATGGTCGGCAAAATCGTCGGCTTTTTTGCGGAGCTGGTCCAGGCCCGCAGCCACGGGGTTTTCCGGCTGGGCGGAGGGAAAAGCGACCTCTACCACCTTTTCCTTCCGGGGCTGGGTGGGGGAGGGTTCTTCCTCCGGCGCCGGGGGAGGCGGCGGGACCGCTTCCTCCTGGCGGACCGGGGGCATGGGCTTTTTGGGAAAGGCGGTGACGTTCTCCCCGGTGGACCGGGGCTCCTCTGGGGAGGGTACCCGCTCCCGGCGGGGCTGCTCCCGCTTTCCGGCGGACGGTTTGGACCGGGGGGAAGCTTTGGGGGGCTCCGAGGCCTTTTTGGGCTTGGGGGGGAAGAGGAAGGCTTCCTCCCGCTTCTCCCGCAGGTCCTCCTCCTCTTCTTTGGGGGTGTAGGGCAGATTGTGGGCTACCCCCGACTCGGGGGCGCCGCTGCCGAACTCGGCCAGAATGTCCTCCAGGGAGTATTCTTCATTGTTCTGTTCATTGTCCCGGTTGGTCGGCATGGTGTCACCCCCTCGTCCTCGCAAACTTCATATCCTTCGCCTCGGACTGAAGTCCAAGGCTCACTCATTTCGTTGCTCGTCCTCTCCCCACGAAAGCGGAAGGTCGCTTTCGCGGGGGCCCCTTTGTTAAGCCATTCTCTGCCGAACTGCCTCGTAGAGCAGGATTGCCGCTGAGGCGCTGGCGTTGAGGGAATTGAGTTCGCCCTTCATGGGGATACTGAGCAGTACGTCGCAGGTCTCCCGCACCAGGCGGCTCATGCCGCTGCCCTCGCTGCCGATGACGATGGCGGCGCTCCCACGGAGGTCGGCCTGGTAGATGGTCTGTTTAGCGTCGGCCGCCGTGCCGTAGACCCATACCCCCGCCTCCTTCAGCTCCTTGAGGCAGGCGGTGAGGTTGGCCACCTTGGCCACCGGCAGGTGGCTTACCGCCCCAGCGCTGGTCTTGGCCACCACGGCGGTGAGGCCCGCCGAACGCCGCTTGGGGATGATGACCCCGTGAGCACCGGCGCAGTAGGCCGTGCGGATCACCGCCCCCAGGTTGTGGGGGTCGGAAAGCTCGTCGCACACCACGATGAGAGGGGCCTCCCCCTTCTCCCGGGCGGCGTTCAGAATGTCCTCCACGGTGGCGTATTCCCGAATGGCCGCGATGGCGATGACCCCCTGGTGGGCGTGGGTGACGCTCATGCCGTCCAGCTTCCGCCGGTCGCAGTCCACCACGGCGGCACCCGCCTCCCGGGCCTTGGCGGCGATATGCCCCAGGGCGGCGTCGGGCTCTGTGCCCTTGGCGATGTATACCTTGTCAATGGGAGTGCCCGCCCGAAGGGCTTCGATCACCGCGTTGCGGCCTTCGATGATGCCGTCGTCCTCCTGCTGCTTCTCCCGCCAGTTTTTCTGCTTGTCCATATTCGGGCCTCCCGATGTATGATAGCGTATAGATAAGGTCATTATATCACAAAACGCGGGAAAGGAAAAGTGAAAAATTCAGAGAAAGTTCACAGCCCGTTTCCTTGTTTTTTCCTGCCATTTATGGTAAGATACCTTTTACTGTATCCACTATCGTAAGTAAAGGGGGCTTTTTTATGCCCAATCAAAATCCAAATAACCGGGGGAATGATCCCAACGGAAAGAACAACCAGCCGCCCCGGGGGCCGAAAAATCTGGCCATGCTCTCCACCATACTTTGGGGTCTGGTCATCTTTTTCCTCATCAGCCAGATCCAAAGCGCCGGGACCCGGAAGAACGCCGCCGAGGTGACCTACGGCGATTTCCGCCAGCTGGTCATGGAGAACAAGGTCTCCCGGGTGGTCATGTCCTCCTCCAAGTACAGCGTCTATCCGCTGCTGGTGGAGAACCCGGACGGCACCTACACCCCGGTGGACCTGGATACCGACCTTTCCCAGGTGACGGCTATCGACCCCGCCGGGGAGGTGGAGGAGGCGCTGCGGGCCTACGAGGCGGCGGTGGCGGCCTACGAGGGCAGCGATCTTACCACGCTTCCTCCCATTGAGGAGGCGGCGGCCAACCGTGAGGAGCTGAAGAAGGCTGTTCAGGAGGCCAAGACGGCCCTGGAAGAGGCGGTCGAGCTCCGGGACGGCTCCTTTTCCTACTACTGCGTGCCCATGGTGGACGACGGGCTGATCGGCCTGCTGGAGGAACATGGGGTCACCCAGTATGGGGAACCTTATGTGGAGCCCCTGTCCCCCATTATCTCGGTCCTTATGACGTATGTTCTGCCCACGGTGCTGATGGTGGGGCTTTTCTACCTTCTGATGCGCTCCATGACCTCCAAAATGGGAGGCTTGGGCGGGATGGGCGGCCCCGGCGGGGTAGGTAAGGCCAACGCCAAGGTCTACGTGGAGAAGACCACCGGGGTCACCTTCCGGGACGTGGCCGGACAGGACGAGGCCAAGGAATCTCTCCAGGAGATCATCGACATCCTCCACAATCCCGGCAAATATACCGAGATCGGGGCCAAGCTGCCCAAGGGCGCTCTTCTGGTAGGCCCTCCGGGCACCGGCAAGACCCTGCTGGCCAAGGCTGTGGCCGGAGAGGCCAACGTGCCCTTCTTCTCCATCTCAGGCTCTGACTTTGTGGAGATGTATGTGGGCGTGGGCGCGTCCCGGGTGAGGGACCTCTTCAAGGAGGCCAGTAAAATGGCCCCCTGTATCATCTTCATTGACGAGATCGACACCATCGGCAAGTCCCGGAACGAGCGGTTCGGTGGCGGTAACGACGAGCGGGAGCAGACCCTGAATCAGCTCCTGGCGGAGCTGGACGGCTTCGACCCCACCAAGGGAGTCATCGTCCTGGGGGCCACCAACCGGCCCGAGGTGTTAGACCAAGCCCTCCTCCGGCCCGGACGGTTCGACCGGCGGATCACCATCGACCGGCCCAACCTGGCGGGGCGGATCGCCACTCTCCAGGTCCATACCCGGAAGATCAAGCTCTCGGACGACGTGGACCTGAAGAAGATCGCCCTGGCCACCGCGGGCTGCGTGGGTGCCGACCTGGCCAACATGGTCAACGAGGCCGCCCTCCGTGCCGTCCGCAAGGGCCGGAAGTTGGTGACCCAGGAGGACCTGCTGGCCGCCTTTGAGTTCGTCATCGTGGGCAGCGAGAAGAAGGGGAGCGTCCTCACCGAGTTCGAGAAAAAGCTGGTGGCCTACCACGAGGTGGGCCATGCCATGGTGGCCTACAAGCAGAAAAACGGCAAGCCGGTGCAGAAGATCACCATCGTACCCCACACCCAGGGGGCCCTGGGCTACACCCTGCACCTTCCTGAGGAAGACAAGGTGCTCTCCACCAAGCGGGAGCTCCTGGCCCAGATCACCACCAGTATGGGCGGCCGGGCCGCCGAGCAGGTGTTCTTCGACGAGGAGACCAACGGGGCCGCCCAGGACATCCAGGACGCCACCGGCCTGGCCCGGAACATGGTGGCCCTCTACGGCATGAGCGAGAAGTTCGGCATGATGGCCCTGGCCTCCCGCCGGAGCCAATACCTGGACGGGGGCTACGGCATCGACTGCGCCCAGGACACCGCCGCCGACATTGACGAGGCGGTGCGGGTCATCATCAGCAACGCCTATGACGAGGCGGTGAAGATCCTCACCGAGAACCGGGAGGATATGGACAAGGTGGCCGCCTACCTGATCTCCAAGGAGACCATCACCGGGGCCGAGATGGTGGCCATCCTGGAGGGGAGGGACCCCGCTACGGCCGAGATGGAGGCGTACGGCTCTTCGGAGTCCAAGCCTCGCCAGGCCCTTTACGGGGAGGTGGAACCTCAGGCCAAGAGCATCCACATGGTGAGCGAACCTGTGGAGCCGCCTGCCCTTGAAGAGCCCCCGGCGGCGGAGCCGGGTGAAGCAACCCCGGAGGTTTCCGACAGCCCTGACAGTGGGGAAGGCACAGACTGATAGGATACACCGAGCAAGGGCAGCTGAGGGAAGCGGCCCTTGCTTCTTTGTAGGGGCGGCTATCAGCCGCTCAGGATATTCCGTTTTTCTTCCCGAGGGGCCTCTTTTTGTAAAAAGATTGGCCCCTCGGGCTCCCCAGAAAAACCTTTGCCAATTATGTTTCCGGCTTATCTGGAAGATTAGAATAGGTCCGCCAGCCCCGCTGCCGCCGGGCAGCCTTTGGCTGCCGGGACGGTTGTTCGCCCAAAGGGCGAATGACGTCCCTGGGCCCCTGGGGCGTCACTCCCCCTTCGAGGGAGCAACTGCCCCGGTCGTTTGCGCTTTGCGCAAGCGACCCGGAAACGCCTGGGCACAGTAGCTTTATTTGCGTTGGCGGCGAGGCCGCCCTTGTCTTTGTTCTTCTTAAATAGCTATAAAATTCCCCCGAGGGTCGTACCTTTCGATACACCCTCGGGGGATTTTCTTTATTTCTCTTTGTCCTCGTTTTCCTCCTGGGGGAGGACCACCACCCGGATCTCCAGCACCCGCCGGTGGTCCACCTTGGTGACCGTCACCTCCAGGCCGTCGGCGCGGAAGGAGTCCCCCTCCTCGGGGATCCGCCCCACCTGCTCCAGCACCCAGCCGGACACCGTGTTGGCCTCGCACTCCCCCGTGAGGGAGAACATTTCGTAAAGATCGTCCAGGGCGGCGTGGCAGGCGATGAGGTAGCTGCCGTCCTCCTGCTTCTTGAAGTCCTCAATGATCTCGTCGTGCTCGTCCCAGATCTCGCCCACCAGCTCCTCCACAATGTCCTCCAGTGTGCAGATGCCCTCGGTGCCGCCGTACTCGTCCACCACCACTACCATGTGGGCCTTCTTGTGCTGGAGGATCCGCAGCAGGTCGGAAATTTTGGTGTTTCCTGTGGTGTACAGCACTGCGGTGGTAAGCGCTTTCATGTCGAACCGGCCCCGGAAACGGGCCACGTAAAAATCTTTCTCATGGATGACGCCAATGATGTCGTCCACGTCCTCGTGGTAGACGGGCAGGCGGGAGTAGCCGCTCTCGGCAAAGGCGCGGGCCAGCTCCTCCTCGGTGACGGTATCCTCCACCGCCACGACGTCCACCCGGGGGGTGAGGATCTCCTGGACCTCCATGTCCCCGAACTCAATGGCCGAACGGATGAGCTCGCTCTCGTGCTCGTCCAGGCCGCCCTCACTCTCGGCCTGCTCCACCATGGCGGCCAGCTCTTCTTCGGTGATGCCGCTTTCGGTGGGATGGATCAGCTTTTTGAGTCCCCGCTGGATCAGGGAGAGGAAAGCGGTCACCGGCCTGAGCAGCACCATGAACACCCGGATGATGGGGGTGGCGAACATGGAAAAGGGCTCGGCGATATCCTTGGCGATGGTCTTGGGGGAGACCTCCCCGAAGATGAGAACCACCACGGTCATGACCACGGTGGAGACCAACGCGCCGTTTTGAAGCTTCAGACCCTCCACGAAAAGCAGGGTGGACAAGGTGGTGGCCACGATGTTTACGATATTGTTTCCCACCAGGATGGTGGAAATAAGGTTGTCATAGTCTCCCGCCAGGCGGAGGGTCCTGGCGGCACGCTTGTCGCCGTTGTCGGCCTTGGCCTTGAGCCGCAGCTGGTTCAGGGAGGTAAAGGCGGTTTCGGTGGCGGAGAAGAAGGCGCTGCAGATGACGAGGAAAATGAGGATCACGATCATAGTTAGATTCGCTGGGTCCATAAAGGCTTGCTCACACTCTCTTTCTGAAAATAGATGGGGCGGGTTGAAAAACGGTCAAAACAGGAAAAATGCGCGCAAAAGGACAGTCCTACTCTTTGGTAAGACTGTCCTTGTTGAGCCGGACGATTATGTAATTGGGACTGGGCGGAGGTTCATCCACGCGGTCTCACCGATCCTTTGATGTCAAGATTGATGCTATGATACCACGAAGCGGCGCAAAATGCAAGAGGGAATTTAGAGCTGTCCTCCAAAACCATTGGGGGAGAAGGGATCAATTCTCCTCCGGCTTGCCCTCGGACTCCGGCTTTTCGCCCTTTTTCCGCTTCTCGGTCTGGCTGCGGCCCTCGCCGAAATACTTGACGATGTCCTTCTGCATCTCCTCGGAAATTTTCCGCTCAATGGGGAAGACCTCGGCGTCGGTGAGCCGTGCAAAGACGTAGATGAGCTGGCGTACTTCGTGGTCCAGCACGTCCGCCGAGATCATGTCCATGTTGTCGTACCGGGTGTGCATATACCCGCCCTGCCGGGGGGTGTAGGAGGCAAAGTTGATGGCGGGGACGGTGTAGTCGGCAAAGACCGTGCCGTCGCTGCTCATGACCCCGGGCTTGAGCTCCAGGGAGAAGCCCCCCTCTTTCAGGATGCCCCGAAGGTAGTCCTCGGCGGCGGAGGTGGCGGTGACCATGGCGAACTCGCTGCCCAGCAGGTTGCCGCCCACGTCCAGGTTCACCATGCACAGAAGGCTCTCCCCCTCCTCGGGGTGGGCGGCCATGTAGGCCTTGGAGCCCTCCAGCCCGATCTCCTCCGAGCCAAAGAGGATGGCCTTCACGGTACGCCGGGGGGGATGCTGGCTGAGGTGCTTCAAAAGCCCCAGCACCTGCACCGTACCCGCCCCGTTGTCCCAGGAGCCCAAGCTGAACTCCACGCTGTCGTAGTGCCCGCCCACGGCGATGGTCTCGTCCTTGAGATCGGTGCCGGGCACCATCGTGACCACGTTGTAGGAGGTGGACTTGAACTCCTCGGTCTTGAGCTCAAAGTGGACGGTTTGGGGCTTCAGCCGCAGGAGCCTCATAGCGTCGATCATGCGGATGGCAAAGCCGGGGACCTTGCCGTGCTTGAGGTAGGAGGGGCGGTAGCGCATGGTGTCCAGGTCGGAGTTCTCGTAGGTGTCCCGACTGGAGCCGTTCATCCACAGGAACCCGGCGATACCCGCCTTCATCAGCTTTTTGTAGTTCTCCTCGCTGGGCCGGTCGTTGAGGAGGACAAATTTCCCCTTGGCCTGGCGGAGGGTGAGCTCGTCAATAAGGCGCATGTAGGTAAACTCCGCGTCACAGCCCCCCTCGGGGGTATCGGCGGCGTTGATGAGCCCGGTGACGGTGAAGGTCTCCTCTACGGGGGAGGTCACCTTCAACAGGGCGTGGACCGGCCTGTCCCACTTGACCTCAAAGGGCTCCAAGGTGGGGGCGAGACCGTAGCTCTTGATCTCGTCGGCGATCATATTGGCCGCCTTGTGCTCCAGCTCTGAGCCGCTGGTCCGGGAGAAGGAGAGCTTCTCCAGAAAATCATAGGCCTCTTGTCCGTAATTGACCATGCTGCATCCCTCTTTCTTTTGATAAAAATACGGTCTATCCCTATGCTACGCATAAATATTCGGTTTGTCAAGGGAAAATCCGGGATGGAGCAAAGGCTTGCAGTGTAAGGGACGGTGTATTCTTTTATGGGTTACTTTTGTCTGCTCCAAACAGGATTCAATAGATTGAACAAATAACTATTAAAAATATCTTTTTGTTTTCGTTGACTTTGCACAATATTCGTGTTATGATGGATTTGGGACTATGGTCCCGATTCAAAAATATAAGGAAATTGTCCTCATCAGATTTCTGGGAAGGAAAAGGAAAAGCCAATGCAGCGATAATGAGGGATCAGTCTGTCCGACCGCCCTACCGTCCCGAAAATTTAAAAATAAATGAGGTTAATATTTATGAAAAAGTTCGTATCTATGTTTCTGGCGCTGGTTATGTGTTTGACCCTGACAGCCCCGGTTTATGCACTGGAAGAAAGCAATAGTAGTGATAGTGTGGATGTCCTTTATATTGAAGGTCAATATGTGCAAGTTGATAACAACTTATCACAAGAGAAACGAGATGAGCTTATTAACTTAATGAAGGAAACAAACTTTATTCCCGAAGGAATTGTATGTGATATTGGGCAAACCCACGGATGGTATGATGAGGAAAAGGATGACAAAGCAGCTTCATATGTTATTAGTCCAGATAAATTTTGGTGCACTATTGTATCCACAAAATTGGATATGCCTGGATATGATGCGTTTAAGCTATCCGCTATTGGACAGTGGAAGAACAGCCCAACTGACCCTATCTTTGTATTTGATGACGTAATGGCAATGTGTTGGTCTGGTAACCTTTCACTGTATAACAACTCTGCCCGTACTTTCTATAAAACATCAGATGGAGTTAGCCATGAGTTAACTAATCAGGCGGTTTGTTCCAAGGTAACGCCTTCTGCGGGTATAGCATATACAGTTCCTACGCGTGTTCTTAGCAATTTGACATACTATTATCTTTGGTATATTCAGATAGATGCCTATATTCGTACTCCAGATACTGTAGGGACTGCAAACGCTGTTGCACAATATGCGCACAAGTATATTGGTGGAGACGTAATTGTTAATTTCCTGTCCAATTTGCCGGATTTGTCTTTTAGTGGAGCGGCAATTGATAATTTAAGTGAACCTGGGTATTGTGAATTGGTGTATTGACAAGGGAGTGTAGTAAAATGACCGGAATAAAAAATCTTCTTTTGGGGATCGCATTGCTGATTGCCGGGCTGTATGGTATCATAGGCGGCTGGTTTTTGATCTTATCATATGTCTGTCTGCCCTTGGGTGCTGTCTACTGTATCTACGGGCTTATCAAAGAAGATAAGTAGTACACAGGGCGGGCCTGGATGGGCCCGCCCTAGTTTGTGCATTGGGAACGAGCATAGGGGAGGTATTAGATCCCCGCCTTGCGGGACAAATTTTTTTGTGCTATGATGGCCTTATCGGCCAAGGCCGGAATCTGTTTTGGGAGTGTGAGGATATGATCCGTTTGCCTCTCTGCATTGTCCCGGCTCCGCGCAAGGTCTGAGGGACCCCTGTGCGGAGCGGACCGGAACTGTAAGTCCCTTAGGCTTTGCGCTTTTATGAGAAAGCATTATACATCATAAAAGAAGGAGCAAAGCCATGAACAAAACATTTTTCTCTGAGTGCAGATACATTCTGCTGCTCTGGCTCACCCAGGCACTGTCCAATCTGGGCAGCGCCATGACCAATTTTGCTCTGGTGGTGTGGTCGTACAGCCAGTACGGCTCGGCCCTTACCACCGCCATGCTCACCGTGTGCGCTTACGCCCCCTATGTGGTGCTCAGCATTTTTGCCGGGGCCCTCAGCGACCGATGGAACAAGAAAAGGACCATGCTGGTGTGTGACGCCCTGGCCGCCCTGTGTACCCTCTGTGTGCTGGGGCTCCTGGTGACAGGGAACCTGCGGATCTGGCACCTGTATCTCAATAACGCCCTCAATGGGCTCATGAACACGGTGCAGCAGCCCGCCTCAGAGGTGGCGGTGACCTTGCTCACCCCCCGGGCGCATTACCAGCGGATGGGAGGGCTCCAGGCCTTGGCCCGGTCTTTGGTGAGCCTCCTTACCCCGGCATTGGCCACGGCCCTCTACACTCTGGTGGGGTTGAAGGCCGTGATTTTCTTCGACCTGGGCACCTTCACCCTGGCGGCGGTGTGCCTGCTCTTTTTTATCCCCATCCCCGAGCAGACGGAGGGGAAGGGGGAGCCTGAGCCCTTGCTGGCCGCCGCCAGGGAGGGACTTCGCTATCTCCGGGAGCACCGGGGGGTGCTGGACCTGATCCTTTTCCTGGCGGTCATCAACCTCACCGCCTCCATGTTTGAGGCGGCTCTGCCCGCCCTTCTCATTCCAAAGGGTGGGGAGGAGGCTCTGGGTCTATGCCAGACCTTCACCGGGCTGGCCTCCCTGACTGGGGGTCTGCTGGCGGTGGCTCTTCCCAAGCCCAAAAGCCGGGTGCGGGTCATCTGCAACAGTCTGCTCTTTTCCATGTCCACCGAAAATTTCATTCTGGCCTTGGGGAAAAGCCTCCCGGTCTGGTGTATTGGGGCGGTGCTGGGATGGCTTTTCATCCCCCTGATGAACGCCGGAATGGACTCCCTCTTCCGGGAGACCATCCCACCCGAAATACAGGGCCGGGTCTACTCGGCCCGGAACACTCTGCAATTTTTCACCATCCCGGTGGGGTATCTGCTGGGAGGATGGCTGGTGGACAGGGTCTTTGTGCCCTTTATGACCGCCCAGGCCCCCAATAGTTTGTGGGTCAGCCTCTTTGGAGCAGGGAAGGGAGGCGGCGCGGCCCTTTTCTTCCTGGTCATCGGGGTGTTTGGGTCTCTTTCCTGCCTTCCCGCCCGGTGGGACCGGCACATCTGGGCGCTGGAGGAATAAACAAATTTTGCCCATCACGGACAGCAGGGACGGTTCTTCTGCCGTGCCGACAGTAAGAACCGTCCCTCTGTCCGGCCGCCCTGCTGTCCTCAAAAACGGTGGGGCTTTTCTCTTGCCATGTGGGCTGATTTTTGCTATGATAGACCCAGCAAACAAAGAAAAGGAGACCTTACCATGAGCTACGCCGACCAGGTATTCATCCAGAACTGTAAAGACATTCTGTCCCAAGGGGTCTGGGACACCGACCTGCCCGTCCGTCCCCGCTGGGAGGACGGAACCCCCGCCCATACGGTGAAGCTCTTCGGGGTGGTGAACCGCTACGACCTGCGGAAGGAGTTTCCCATCCTTACGGTGCGTAAGCAGTTTCTCAAGTCGGCCATTGACGAGCTCCTTTGGATCTGGCAGAAGAAGTCCAACAACATTCATGACCTCTCCAGCCACGTCTGGGACGCCTGGGCCGACGCGGACGGCTCCATCGGCAAGGCCTACGGCTACCAGCTTGGGGTGAAGCACGACTTTCCCGAGGGGAAAATGGACCAGGTGGACTGGATCCTCCACACCCTGAAGCACAGCCCCGCCTCCCGGCGGATGGTCACCAATATCTTTAATCACCAGGACCTTCGGGAGATGGGCCTTCAGCCCTGCGCCTATTCCATGACCTTCAACGTCAGCGGCAATACCCTCAACGGCATCCTGAACCAGCGCAGCCAGGATATGCTCACCGCCAACGGCTGGAACGTGATGCAGTACGCCGCGTTGCTGAAAATGTTTGCCCAGGTGAGCGGCCTGGAGGCGGGGGAGCTCATTCACGTCATCGCCGACGCCCACATCTACGACCGCCATGTACCCATCGTGGAGGAGATCATCCAGCGGGCACCCTACGAGGCTCCCAAGCTCTGGATGGACCCGGACATCACCGATTTCTACGCTTTCACCAAGAACTCCTTCCAGCTGGAGGGCTATGAGGCCCATTCGCTGGAGGAGAAAATTCCAGTGGCTGTGTAGCAAGGGGCTGTGAGGGAGCTTGGACTGGAGCGAGGACGAGCGGAGGGCCGCAGGGCGGCCCGCAGACCAGTCCGAGTCGGAGGGAAAGAGACCGAGCGACCAGCCCCTTGCGAAGCGCGACAATGCACCCTAAAGGAGGAAAGCCATGAACCTCATCGTAGCCGTCGATCAGAACTGGGCCATCGGAAAGGGCGGAGACCAGCTCTGCTACCTGAAAGAAGATCTGAAACGGTTCAAGGAGCTGACCCTGGGCCACCCGGTGATCCTGGGCCGCAAGACCCTGGCCACCTTCCCTGGGGGCCGGCCCCTGAAGAACCGGGACAACCTGATCCTGTCCCGGGATCCCGGCTTTTCGGCCGAGGGAGGGACGGTCTTTCACGACCTGGAGAGCCTTTTGGCCGTCGCCCCAGCCGACAGCTTTGTCATCGGAGGCGGCAGCGTTTACAAGGCCTTGCTCCCATACTGCGATACCGCCTATGTAACGAAAATCGGCCACGCCTTCCCGGAGGCCGACACCTTCTTCCCTGATCTGGACGCCGACCCCGCCTGGCGGGCGGTGGGCACGGAAGCCCCCCTGGAGCAGGACGGGCTGGTCTATCGGTATGTGACCTATACCCTGGGTTGACCATACTCTACCCTCCGTAGGTTGCCATTGCGTCCTTTGTCTGGTATTCTGATACCGAAGAAAGGAGCGAAACCATATGAACAGCTATGTGACCGGGGCGGCCGTCAAGACCCTCCGGGAGAAAAAAGGGTTGACTCAGCGCCAGCTGGCCGACCGCATCGCCGTCAGTGACAAGGCGGTGAGTAAATGGGAGACCGGCCGGGGCCTGCCCGACCTGAGCCTTCTGGAGCCCCTGAGTTCCGCTCTGGGGGTGTCGGTGGCCGAGCTTCTCTCGGGGGAGCAGATCACCAACCAAAACCGGGCGGGCAATCCCCTCCGGGGCAAATTCTATGTCTGCCCGGTGTGCGGCAATGTGATCCACGCCTTTGGGGAGGGGGCCTTCCACTGCTGCGGGGTGGCCCTGCCCCCGCTGGAGGCCGAGGAGTGCGACGAAGAGCATGAGATCCAGGTGGAGATCTGGGACCTTCAGACCCTGATCTCCCTGGACCATCCCATGGAGAAGGACCACTATATCTCCTTCATTGCCCAGGTGCGGTATGACCGGATGGAGCTGGTCAAGCTCTATCCCGAGCAGCGGCCTGAGGTCCGACTTTCCTACTGGCCCGGCGGGGCTATTTTTGCCTACTGCAACCGCCACGGCCTTTTCCGGGTCAAAGGATAGGAACGACCATAACAAAGCCCCGGGAGCGTACCGCTCCCGGGGCTTTGTTATCTCTATTCTCAGTTAAACTTATAGATCTTTCTGGCCAGGCGGTAGACCGAGATGGTGAGCTTCCGCCCCTGGTAGCCGGGGAGCAGGGTGAAGGCCGAGAGGGCCCGGTACTTCATCTTGTGGTGGAGCTTGGGGTCCACTGTCCGCAGGTACTCCCACAGCTCGGTGCGCTTGCCCAGGGCCTCGGGGGAGCCGTCGATGTTCAGGAAGATGGAGGAGATGGTCAGCATCATGGAGAGATAGCTGGTCATGTACCGGGCCAGCTTGGGGCTCTTGGCTTGGACCGCCTTCAAATCGGGCTTTTCGATCATGTGCCGGTTCACCCGGAGCTGCTGGTCGATGCGGCCCACCATTACCGACTCGTTCACCGACTGGTCGGCCCGGCCGATAAAGTAGCGGTAGAGGTCCAGGTCCATATAATAGATGCTCTTGACCCAGGGCAGGGGCTCATAGACAAAAATATTGTCCACGTAGAAGGTGTGCTTGGGCAATTCCAGGCCGCAGTCCCGCAGGAGCTGGGTGCGGTAGATCACCGAGTGCATCAGCAGGTACTGGGAGGGGCGGAACCGGCCCATCTCCTCCCAGGTGAACACCCGGTCCTGGGGGAACACGTTCTTGTAGCCCATGACCTTCTGGGTCTTGTCCTCCACGTGCTCGTAGACGTAGTTGGCAATGAGCAGGTCCAGGGGGGACTCCCACCGGGCACACTCCCGCAGCTTGTCGAGCACTTTCTGAAGGGCCTCGGTGTCCAGCCAGTCGTCGGAGTCCACCACCTTGTAGTAGAGGCCCCTGGCGTTGCGGATACCCTGGTTGACACCCTCCCCGTGGCCGCCGTTGGGCTGGTGGATGACCCGGACGATGTCGGGGTATTTGGCGGCCCACTCGTCGCACTTCTGAGGGGTGGCGTCCTTGGTGGAGCCATCGTCCACCAGGATGATCTCAATGTCCTCTCCGCCGGTGAGCAGAGTCTCCACACAGTGGTCCATATAGTCCGCGGAATTGTAGCAGGGCACCGCGAAGGTGAGTATTTTATCCATTCTGATCCTACTCCTATCTCTGATTTTTCATAGAGCCCCGGGGGATGTCATTGACCTTCGGTCAACGACTGTCCCGGCAGCCAAAGGCTGCCTATCTTCCCAGCAGCTCATCCGCCAGAGCCAGCGCCCGGCCTACAATGGCGTCCATATTGTAGTATTTGTACTCGGCCAGCCGGCCCAGCAGGCGGAGATCGGGATAACGCTCGGCCTCGGCCTTGTATTTGGCGTAGAGGGCGTTGTTTTCCTCGTTGATGATGGCGTAATAAGGGATCTCGCCGGGGGCCCCGGTGTAGGAACGGGAGTGTTCCTTCATGATGGTGGTGAGCCCCGGCAGGTCCTGGCCGGTGAGCCGCTTGAACTCGGTGATCCGGGTGTAAGGCTTATCCATGGTGTAGTTCACCGTGGCGTGGGTTTGATAGAATTCCCCGGCCGGAAGAGGACGCCGCCCGGCGGGCACCGGCTTGCCGGGGAGCTGCTCCTGCCAGGTCTCGAATTGGAAATCCAGGGTCCGGTAGGGGAGGGGGCCGAACTGGAAGTCAAAGAGCTCGTCGGCTTGGCCGGTGTAGACCACAGCGCCGTCAAAGGGCTCTCCGTCCAGAAGGAGCTTCCCGGCCTCCAGGGACAGGTGCCGCCTGGCATCGGCGCTCAGCTTCAGGGTGATGTTGGGGTGGCGGAGGAGCTTCTGGAAGAGGGGGGTATAGCCTTCGATGGGCATTCCCTGGTATTTATCCTGAAAATAGCGGTCGTCCCGGGAGAGGAACACGGGCACCCGGGCGGTGGTGTTGGGGTCGATCTCCTCGGGGGTCTGGCCCCACTGCTTCATGGTGTATTGGACAAAAACGTGGTCGTACACGTAGTCGGCCAGGGCGGCGATCTCGGGGTCCTTGCTCTGACGAAGCTCCAGGATCGTCACCTTTTTCTCGGCGCCGTAGGCGGAGATGAGCTTTTCCCCCAAGGCCCTACCCTTTTCGGGGCCGAAGGCGGTCTCCAGCGAGGTGAGGTTGAAGGGCACCGGGTACTCCTGCCGCTCCCGGGGCGCGCCGTCCTTGGGCACATTGGCCACCACCCGGTGCTGATAGTCCAGCCAGTCGGTATATTGGGAGAGGTATTCAAAGACCCGCTTGTCATTGGTGTGGAAGATGTGAGGGCCATACTTGTGGATGAGCACGCCGTGATCGTCCAGGCAGTCGTAGGCGTTGCCACCCACGTGAGGACGCCTTTCCAGCACCAGGACCTTTTTTCCGGCCCGGGCCAGCTCTCCGGCCACCGTAGCTCCGGCAAAGCCGGCGCCGATGACCAGGCAGTCGTAACGCTGCATAAAAACAGCTCCTTTTCTCGTTTTTGGGTGTTCCGCTGATAGGCCTATTATATCAGCGGAGCAGGGAAAGAGAAAGAAAGATTTTCTTAAATTTCCGCGATAAATCAATTTATTATATACGCTCTTCGGAAAAAATACAAGGCAAAGGATCAACTTTCAGGCAAAAAAGACAGGAGCCTGTTCCCATTTGGGAACAGGCTCCTGCGCGGCCGTTTTTTCTTTTCAGTCGGGAAAGACTTACTTCAGGCCGTTCTCGTAGGACTCGATCATCTTCTTGACCATCTGGCCGCCCACGGAGCCGGCCTCCTTGGCGGTCAGGTCGCCATTGTAGCCCTGCTTGAGGTTGACACCCACCTGGGAAGCAGCCTCCATCTTGAACTTGTTCAGAGCCTCGCGAGCGCTGGGGACAACAGGATTGGTACTCATAATCGACATCTCCTCTTTTTTCTGAATTTTGGATTTTGTTCGGATCGAGAATCCGAGCATATCTTTGCCCCAGCGCAATTTTATATGCGTATTTTTGATTGACAATTTCAGGAAAGAAAAACGGCGTCAGTCAGAATATGACAGACGCCGCTTTTTCATAAAATCATACCACGCTGCTGTTCCATCTCACCAGCATCACGGCCAATTCGGCCCGGGTGGTGGTCTCACGAGGGGCCAGCCAGTCCTGGGTCCTGCCGCCCATCAGTCCAGTCCCAACTGCCCACTCCATAGCCTCCCGGGCATACTTGTGGACTTTTCCACTGTCGGAATACTGGGACAGATCCCCTCTCGCCGTAGTGTCCCAACCCTTATACTGAGCGTACCGAAACAGAATGACGGCCACCTGTTCCCGGGTGATCTCGTCATTGGGGCCAAAGTTCCCATCCGCGTAGCCCAGTACGATCTCATGCTCTGCCGCCCAGGCGATAGCCGGAGCGCTCCATTTCGCTTTCACATCCGGGAAGCTGGTGGGGTCTGTTATGGTGGGCTCCCCCTCCAAACGGTACAGGATAGTGACCAGCATGGCCCGGCTGGCCGGGGTGGAGGGGGAGAAGGTGGTCTGGGTCGTGCCGCCCATGAGCCCCTCCTGATACATCTGGTCCACCGCGGCGTAGTACCAGGAATTCGCTTTCGCATCGGTGAAGGGAAGCTCCTTCTTTTCCTTTGGCAATTTCTCAAAGACCGCGGACACGTTCACCTCAGAAGCAGGCATGGTAAACGTATATTTCCCATTGCTTTGCTCCGTCAGCTCGAGTTCTTTGCCCTTGGTATCCGCAGCGGACAACAAACGCAGCCGGAAGCCCTCCTGAGGCTCTGCGGTTAAGGTAAATTCGCTGCCGGCCTCGGCGGCTTCCAAATCTGCCGTTACGGTTCCGCCCGTGAGATCCTCTGGAAGGGTGATGGCATACTTTTGGGGCTCTGACGGCGTAGTGACGCCGGGCCCCGGGTCTACCGGCCTGCCCGTCGCGGGGACCGCTTCGGTCCTGGTCCACCCACACAGGGTGCAGGGAAAGGTCTTGAGCCCCGGCGTGGTGGCGGTGGGGGCCTTGGTTACTACCCCCGCATCCTCCGCGTGATGTTCAAGGCCAAAAATATCTTCACAATTTTTACATGTGTGCCAATGGCCTATTGAGCCGTGATCCGTATCATAATGCCAGTCATCCGAAATTTGGTGCTTCAAGGCGGGAAGCTCTACCTGTGCCTTGACCACATACCCACACTCTGTGCGGTGGCTGCCCTCTGTTTTCCCGGATATTGTGATGTCTCCCCCTTTTTTATTACTTGTTTTGAAGGTTTTGAAATACTTATAATTGGCTCAGGGGATAGATTTGGGCTTCGAAATCCAGCCTGTAACACAACTCTATCCTGAGTAATTTCTGGGATTTTCTTGCCCTTGTTTTTGCCCTTATGGGCAGTTGGGGCAAGGGTAAACTTGTGTGAAACCGAATAAAGGGATAAGGCGAACACACTGCAAGAAATCCTTTGTTTTCAAGGCTTCTGGAGGATTTTATTGAAATGCTACGGTGAGCGATAACCGCTCATAAAATCATAGTATTCAAATTTCGATTATAAAGTTGGCAATTTCACATTTATTATATCTTATTTGGCAGGAAAAGTCCAGCGTAAGGGCAAATTTTGTGGCAGCAATGATCGAAAGCCGAAAGAAACTTCGCTGTGATAGATTGGGAAGGGAGATTTCGGTATTGAGCCTTGTATTTTTTGCCATACTGTGGGACAGGAGCATCGCGCGTATGACCTTGGATGGTCCAGACGCACAAGCAAACTAAATAGGGATTGACAATCGCCCGCAAATAGAATATACTATGATTAAATTAATAAAGTAACATATATGAATTGAGGCGAGAAAAATGGAGGGTACGGATTATCGGCAGCTTTGCCTGGAGCTTTTTGGGACAGATGATGTCATAGAATTGAAGCGGTTGGCGGCATCGATAAAGCAAAAAAACAGCCGACATGCCGGGCGTAAGAAAAAATTTACCGAAGCGGATGTGGCCGACATCCGTACGCTTCTGGTGGAAGGAGCGACTTTGGACGAGCTCGCTTGCCGCTATCAGACCTCCCGGCGGGTTCTCATAAAATATTTGAATCATCCGCCCGAAAAAGGATATACCATGCGGTTGGCCTATATGTATCGGCAAAAACCCTGCACGGTGATCGATGTGGATTTTGCCCGGCAGAAGGTCAAGATCCAGAATCGAACGCAGGATGTTCTTCTTCGGGCCTTTGGGGCCAATGAGCAACCCACTTGGGAGGATTTTGAGATATTTCTGTCAGAGCGTTGTTTTCCCCAAAGCCGGGGACTTCTCAAGGCCGAATTGAGGCGGCTGGGGCTGGAATCCTATGACCCGCTGCAAATCGTTGAAAAAACAAAGGGCAGGACGGCAGAGGACGACATGTGGCTTAAGATTCAATATTACCCGGAAAGGAAGGTGGGCTAATGGAGCGGATCAATCTGGATGCTGTACCCCAGGAGGCACTCACCGGTCATACCTCGAAGGGAGACCAGCCCAAGTGGCAGGTGAAGGAGAAATGGTACAAGGCCGACCACATGGGCTATGAGGCACTGTCGGAGATCATAGTATCTCACCTGCTCACAAGATCCAACGTACATGATTTTGTGCTGTACCAGCCTGTGGTGATCGAATATCAGGGCCGTGAGCTTCGGGGCTGTGAAAGTGAGAACTTCCGAAAAAAGGGGGAAATGCTGGTCCCTCTGGAGCGACTGCATCGAGCCCACGAAGGCCAGGGATTGGCCCAAACCCTTGGACGTATGACAGAGCCCAAAGAGCGGCTCCAATATACTGTGAACTTTGTGGAAAGGGTCACAGGATTGAGCGACGTGGGGCAGTATCTCACCACTCTGTTAGAGCTGGACGCCTTCTTCCTTAATGAGGACCGCCACACCAACAACCTGGCTGTGATCCGCGGTGAGGACAGCGGCAAATTCCGGCTGTGCCCCATTTTCGATAACGGTCTGGCACTGTTGTCTGACCTTCACGATTATCCAGAGGATGCGGATATATACACCTGTATTGGAGCAGTCCAGGCCAAGCCCTTCGCCCGGACCTTTGACGAACAGGTGGAGGCGGCCAACGACCTGTACGGCTCCTATCTGAAGCTTTCCTTCCACAAAAAGGATGTTACGGAGCTGCTGAAGTCCCTGCAAGGCTTTTATTCTGAGGGGCTGCTGCGCCGGGTCGAGGGGATCATTTTCGAGCAGATGCGGCGCTATGGCATCTATTTTTGAGGGGGTCAGGGCCTGACGATCGCGGTCAGGCCCTGACCCTAATATTTTTATTTCCGCTGCCGGCGCCGTTGCCCTTGAAGGTATGTAATCATAGGCTGTAGTTTACTATGTGTTTTAACACCAAGGTGCCTTGATGTTTTTTACATCTTAAAAAAGGAAAATTTCAAGATGTCTTTGCGTATCTTTGCCCCCACAGCCGTTTCTATTCGCGTTTGTTGAGTGGAAATTTGTGGCGGCTGAAATCCATTGCCGTTCATGGCTTTGGAAGAAAACAGTTTGCGTGCGGGGTGTGCTTTTTTGATTTTTGTTTGTCAAGAAAGGGGAAATTTCTTGACAGAAAGGCACTTGAGATTTACAATAGATTCGGTGTAAATTAAGGATGAGATCGTTTTCTCCTTTTGAGGGGCTCAATGGCCCAAACATCAAAATCAAATACGGAGGTGTAAAAGCACGGCATGGACTATCTGATTT
>CAJUEU010000028.1 GCA_910585735.1 uncultured Oscillospiraceae bacterium | reverse complement strand
ACGTGGGCTCCACCAAGGCGGGCATCAACATGGACGCGGTGGCCCTCATGGGCCGGACCATCAAGGACCTGGCGGATAAGACCGCCGCCCAGGACGGCTTTGGCTGCGCCAAGCTGGTGGTCTTCTGCAACGCCGTGGAGGACAACCCCTTTATGGCGGGGGCCTTCCACGGGGTATCTGAGCCCGACCGGGTCATCAATGTGGGCGTTTCCGGCCCCGGGGTGGTGTACCACGCCCTTCAGAGCGTGAAGGGGGCCCCCTTCGACGTGGTGGCCGAGACCGTGAAAAAGACCGCCTTCCGCATTACCCGCATGGGGCAGCTGGTAGCCCAGGAGGCCAGCGCCCGGCTGGGGGTGCCCTTTGGCATTGTGGACCTTAGTCTGGCCCCCACCCCCGCCATCGGGGACAGCGTGGCCCGGATCTTGGAGGAGATGGGCCTGGAGACCTGTGGCACCCACGGCACCACGGCGGCGTTGGCACTCCTCAACGACGCGGTGAAGAAGGGGGGCGTCATGGCGTCCTCCCATGTGGGCGGGCTCAGCGGCGCCTTCATCCCGGTGAGCGAGGACGAGGGCATGATCGCCGCCGCCCAGAAGGGCACCCTCACCCTGGAGAAGCTGGAGGCTATGACCTGCGTGTGCAGCGTGGGGCTGGACATGATCGCCGTGCCCGGGGACACCAGCGCCGAGACCCTCAGTGCCATCATCGCCGACGAGGCGGCCATCGGCATGGTCAACTCCAAGACCACCGCCGTGCGGCTCATCCCCGCCCCGGGCAAGAAGGTGGGGGACACGGTGGAGTTTGGCGGGCTGTTGGGCTCGGCCCCCATCATGCCGGTCCACCCCGAGTCCGCCGTGGACTTTGTCCGCCGGGGCGGGCGTATCCCGGCGCCTATGCAGAGCTTGAAAAACTGAAAGAAGCGCGGAGGCAAGGAGCTGCGAGGGAGCTTGAGCGGTGGCATATCCACCTTCCTGGATCGGAGCGAGGACGAGCGCAGGGCCGCAAGGCGGCCCGGAGACCAGTCCGAATCGGGGGGAAAACGAGTGAGCGACCAGAGCCTTGCGTAGCGTGACAGCCCACCGCAACCCTTGGTTGCGAAAGTTCCAGCCCTGGTTGGTGGCGCCGCAACCGGGTTTTTGGTAGGCTTGGCTTACCGAAAGCAAAAGGAGGAACCAAGCCATGACATTGGGTGAAACCATTCAATATTACCGCAAACGCGCCGGGCTCTCCCAGGAGGCCCTGGCCGAGCTGGCCGGGGTATCCCGCCAGGCGGTGAGCAAGTGGGAGCTGGACGAAGCCACCCCCGAGGTCACCAAGCTGAAGGCCCTGGCAGGGGCCTTCCACATTACGGTGGACCAGCTCCTCAGCGGGGAGAAGCCCCCGGAGCAGGCTGCCCGGGAGGGCGGGCTGCCGCCCCAGGCCCCGCCCGGGAAGAAGGCCGGGAGCGGCGGGGAGGCCTCCGGCTTGTGGGGGTATTCTGGCCGGGCGGCCAAAAGGTACGGCTGGCTTTTCGGGGTGTACGTGGCCCTGGGTGGACTGGGCACCGCCCTGGTGGGCGGAATCGCCCGGTTCGCCTTTGGCCGGATGTTCCGGGTGGCAGTGGACGGTATGTACGGCTACAACTGGGCCGCCTCCGCCGTGGACAGCGCGGGGAATGTCATCGACCTGCCTGCGGGGGTGGCGGGGGAGCTTTTCGGCTCCTCTCCCTTCGGTGACCAGGTCACGGTCCTCAGCGGCATGGGCCAGGTCTTTGTGACCATCGCCACCATTATTTTGATAGTTGGCATTCTCACCGCCATTGCCGGAGGGGCGCTGGCCTTCTGGCTTTACAAAAAAGGGCGGGAGACCGCCGGGTAAAGAGGGGAGCCCGCCGGGAACGGCGGGCTCTCTGCGTTACAAAAGGGCGGTTTCTGCAACAAAAGTGAGGAAAATTACAGAAAGTTCACGATTTTTTCAAAAGATGTTTCTATTTTCTTCAAGTTCTGTTTGGATTTTCCGCCTATAATGGGCACCTGCAAGCCCCAAGACGGAACATCTGAAAGGACGGAATCTGCCATGAAAACACCCAAAGCCCTGCCTGGCCTGCTCTCCCTGCTCCTGGCCCTCACGGCCTGTACCCCCCAAGGTCCTGCCCCGGACCCCACCGGGGAGCCTGCCGCCGACAATGGAGCGGTGAGGGTCATTTCCCTTAGCTCCTCTGACAACGGAGACGGCACCTGGAGTCATTCGGCCACCCTGGATGGGGAGGCGGTGCCGGAGTATGACTACACTTGGAACGTGGACCCCTCCCAGGCCCACGAGGAGGTGAAGAACGCCCCCGCGGAATACTACACCGGCACCAAGCCCACTGGGGAGGACGTGGTCTATATCGCCCACGACATCTATTATTATCCCGAGCTGCCCCAGGAGGATTTCAAGCTGGTGCAGTACGGCGACGACCGGGAATGGGCCTACTACTATACAGCGGAGGGTTATGAGGACTATATCTTCGCCACCCTGCCCTCGGGCATGGGGCAGAGCAGCTTCCCCTCCCAGATGATGCACACGGCGGCGGAGGCCTATGAGAACGCCGTGCTTCACATCACCCAGCCGGGGACCTACCGGCTGGAGGGAGAGTGGCACGGACAGGTCTGGATCGACCTGGGAGATACGGACGAGACCTTCACCGACCCTGACGCTAAGGTCACCCTGGAGCTGAACGGGGTGAATGTGACCTGTACCGTGGCCCCCGCCCTGGTGTTTTACAGCGTCTATGAGGGGGACAACACCTGGGAGGACCGGGAGGAATATTCCGCCGGGGTGGATACCTCGGACGCCGGAGCCAATGTGGTCATCCTGGACGGCACGGTGAATGATTTTAACGGCACCAATGTATACCGCATGCTGAAGACCGAATACAAGAAGGACGGGGTCACCCAGAAGAAGCTGCGGAAGACCGACGCCGCCTTTTACTCCTATGTGACCATGCGCATTGACGGCGGGACCGAGGGCACCGGGGTGCTGAACATCACCTCGGGCTTCGAGGGACTGGACACCGAGCTTCACCTGACTCTGAACGGAGGGAACATCAACATTTTTGCCCAGGATGACGGCATCAACGTCAACGAGGATGGGGTGTCGGTGGTCACCTTTAACGGCGGCAATACCCACATCCTGGCCGGCCTGGGCAATGAGGGGGACGGGGTGGACTCCAACGGTTTCCTGGTGGTGAACGGGGGGACGGTCATCTCCCTGGCCAACCCGGCCGCCGACGCCGGACTGGATTCCGATTGCGGCTCCTTCATCAATGGGGGCACGGTGGTGGCCCTGGGCTCCACCATGGACTGGGCTGAGGCTGACGGGGAGAGCGGTTCCCAACAGGCCGTGATGAACCTCCAGTTTGCCTCCTACCAGAATTCGGACGAGGCCATCATTCTCACCGATACCGAGGGCAAGGTGGTCTTCGCCTTTGACCCGGACCAGGACGAGGTAGCGGGGAGCCACACCCGGCAGTACCGGGGGGCTATCCTGTCCGCCCCCACCCTGAAGCAGGGGGAGACCTACCGGCTTTATGTGGGGGGCGACGTGACGGGCACCGAGACCGCCGGGGTCTATGACCCGGCTTCTGTCACCGGCTACACCGACGAGGCCCGGCAGCAGTGCTGGAACGGCACCTGGGAGGAGAATGGCCGACCCGGAATGGGCGGTATGGGCCCAGGTGGACAGCGGCCCGATGGCTTTGAACGTGGAGAGGGCCAGGAACCGCCCGAGGGTTTTGACCCCGGCCAGGGCCGGGGGGATCGGCCTGAGGGTCAGGAGCTGCCTGAGGGGTTTGCCCCCAACCAGAACGGCGGAGAGCACCCGGAACGCCCGGAGGGCGATGGAGGAATGGAACCCCCTGAGGGCTTTGATCCCAGCCAGATGGGCGGAAGCCCCGGCATGGGCGGTGGCTTTGGAGGAGGGGAACTTTCCGGCGACGGCGAGACCGATTTCACCCTCAGTGAAGCGGTGAACAATTTCAGCGGGGTCATGGACTACGATCCTGAAGCAGAGCCTTCCGCGCTGTAACGAGAAAAGAAGCGTTCCAAAGCCGCGCAAAACAGGTCCCCCTTTCGGAAACTTCCGAAAGGGGGACTGCTCTTTTGTAAAATATATCATTACTCGGCCTTGCGGTTGCCGGACAGGATCTCCTGATAGTCCGTCCAGTTTTTCCGCAAAAGCTGGGGGATGTTCAGCTCGTAGGGGCAGCGCTTCATGCAGGCCCCGCAGTCCACGCACTGGTCGATCTTGGCCATCTCGGCCTGCCACTGGGGGGAGAGCCAGTTCTGGGAGGGGGCACGGCGGATCATCTGGGACATGCGGGCGCACTGGTTGATGACGATGCCCACGGTGCAGGGGGCACAGTAGCCGCAGCCCCGGCAGAAGTCCCCCAGAAGCTCCTTTCGGTCGGCGTCGATGATGGCCTGGTATTCGGGGGTGAGGGCGGGGGTGCTCTCAAAATAGCTCAGCCACTCCCGAAGCTCGCTCTCCCGCTGGACCCCCCAGATGGGCACCACGTTGTCAAACTGGCTCATAAAGGCCATGCAGGCGCCGGAGTTGTTGAGAAGCCCGCCGGACAGGCCCTTCATGGCGATGAAGCCCATGCCCTGCTCGGCGCAGCGGCGGACCAGGGCGAGGTCCCGGTCGGAGGCCAGATAGCTGAAGGGGAACTGAAGGGTCTCGTAAAGTCCGCTCTCCACGAGCTCCTCGGCCACGCCGAGCTTGTGGGCCGTAACGCCGATGTGGCGGATCATGCCCTTCTCCCTAGCCTCCAACATGGCCTCGTACATGCCCGTGCCGTCCCCGGGGCGGTAACAGGTGTCCACACAGTGGAACTGGTAGATGTCGATATAGGTGGTTTTCAGGTTGGTCAGCGAGGTGCGGAGGTCCTCCCAGAATTTCTCCGGGGTGTGGGCCATGGTCTTGGAGCAGAGGGTGAGCCTGTCCCGCTTGCCCGCGAAGGCGGCGCCCAGCTTTTCCTCGCTGTCCGAGTAGGCCCGGGCGGTGTCGAAGAAGGTCATGCCCCCCTCCAGGGCCAGGTTCAGGATGCGGACGGCGGTGTCCATGTCCACCCGTTGGATGGGCAGAGCCCCGAAGCCGTTCTGGGGGGTGGTGATGCCGGTCTTTCCCAAGGTGATGGTTTTCATGGTGTTTCCCCTTTCTCTGGCCGGGAATGTCCGGCGCTGTTTTCCATATTCTATCATATTTTCCCGGCGGGGGCAAGGGAGGGAAACAGTATAAAACAGATTGCGCGGGGGCTTTCCGTATGATAGAATCAGAGCGGGAAGAAAAATATGGACAGGAGGGCGCAGCATGAGCGAGAATATGGTATTTGCCGACCGGGAGGCATTCCGGGCGTGGCTTTCGGCGCACTGCACGTGGTCGGAAGGGATCTGGCTGCTTTTCGGCAAGGCGGGGGGCCCCAAGACCCTCAAGGCCGGGGAGGCGCTGGAGGAGGCCCTCTGCTTCGGCTGGATCGACGGGCAGATGCAGAGCGTAGATGAAATATCCTACCGGAAATATTTCTCTCAGCGCCGGGAGAAGAGTAAATGGTCGGAGAAGAACAAGGCTCTGGTCCAGGCCCTGGAGGAAAAGGGGCTTATGACCGACTTCGGGCGGGCGAAAATTCAGGAGGCCAGGGAAAACGGCCAGTGGGACGTCCCCGACCTGATGACGGCGGTGGGGGAGAAGGAGGTCGATTTTCTATGCGGCCTGCTGGAAGGCTATGAGCCGGCCTTTGCCAACTTCCAGGCCATGTCCCCGTCGGTGAAAAAGACCTATGCCCGGGCCTATTTTGACGCCAAGACAGAGGCCGGACGGGAAAAGCGGTTTCTGTGGCTGGTGGACAGGCTCAACAAAAACCTGCGGCCCATGTGAGATTTTTGGAGGTTTAGCACGGTTTTTGTAACCGGAGGTTGGCAAAAGAAAAAAGAGAAAAACAGGGGGAAAATCCACTTTCCAATTTGGACGGCATGGTGTATAATGGAGGCACAGACAGAGAGACTCAGTTTCCATATTTTACATAGGAGGTCATACTGTATGCTGCGTCTTGATTTATCCAACGTAAGCCCCTTTCTGCCCGACGGCTGGCGGATCGGGGAGGAGAAGGGCCTGAAGCAGGCCCACGAGTGGCTGGTGAAGGGCACCGGCGCCGGCAGCGACTTTACCGGCTGGGTCCGTCTGCCCGAAAACTACGACAAGGAGGAGTTTGCCCGCATTCAGAAGGCGGCCCAAAAGATCCGTTCTGACTCCCAGGCCCTGGTGGTCATCGGCATCGGCGGCAGCTACCTGGGGGCCCGGGCGGTGATTGAGACCCTCACCTCCAACAACTTCAACCTGACAAAGAAGGACGGCCCCGCCATCTACTTCGCGGGCAACGGCCTTTCCTCCGACGGCATGACCGAGGTGATGGAGGCCATCCAGGATGTGGACTGGTCCATCAACGTGATCTCCAAGTCGGGCACTACCACCGAGCCCGCCGTGGCCTTCCGGGTCTTTAAGGCCCTGCTGGAGGAGAAGTACGGCAAGGAGGAGGCCCGGAAGCGGATCTACGCCACCACCGACGCCAAGCGGGGGGCCTTGAAGGGTCTTGCCGACAAGGAGGGCTACGAGGAGTTTGTGGTGCCCGATAATGTGGGCGGACGCTACAGCGTTCTCACCGCCGTGGGGCTGTTACCCATCGCCGCCGCCGGCATCGACATTGAGGCGCTGATGGCGGGGGCCCGGGAGGGCATGGAAAAGCTCTCGAAGCCCGGCATGGACAACCCGGCCTGGCAGTACGCCGCCGCCCGGCACGCCCTCTATGAGAGCGGCAAGAAGATCGAGATCCTGGCCTGCTACGAGCCGGCCTTCCGCTTCTTTGGAGAGTGGTGGAAGCAGCTCTTTGGGGAGAGCGAGGGCAAGGAGCACAAGGGACTCTTCCCCGCCAGCGTGGAGTTTACCGCCGACCTGCACTCCATGGGCCAGTACATCCAGCAGGGGGAGCGGATCCTGATGGAGACCGTGGTCCGCTTTGACAAGGGCCGGGGCAAGGTCACCATTCCCAACGACCCGGAGAACGTGGACGGGCTCAACTTCCTCTCGGGCAAATCTCTGGACTTTGTGGCCGAGCAGGCCCTGCGGGGGGTCACCCTGGCCCACGTGGACGGCGGAGTGCCCAACGTGCTCATCTCGGTGGATTCCCGGGATGAGAAGAGCCTGGGCGAGCTGATCTACTTCTTTGAGTTCACCTGCGGCATCTCGGGCTACCTGCTGGGGGTCAACCCCTTCGACCAGCCCGGGGTGGAGGCCTACAAGAACAACATGTACGCTCTTCTGGGCAAGCCCGGCTACGAGAGCCAGAAGGCCGAGCTGGAAAAGCGGCTGGGCTGCTGATCAAAAAGGGGCCCCAAAAAGGCGGTCCTCAGCTTTTGTTGGGAAAGGAGGGGCAACGGAATGAGTGAGCGGTCGGCCCTGGCCGGAGCGAAGGATATGAAGTTTGCCCCGGCGAAAAAGGAAATTTTCCATGAATTCATGGAAAACGGTTGAAACCGAATCCAGGTCATGGTAGAATAGAGACAGAACTCCCGGAAACGATTCCGAGGATAAAACGAAGGAGTGATCGACTATGGTAAGAGTGATCATGGGGGTCAAGGGGACCGGCAAAACCAAGCAGATGATCGAGCTTATCAATTCCGCCGCAAAGAACGAGAGCGGCAGCGTGGTGTGCATTGAGCACGGCAACAAGTTGACCTACGACATTCACTATCAGATCCGCCTCATTGAGGCCAAGGAGTACGCGATCAGCAGCTTCGATATGCTCAAGGGCTTTATCAGCGGCCTGCACGCGGGCAACTATGACATTACCAAGGTTTTTATTGAGAGCCTGACCAAGCTGGTCAACGTCTCGGCTGAGGACCCTGAGGTGGAGAAGTTCCTGGATTGGCTCAATGCCTTTGGGGAGAAGAACGGCATCAACTTCACCGTCACCATCAGCGCCGACACCTCTTTGGCTTCCGACGGGGTGAAGAAGTACTTCTGAGCCCTGCCCGGCGAAGAAACAACGGCCTCCCGTCCCCTATCTGGGCCGGGAGGCCTTTCACTATGAAGAAAAAGGATGGACCGATATGTGTGAGAATTTGATCCTGGCGGCCCGGGAGCAGGTGGCCGCTCTGACGCAGAGCGCCTACGAGAAAGCGGCCCAGGCCGGGCTGCTCCCCGCCGGAGCCCAGATCCGGGGCCAGGTGGACATTCCCAAGGACACCGCCCACGGGGATTACGCCACCTCCTTCGCCATGGCGGGGGCCAAGGCACTGGGAAAATCTCCCCGGGAGATCGCCCAGCTTTTGATGGACCATATGGTCCTGGAGGGCACCTACTTTGACAAGATGGAGATGGCCGGACCCGGCTTTCTCAACTTTACCCTGGGCAAGCACTGGTTTTCAGAGGTTCTGGCCGCGGTGGAGGCGGGAGGCCTGACCTACGGCAAGAGCTGTGAGGGCAAGGGGAAAAGGGTGATGGTGGAGTTTGTATCCGCCAACCCCACCGGCCCCATGCATATGGGCAACGCCCGGGGCGGCGTGCTGGGAGACGCGGTGGCCAGCGTGCTGGAGCGGCTGGGCTATGAGGTCTGGCGGGAGTTCTATGTGAACGACGCCGGAAACCAGATCCATAAGTTCGCCCTGTCCATCGACGCCCGGTATCGGCAGCTCATCCTGGGGGAGGAGGCGGTGGAGTTCCCCGCCGACGGCTACCAGGGGGAGGATATCCGGGAGCTGGCCCGGGATTTTCGGGCCCAGTTCGGAGATTCCTGGCTGGAGAAGAGCGAGGAGGAACGGCAGGAGGCCATGGCCCAGTTCGGCCTGAAGGCCAATCTGCCCAAGATGAAGGAGGATCTCCGCCGGTATAAGATCGAGTACGATGAATGGTTTTTGGAGTCCACCCTCCACGACAGCGGCTATGTGGCTGAGACTGTGAACCTCCTCACGGAGAAGGGCTGGACCTACGAGGCGGAGGGGGCTCTCTGGCTCAGGACCTCGGGGCTTCTCCGGGAGAAGTACCTGCGGGAGGGAAAGACCCCCGAGCAGGTGGACAAGCTGGAGCTGAAGGACGACGTGCTCCGCCGGGCCAACGGCTTCTACACCTACTTTGCCGCCGACATCGCCTACCACCGCAACAAGCTGGAGAAGCGGGGCTTTGACACGGCCATCAACGTCTGGGGAGCCGACCACCACGGCCATGTCCACCGGCTCCAGGCCGCTCTGGACGGCCTGGGCCTGGACGGCTCGAACCGGCTGGTCATCATCCTTATGCAGCTGGTGAACCTGCTCCAGGACGGCCAGCCCGTCCGCATGAGCAAGCGCTCGGGCAAGGCCATCGCCCTCCACGACCTGCTGGACGAGGTGAGCGTGGACGCCGCCCGGTTCTTCTTCAACGCCTCCAAGCCCACCGTGGCGGTGGACTTTGACCTGGACCTGGCCGTTCGGGAGGACAGTGAGAACCCGGTCTATTACGTGCAGTACGCCCACGCCCGGATCTGCTCCCTGGTGGCCAAGGTGGTGGAGACCAAGGGAATCTCGGTCCCCGCCGCCGCGGAGGTGGACGCCACACTGCTTCAGACCCCGGAAGAGCTTGCCCTGCTGAAAACCATCGCCCGGTTCCCCGAGGAGCTGAAGCTGGCGGGGAGGGAGCTGGACCCCTCTCAGATCAACCGCTATCTGGTGGCCCTGGCCGGGGATTTCCACCGGTTCTACAATTCCTGCCGCTGTATGGTGGACGATCCCGCCCTCCAGGCGGCCCGGCTGAAGCTGGCCGACTCGGTGCGCGGCGTGCTGGAAAACGGCTTGAACCTTATTGGGGTCACGGCCCCCGAGAAAATGTAACAACAGCAGGAGAGAATAAAAATTCCGAACCCTCACTTTGGGGTTCGGAATTTTTTTGATCCGATTATTCGACTGCGCCGAAATGGTCAAAGGGGAGCAGAATACAAAGGACCCGGCCCAGCACATACCGGGTGTCCACTGTGCCCAGCCGCTCGCTGCGGGAGTCGGAGGAGTGGTTTCGGTTGTCTCCCAGCACATAGATGGAGCCTTCGGGCACCGTCACATCCACCACGGGCATGTCGGAGCGGTTGGGGTCCTGCATCAGCTCCAGAATATAAGGCTCCTCCAAGGGGACCCCGTCCACCAGGACACAGTGGTTCATGTAGTCCACTGTCACGTGCTGGCCCTCGGTGGCGATGACCCGTTTGACCACGGGGTCAGACATAAAAGAGGATTTCCGCAATACCACGATGTCCCCCTGCTTGGGGGTGTAGCCGATGGACTGGAGAAGCATCAGGTCGTTTTCATGAAGTGTGGGGAGCATGGAGTCTCCTACCACCTTGATGACCCGGCCGGCCAGAGTGAAGGTGAGGATCAGGGCCACCAAAGCGACCGCCAGGGCCTGCATCCAGAAATAGAGGTCCATTCGGAAGGAACCCTTCTGGGGGTCGGGCTCCTCTCCCTCGAAGGGATTCAGGGCTTCGTCGTTCATGGGGATCAGCTCCAAATAAAAGATAAGAATGAGTTATTGTAACACATTGGGAAGAAAAATGCAACCGGGGAAGGGAAGAAGGTGGGCTGCCTTTATAGATTTACCACGGTCACCGGGGCGGAGTTGAGCAGCTCCTTCTCCCGGCTGTGGCAGGTGAAGAGCAGGACCTGGCGGCGCTGAGCGGTCTCCAGGAAGCAGGTGAGGGCCAGCTTGGCCCGCGCGTCGTCAAAGGCGTCCAGCACGTCGTCCAGAAGGATGGGGCAGGGCTCCTCCTGGGGCAGGGCCAGGTCGCACATGGCCAGCCGGGCGGCCAGATAGAGCTGTTGGGCGGCACCGCCCGAGAGGGCCAGGTCCTGCCGGGGGGCGGCGTCTCCCGTCTCCCGCGCGGAGGCCTGGAACTGCCGGGTGAGGGTGGCTGTATCGTATTTTCCCCCGGTGAGGGTGGAAAGATACGCCCCGGCACGCTGGTTGATGGCGGGGGAGAACCGCTCCTGGAGCTGGGAGCCGGCCTCCTGCAGGGCGTCCAGGGCGATGGCCAGGGCATCGTACTCCTCCTGGCGGCGCTCCAGCTCCTGAGTGAGAGCGGCCTTTTCCCCCTCCCAACGGGCGGGATCTCCCATGGCGCTGAGCTCTCCGTAAAGCTGGGCGCTGAGCTGCCGGGCCTGCCCCAAGGCATCCTCGGCCTCCTTGAGCCGGACTGCCAGCTCCGCCGGATCCTCCCCGGTGGGGGCGAGGTCGGCGGCGGAAAGGGGGAGTCCGGCGGACTGGGGGGCGGGAAGTGCGGACAGGAGCCGCTCGGCGGCGGAAAATTCACTCTGGGCCAGCCGGTAGGCCTCTCCCTGCTGGAGGGCCCGGCTGAGGGCGGCGGACACGCCGAAGGCGTCGGTGACCTCGGGGGCGAAAGAGTGGACCAGGGCCAGGAGCTGGGCGGTGAGCTCCTCCTTCTGGGTAAGAAGCTTGGAGCGTTCCGTCTCCACCGCCTGATATATCCGGCGGAGCTCCTGGGCAGTCTCCACCTTTTTGTTGTAATCGGCGGCCCGGGTCAAAATATCATCGGGAGTTTGGGCGTCATAGCGGGAGAGGAGGGCGGAAAGCTTCTTCCTTTTGCTCCGGCGGGCCAAGAAGAGAGCCAGCATCACGAAAGCGCCGAGCCCCAAGCCACCCACGGCCCAGGGAAGGGAAAGGGCATACCGGGGGGCGGCATAGGACGGAGCGGGCTGGGCCAGGAAGTGATCGTATCCGAGGGCTCCCAGGGTGGCCATGAGCGGGAGGAGGAGCCCGAACAAGGGAGAGGGGCCTTTTTTTATCTGCCTGGCCGCCTCGTCATGGTCTCTCTGGGCCTGGGCGGCGGCAAAACGGGGATCCTGATGGGGGAAGCAGGGATCGCTGTCCGCCTCCTCCTCAGCCTGGCGGGCCTTGGCCAGAGCCTCGGGGGCGGCTTTGTCGGCCTGCCGCAGGTTGGCGGTGAGGGTGTTGAGGAAGCTCAGGTCCCCCTGGGCGGTCCGCAGGGTCTCGGCGTCCGGGAGGTCCTGAACGGTCTTTTTCAGCTGCTCCACCCGGGAAAGAAGCTCGTCATAGTCCTCCTGGGCCTTGGCCCGGCGGGTGGAGAGCTGCCTGTCCTGCCGCGCTTTGAGGGTCTCCAGCTGGGCCTTCAAGGTATCCCTTTGGGCGGTAAGCTCCTCCTGCCGCTGAAGGGCCTCTCCCTGGCGGCGCAGCAGGCCGCTCTGCTGTTCGACGGTGTCCTCGATCTGAGCCAACTTACCCTCAAGCTGGGGAATGAGGCCGTTGCGGGAATTGGAACGGCGGCGGTTGAGCCAGTCCTTCAGCGTCCGCTCCACCTGGGAGAAAGAAACTTCCTCCTCCCCGGAGGTGGCCAAAGCGGCGGCCCGCTTTTCCAGGTCGGCGCTGGGGGAGAGGATGACGGAGCCCTGGCCCACAAAGGCAGTGCGCTCAAAGACCTCCCGGGAGACCCCCAGGAGGGTCTCGCCGCAGGTTTCGGCGGTGAGGGAGGGGACGGCCTCGCCGGTGGCGGTGTAGACGGCCGAAAAGGCGGCCCAGGGCGTACTTCCCTTGGGACCGCGGTAGAGGGTGATATCCCGGCCCTGCCACTCCAGCCGCAGGGTGCCCTCCATAGGGGCCCCCGACCAGGGCTGATAGCGGGTCTTTTCGGCCAGATGGCCCTCCTTGGTCCTGTCCCGGGCGGGGAAGCCGTAGAGCATGGCCCGCAGGAAAGCGCACCAGGTGGATTTTCCCGATTCGTTGGCGGCCTCCACCAGGGTAAAGCCCTCACCGGGGCGGAGAGTGGCCTTATTGAGACAGCCGAAGGTGGCGGTCATCTCTATGATCTTCATGGTGTGTCCTCCCCGTGCTCCAGGGCGGCCAGACCGAAGCGCACGGCCCGGTCCAGGGCGGCCCTTTCAGTATCATCGGCGGCAGCGTCCAGGCGGCGGCGCATCTCCCGGAGGAACAGCCCGGTGAGGGTGTCCTCACTCTCCCGGGCCCAGAGATCACGGGGGACCCGGGTGTGGTCCAGGAGGGTCACCGCCATACGGCAGGGGCCGGCCAGGGCGGTGAGGGCGGCAAGGTCGGGCGTTTCGGCCTCCCCGGTGAGAATGAGGCGGCAGACGTCCTTGGGGCTTCCGCTCCGCAATGTCTCCGCGATGGCGGCGGCGGGGTCCTTCCCGGTGAGGTCGCAGGTGAGGATCTCATACCGCCGCTCACACAGGGGGAGAAATTCGGCGGTCACCGAGTTATCCTCCCCGATGGTGATCCACAAGGCACCCTTGGGCCCCAGCTCGTCAAAGCCCCGGCCCTCGGTACAGCCGGGATAGGCCCAGCAGGTGTCCCCCTCCCGGCGGAGGCCGGAGCAGCCGTGGATATGGCCCAGGGCCAGGTAGGTAAGGCCGCTTTGGGCGATCTCCTGGCGGGTGATGGGGCAGTAGCGGCTCCCCGGGGAATCCACATCGCCGTGGAGGACCATCACCGCCGGCTTACCCGAAGAGGGGGCATGAAAGCCGGAGAGGGGGGAGGCGGCGCGGAAGGGGGAGGTGAAGGCCGAGCCGTAAACCGTCACCTGCGGCAGGTCCAGGACCTCTACCGCCTCCGAGCGGAAGATATGTACGTTATCCGGCCAGAAGGAGGCGGCGTAGAGGGAGGAGGGGGAATAGTAGTCGTGGTTGCCCGGGGCAATGACCACCGGGGCGTCGATCCGTCCCAGGGCGGCGGCCAGCGCTTGGGCGGTCTCCCGGTAGGTCTGCTCCGAGTCCAGCAGGTCCCCCGAGAGGAGCACCAGGTCGGCCTTTCGCTCCGCGGCCAGGTCGGCAAGCTTGTCCAGCAGAAGCCGCTGCTCGCTCCGCCGCCGGGCGGCCTGCCCGGGGTCCAGGGCGGCGAAGGGGGCGTCCAGATGGAGGTCGGCGGCGTGTAGGATGTGAAGCATGGGGAGTTACCTCCTTGGTTATTCCTGAATATCCACCCGCTCCACGGCCACGCATTGCTTCGTGTCCGTATCCACGGTGAAGAGGACGGCGTTGAGCTTACAGGGCCCTTCGGCCGCCTCATACCGGGCGGGGAGGCCTCCTAAAAAGCGGTTGATGGCCTGGTGGGGCGGGATGCCCAGCACGGAGACCGCCGGGCCGGTCATGCCCAGGTCGGAGACGAAGCCGGTGCCCTGGGGCAGAATTTGCGTGTCGGCGGTGGGCACGTGGGTGTGGGTGCCCCACACGGCCTGGACCCGGCCGTCCAGGTAGAAGCCCATGGCTCCCTTCTCGCTGGTGGCCTCGGCGTGGAAGTCCAGGAACCACACATCGGCGTCAGCTTCCTTCAGGGCCTTGTCGGCCACGGTGAAGGGGTTGTCGAAGTTGGCGTCCATCTCGGTGCGGCCGATGAGGTTCATCACCCCGACCCGCAGTCCCCGGGGACCGTCATAGATCCCCCAGCCCCTGCCGGGGACCCGGCTGGTGTAGTTGCCTGGGCGGAGAATGTAGGGGCACTCGTCCAGAAAGTCCGCGATCTGGAGCTTGTTCCAGGTGTGGTTGCCCAGGGTGATGACGTCACACCCGGCGTCCAGAATGAGCTGGGCCTGCTTGGGGGTGACGCCCACCCCGGAGGCGTTCTCCCCGTTGACCACGGTAAAGTGGACGTCCTTCCACTTTTTCAGGGAGCGCAGGTGGCGTTCCAGGTAGTCCAAACCGGGATCCCCCACCACGTCTCCTATGGCCAGCAGTCGAAACAGCATATCCCCACATCCTTTCATTTTCCTTTATTATACGGTATTTTGCGGAAAAAGGCAAACCGTGTTATAATGAAAAAAACAAAAAAATTCCTTTCTCTCCCAACACTTCCCACTTTTCCTGCGTTTTATGGGTGAAGGCGCCGGAAAGGGGAAAGAAAAAGTGAAAATTTTTAAATTTTTGGACAGAGACATCAACACTTGGGCGGACTTATCCGTTTTACCAACAGAGTATGAAGGCAAGGGGGGAGAAGCATGGTGGAGGAGCTCTATAAAGCATACTGGTCGGCACTGCTCCGATACTGTGTCTCCCTGGCCGGAGATGTTGGGACAGCGGAGGACCTCTGTCAGGAGACCTTTCTTCGGGCAATGACCCACCAGGAGGACTGGCGGGGGCTGGAGCGGGTCCAGAAACGGGCCTGGCTCTACACCACCGCGAAACGGCTTTTTATCGACCGGGTGCGCAAGCTCTCCCGGGAGATAGAGCTTCAGGGGGAGGAGCTGATGCGCCTGGTGAAGGAGGAGGACTACTCCAGGGCGGCGGTCCGGGAGCTCATCGACCGCCTGCCTGACAACGAGCGGGGCCTTTTCGTGATGCGGTATTTCCAGGGCTACGATTCCACTGAGCTGGGGGAGCTCTACGACCTGCCGCCAGCTACGGTGCGCTCCCGGCTGGCTTCGGCCCGGAAGCGGCTCACCCTGTGGCTGGGGCTGGGAGAGACAACGGACAAGCAGGAAGAAAAACCACTTTGAAGCAAGGAGGATATGAATATGAGTGAGAAGAAGATGGTGATCGACTCCAAGATCTGCGACGCCCGGGAGCTGACCCGGGAGAAGCTGGAGGGGTATGAGAGTATTATCATCAACAGCAAGATCCTGGTGGTGAACCCCGAGGCCCGGGCGCTCCTGCGGGAGTTCGGGGTCAAGATCAATTCCAGCACCATCCTGAATCTCGCGGAGGGGGAGATTCTTCGGACCAGGGCCATCAACGGCCCCGTGAAGGTGGGCCCCACCCCCGCGGGGGTGGGCGAGGGGATCGTGGAGTACATGACCCTCAACGGCCCGGTCACCGTGGAGCCCGGCGGCGAGGAGACCCTAAAGCGCTGGGTGGGAGGGATCATCAACGGCCCTGTCATCTGCCCGGAGAGCGTGGCGGGGATTCTGGCGGGCAGATTTACCATCAACGGGCCGGTGGACACCTATCCGGACGGCTGTATCCGGCTGGAGGGGGTCACCGTGCTGGACGGCACCTTCCACCTGCGGGCCCGGCAGGACGGGAGGTATTACGCCGCCCGCCGGGTGGTGGCCCTGGACCCGGAGATCGACTTCCAGGTCATGGCCGAGAAGAACCTGTCCTTTGTCACCCGTGAGCTGGTGGTGAGCAAGTCCAAGGTGGGGCAGGCCGCCCTGCTGGTGGACGAGACCGTGCGGATCTTGGCCATCCCGGACGGGTGCTCCTACGTGAACGGGGAGGCCCAGCTTACCGAGAGCCTGCTGCGCAGCCACGGAAGCCGCCTCTGGGTGGGGGGCGACCTGAGCATGCCCACCAAGGACTGCGGGACCCTGCTGGAGCGGGTGGAGTACCTGCAGGTCAAGGGCTGCCTTCGGGGAGTCAAGCGGGCCCTGGACAAGGCCGAGGCCCTGTCCAGGGAGGGCCGGCTCACCCTCATTTGCCCGGAGATGAAGGTCATCGGCGGAAACACCATTGAGGACCGGGCCGTGGTGGTGGTGGACGCCTCTATGCTGGAGCAGTCCGAGGACGGCCTGGTGATCCGGGACTGTGCCACCGTGACCATCCGGGAGGATGTGCCGCTGGAGCTGCTGCGGGAGAAGCTGGTGCGGATCGAGGACTGCGCCGTGGTGAAATGCAGTCCCGAGCAGCGGCCGGTGGTGGAACTGGTGACCTATGACGTGGCGGTGCTCAAGGCCGGAAAGGGCGCGGGCATCGAGGCCCTGAACCGGGGGGCAAACATTCTGGGGCAGATCATGGGCAAGCTTGGAAAGGGCGTTTCCATCCACATCGGCGACGATTGGGATGAGGAGGACGACGAGGATGAGGAGCTGGAGGCCCTGGACGAGGAACTGGAGGACCTGGAGGAAGAGCTGGAGGATCTGGACGAGGAGTTAGAGGACCTGGAAGAGGAGGAGGACGAGGAGGCACGCCGGGAGACCGAGCAGGAGCGGGAGGCCCTTCTCCGGGAGCGGGAAGACCTTCTTCGGGAACGGGAGGCCCGCCGGGCGGAACGGGAGAAGCGTCACCGGGAGCGGGCGGAGCGCCGCCAGGCCCGCCGGGAGCAGCGGGGCCGGGAGCCCAAGGTGGATGTGGACGTTGAGGTCATGGACGGCTCCAGCTTTCAGTGGTAAATTGTAAACAATTTTTGAAAGGACTTGCTTTTTTCTGCCATAGGGTCTATCATAGCGTTAGCACTCAAAGAAACAGAGTGCTAACGCTGTTTTTTGGAACATATTGAAATGACCTCATCAGTCTCGCTTCGCTCGACAGCTTCCCCATAAATGGGGAAGCCAAATAAAGGAATGACCTTAAAGTCTTCCCCGTTTACGGGGAAGGTGCCCCCGAAGGGGGCGGATGAGGGGACACAAATCCGTTTTCAAAAAATTTATCATACACGGAGGCAGAAATCATGGCGAAGAAGCAATTCAAGGCGGAGAGCAAGCGTCTGCTGGACCTGATGATCAACTCTATCTACACCCACAAGGAGATTTTTCTCCGGGAGCTGATCTCCAACGCCAGCGACGCGGTGGACAAGCTGGCCTACAAGGCCCTCACCGACGACAAGGTGGGGATCAAGCGGAAGGACTTTCAGATCACCCTGATCCCCGACAAGGAAAGCCGCACCCTGACCATCCGGGACAATGGAATCGGCATGACCAAGGAAGAGCTGGAGCAGAATCTGGGCACCATCGCAAGAAGCGGCTCCCTTCAGTTTAAGGAGGAGATGGCCAAGGCCGAAAAGGCGCCCAAGGGGGCCGGGGCGGTGGACATCATCGGCCAGTTCGGCGTGGGCTTTTACTCCGCCTTCATGGTGGCCGACACCGTGACGGTGCGTTCCAGGGCTTACGGCGCGGACGAGGCCTGGGAGTGGCGCTCCGACGGGGCCGACGGCTACACCGTGGAGAGCTGCGGCAAGGAGACCCTGGGTACCGACATCATCCTCCACATCAAGCCGGACACCGACGAGGACAAATTCGGCGAGTATCTGGAGACCTACCGGCTTCAGGAGCTGGTCAAGACCTACTCCGACTATGTCCACACCCCTGTCCGTATGGAGGTGGAGCACTCTCGGCAGAAGGAGAAGCCCGCCGACGCCGGGGAGGACTATCAGCCGGAGTATGAGACCGTCCGGGAGTGGGAGACCCTGAACTCCATGATCCCTCTGTGGAACCGGCCCAAGAGCAAGGTGAAGCCGGAGGATTACAACCAGTTCTATCGGGAGAAGTTCGGGGACTGGGAGGAGCCGCTGGCGGTCATCCACACCGCCGCCGAGGGCCAGATGGAGTACAAGGCCCTCCTCTTTATCCCTGCCCACGCCCCCTATGATTACTATACCAAGGACTATGAAAAGGGGCTTCAGCTCTATTCCTCCGGGGTGCTCATTATGGACAAGTGCCCCCAGGTGGTGCCCGACGCCTTCTCCTTTGTAACGGGCGTGGTGGATTCCGCCGACCTGCCCCTCAACATCTCCCGGGAGACCCTTCAGCACACCCGGGCCCTTCACATCATCGAGAGCAACGTGGAGAAGAAGGTGAAGGCCGAGTTGCTGAAGCTCCAGAAGGAGGACCGGGAGAAGTACCTGAAGTTCTGGAAGGGCTTTGCCCGGCAGCTCAAGTACGGGGTGGTGGACCAGTACGGCGCTAAGAAGGAGCTTTTGCAGGACCTGCTCCTGTTCCCCTCCTCCAAGGGGGAGGAGCTGGTGAGCCTGCGGGAATATAAGGACCGGATGGCCGAGGGCCAGGAGGGTATCTTCTACCTCTGCGCCGAGAGCGTGGGCATGGCCCGCGCCCTGCCCCAGGCCGAGCGGGTGCTGGACAAGGGCTATGAGATCCTGTACTTCACCGACGAGGTGGACCAGTTCCTGGTCCAGACCCTGCGGGAGTATGACGGCGTGCCCTTCCAGGACGCCGCCGACCCCGAGGCCCTTCCCCAGAGCGAGGAGGAGAAGGCCGAGGGAGAGAAGAAGACCGAGGCCAACAGGTCCGTGCTGGACTTTGTGAAGGAGGCTCTGGGGGACAAGGTCCACGAGGTGCGGCTTTCCCAGGTGCTCAAGTCGGGAGCGGTCTGCCTCACCACCGACGGTCCCATCACCCTGGAGATGGAGAAGTATTTCCAGAAGCTGGAGGGGGGCATGGGCGGTATGAAGGCCCAGCGGGTGCTGGAGCTCAACGCCGACAGCCCGGCCTATTCCGCCCTGGCCCGGGCGGTGGCCCAGGACCCGGACAAGGCGGGGAAGTACGCCCGGCTTCTCTATGACCAGGCCCTGCTGCTTGCCGGCCTCCCGGTGGAGGATATGGGGGAATATACCCGCTTGGTGTGCGAGCTGATGGTATAAGGCCGTATTTCTGGGGGCAGTCGTTCCCGGAGACACAGACAACATCAAACGAATCGAAATCCAAACAAGTTATAAAAAGCGGCGCAATGCGGATTTTTCTTCCGCAGTGCGCCGCTTTTTGAACCCATGTAACAAATTTGTAAAATTTACAAAAACTATTGAAATAATTTGCCAAACCTGCTATACTGCTTTTTGTCCGAAATTTGACAATTTCGAAAGGAGAAAAGGTATGAAAAAGAGAAGACTCGCGGCTCTGGCGGTCTGCGCGGCTCTGCTTCTGTCCAGCTGCGGAGGGGGTCCCAAGGAGAGCGCTACCCCCACCCCCGACGCCCAGGAGGGCGCCTACACGGCAGGTACTTATGAGGCCAGCGCCGACGGCAGAAACGGCCCTGTGAAGGTGTCTGTCACCTTTACCGCCGACGCCATCGAGAAGGTGGAGATCGTGGAGCATTCCGAGAGCGCCGGCATCAGCGATCCGGCCATCACCGGCATCCCCGAGGCCATTGTGCAGTATCAGAGCCTGGGCGTGGACGCCGTGTCCGGCGCCACCATCACCTCTGACGCCATTCTGGCGGCCGTGGCCGCCTGTGTGGAGGAAGCCGGTGGCGATGTGGAGGCCCTGAAAGCCGTTCCCGCCGGCGGGGAGAAGGTGGAGGGCGCCCTGGAAACCACCACTGTTGACGTGTTGGTGGTGGGCGGCGGCGGTGCCGGTCTCAGCGCCGCTCTGTCGGCTGCTCAGAACGGCGCCAGCGTCATCCTGGTGGAGAAGCTTCCTGCTCTGGGCGGCAACACCTACCGCTGCGGCGGCGCCTTCAACACCTATGATCCCGAGAGGCAGGCCAACAACCCCATGGACGAGGCCCTGTCCTCCACCGTGGAGAGCCTTCTGGCCCACGAGGACACCAGCCCTGAGCACGCTGCGCTGAAGGCCGACGTCCAGAAGCAGTGGGACGAGTACAAGGCCTCCGGCCGGACCAACCTCTTTGACTCCCCCGAGTGGCACGCCCTCCAGACCCTGGACGCGGGCGACTACCTGGGCAATGTGGAGCAGATCCGTACCCTGACCACCAACGCTCTGGATACCCTCCACTGGCTGGGCGAGAACGGCGTTACCTGGTCTGACGAGGTCAGCACCGTTATCGGCGCTCTCTGGAACCGTTCTCACCAGACTCTGCCCAAGGCCAGCGGCGCTGAGATCGTGGCCGCGCTGGAGAACGCCGCCCGGGCCGCCAACGTCCAGATCTTCCTGGACACCAAGGCGGAGAGCCTGGTCAGCGAGAACGGCAAGGTCACCGGCACCGTCCTCACCAACGCCAACGGCGAGTCCGTCACCGTGAAGGCCAGCAAGGGCGTGATCCTGGCCACCGGCGGCTTCGGCAACAACCCGGAGATGCTTGCGAAGTACAATCCCGAGGGCAACAACTGGGAGAACATTGAGAAGCTTTCCACCAACAACACCCCCGGCGCCACCGGCGACGGCATCACCATGGGTCTGAGCGTGGACGCAAACTTGGTGGGCATGGGCTGGATCCAGCTGATGGCGCTGAACTCCATCTCCGGCGGCGGAATCTCCGGCATGATCAACAGCACCGCCTTCGTCAACCAGGAGGGCCAGCGGTACGTGGCCGAGGATGAGCGGCGTGACGTGCTGGCCGAGGGCGCTCTGTCCCAGACCAACCAGATGTTCTACGGCATCTGCGACAACAAGGAAGCCACCCTCCGCATGGCCCAGGAGGCTTTGGACGCCCAGGTGCAGTATGGCATGATCACCCGGGCCGACACCCTGGCGGAGCTGGCCGAGGCCATCAATATGCCCGCCGACGCTCTGGAAGCCACTATCGCCGAGTTCAACGACCTGGTGAAGGCCGGCAAGCCCGACCAGTTCGGCCGCCGGACCTGGGAGAACACCATTGAGGAGGGCCCCTTCTATGCTGTGGCCTTCACTCCTGTTGTCCACCACACCATGGGCGGCCTGGAGATCAACGGCAGCGCCGAGGTGCTGAACGCCGAGGGTCAGGTCATTGAGGGCCTGTACGCCGCCGGCGAGGTTACCGGCGGTATCCATGGAACCAACCGGGTGGGCGGCAACGCCGTGCCCGACGCTTTGACCTTCGGCAAGATCGCCGGCGAGACCGCGGCGGCGAAGTAAAAGCTTCCTGCTACAAGAAAAAGCCTCCCCACGCTATAGCGTGGGGAGGCTTTTTTGTTCCCAAGGGGGAGCGGACTGGGGCAGGAATATGGCTGACTGTCGTATTGCACAAAAATAGAGGAAAAACTTTGTGCAATACGACGAATGATTTTGAAGAAAAAATTGGAATTTGTAACCCCTTTTGTAACCGAACTGTGATATAATGAAAATCGCAAAAAGAGGTACCTCTTTTTGTATCTTTCTGCAGAAAGATACAAAGCACGTTGACATCAAGGAAAGAAAGGAGAACCATTGTATGAAGCAAACGAAGAAACTGCTGTCTCTTCTCCTGACGCTGGTGATGGTGCTGGGCATGCTGTCCGGGCCGGTGCTGGCTTTGGAGGAGGCCTCTGCCGCGGCGGCAGAGGAGCTGAACACCGCCTTTGCGGCGGTGAACGAGGCCCTGGAGGACGGCGATGTCCAGGCGGGTATCAACGCACTGGACGAGTATATCGCGGTTTATAACAGCCTCTCTCCCGCGGAGCAGGAGGCCAACGCCGAGGCTCTGGCCGAAGCCCTGGCCTACCGGGAGCTCCTGGAGGGAAGCCTGGCGGGGAGCCCTGACCCGGAGGGCAACTTGTTATACGACACATATACCTCAAAGATCACGTTATACCCAAGTGGAGCAACGCCCACTGGGGTAAAGATGTCAGTAGGCGACACTTGGGATAGGATCTGGGTCGTGACGGCAATCAACAAATCCAGCGTTACGTTTGGCTGCAAGGGTCAGCACAATAATGGCTTCCTGATCCCGGAGCCCGGATACATTTGGGAGGGCGTAACGCACGCTTATAATACTGTGTGTTCGGGAAGCGCGTTTTCCAACAAGCCCAGCGTTGGCGCAAATGGCCAGGTCCTTTATTCCGGCGGCAGCGCGACCTACAGCAACCTGAAGCAGTCCTCCGGCGGCTCTACTACCGGCGACTATATCATTCAGTACGATAAAAATTGTAATGATACGGTCAATAATATGCCTGCTTCGCATTCGGAAAATAAAAGCTATGGCAGTGAGAAAAGCCGGAATATTAATCTTGCTTCCAATTATCCCACAAGGGATGGATATACATTCCTTGGGTGGAGGGAAGATGATACCGGGGCCTTAAAACAACCAGGTGTGAATGTTTATTTAACGCTGGGTACACATACTTTCTATGCCCAGTGGGAGCCAAATACCGTTGCTTACACCTACCAGATGACCTGGAACTACAACGGCGGCAAGGTTGGCAACGACTCCAGCCGGACAATGAACGAAACCACGGAGAACGCTACCCATACGTTTTACGAGGACGCCTGGGGTTACGGCTCCCCCCAGCCGGAACGCGGCGGATATCAGTTTAAGGGCTGGACCTACTCTGGAAACGGCCAATTTACCAGCACAAACGGTCAGGTCAATATGACCGGCGTGGCGGGCCAGACTGTTTCCGGAATGCTGACCGCCGTATGGGAGGCGACCACCCCGCCTACGCCTGCCACCGCCGACTATACGGTAGACTGGTACGATGTTGAGGGGGAGAAGCTCAGGGGGACCGAGACCCGTAAGGGCACGGTAGGCGAACTCGTAAGCGTCACCAGCAGCGACAAGGAGTTGAAGAACTATATCTTTGACGCTGACAATCAGGGCAACATTACCAGCGAGACTCTGGCCGTCAGGGGCACAGAGCTGCGGCTGTATTTTGTCAGGGCCATTACCGTAACCTGGCTGGCCGAGGACGGTACCCAGATCAAGGAGGTGACCATTCCTGCCGATGAGGACTATGCCGACATGTATCCCATGGCTCCCAGTGAGAGCGGCAAGTGGGGCGAGCCTGTGACCGACGGGGACGGAAACATCACCATTCAGTGGGAGAAGCCTGAGCCTGCGGAGTATAAGGTGACCGTCAGGTATGTGGACGAGAAGGGGGACGCCATTGAGGGCTACCCTGAAGTGACCGTGGACACCACCGGGGGCGGCGAGTATGACGTGGCCGATAAAAAGGTGGCCATCGGCGGCTACACCTTCCAGAGCGCCGACAAGC
>CAJUEU010000027.1 GCA_910585735.1 uncultured Oscillospiraceae bacterium | reverse complement strand
GAGGGCTATGAGCAGCCCGCTGCCCAGACGGTCACTGTGAAGAATACGGGCGCTGAGACGATCACCCTCCTCCAGCCTGCCGCTGCCGACTTTGAGATCAGCCGTATCTCCAGCAGGACCCTGGAGGCCGGGGAGACCGCTACCTTCACGGTCCGGCCCAAGGCGGGGCTGAAGGCGGAGAACGGAAAGAGCAAGGAATACCGTGAGAGCTTTACCATCAGCACGGAAAAGGGTCTCACCCAGGAGCTGAGCGCTGTCTTTACCGTAGACCCGGAGGGAAGCATTATCGCGGCCCCCTCCAAGGTGAGCTTTGGCGGGTTCCTGCTGGGCTATGAGCAGCCCTCGGCCCAGACCGTTACCATCAAGAACCCCGGCGTCACCGAGATCACCCTGAAGCAGCCTGTCCTTACGGGCTCCAGCTTCACTGTGGGCCGGCTTTCTGCCACGACCCTGAAGGCGGGCCAGAGCGCTACCTTTACGGTCCAGCCCAAGGCGGGGCTGAGCGTGGGGAACTATACCGATACCATCACAGTGGCGACCGGGGGAAAAGCCAGCCTGGAGATCCCCGTGACCTTTGAGGTCTATCTCTTTGACGAGAACGACAAGCCCAGCGACTGGGCTCAGGACGAGGTGGCTGCCGCCATTGCCGCCGATCTGGTGCCCCAGTCCCAGCGGAGCAAGTACACGGAGGATATCACCCGGGTAGAGTTCTGCGCTCTGGCCACCCAGATCTACGAGACCGTGAAGGGCGAGGAGATCGCCGGGCGGTCCACCTTTGTGGATACGGACGACGTGAATGTGCAGAAAATGGCGTTCCTGAAGGTGGTGGATGGCCGAGGGGAGAATAAGTTTGATCCCCATAGCCGTATCACCCGGCAGGAGGCCGCCACCATTCTTGCCCGGCTGGCCAATGCCATGGGCTATCCCCTCCCGGAATCCACCACGTCCTTTAACGATCAGTCCTTTGTGGCGGATTGGGCGGAGAAAGCGGTGGGACAGGTGGCCGGCGCCAAGATCATGAACGGCACCGAAGAGAATGTGTTCTCCCCCGGCATGAACTATACCCGTCAGCAAAGTATCCTCACCATCCTGCGGCTTTATCGGTATGTGACCGAGCAAGCATAAAAAAGGGAAGAGATGATAATATGAAGAAAAAAGTTCTGTCCTTTTTTCTGGCCCTGGCGCTGTGCCTGGGGCTGAGCGCCCCCGCCCTGGCCAATGAGCCCGAGTTCGACATCCAAAACGGCGTGTTGGTGGCCTACAATGGTTCCGGCGGCCATGTGACCATCCCCTCCACCGTGGAGGAGATCGGCCCCAGCGCCTTTTACGCCACGACCTATAACGGGAATACCGTCACCAGTGTCACCATTCCGGCCTCGGTGACTACCATCCGTTCGGGCGCTTTCCAGGGCCTTCCCGAGCTTACCGAGGTCACCATCCCGGACAGTGTGACCTACCTGGAGTACTATGCCTTCCAGGGCTGCCCCAAGCTGGAGACCGTCCGCCTGCCCCGGCACCTGGACTATCTGGGCTCCTTTTGCTTTGAGGACTGCACCAGCCTGACCAATGTGACCCTGCCCCAGAGCGTGGGGCTGATGGAGCGCAATGTCTTTGCCAACACCCCCTGGCTCAAGGCCCAGGGGGAGTTCCCCATCCTGAACGGCACCCTCTATGCCTACAACGGCAATGGCGGCGACATTGTGGTGCCAAACGGCGTGACCAAGATCGCCTGCGCTTTTGAGGAGAATTTTGCCAAGAGCAGCAACATCACCTCCATCACCATTCCCGAGGGTGTCACCGAAATCGGGGCGTCTGCCTTCTCTGACTGTGTTTCCCTGAAGAGCATCACTCTGCCCTCCACCCTGAAAAAGCTGGGGGGGAGCGCCTTCTGGGGCTGCACATCCCTGGAAAAGGTGGTCCTGCCCGAGGGGCTCACCATGCTGGAGTCGGACACCTTCTGGGGCTGCACCGCCCTGAAGGAGGTCACCATCCCTGCCGGTGTCGCCACCGTGGGCTACCGGGTCTTTGTGAGGGACACCATATATGACAGCGGTTTGAAGCAGAGCGTGGGCGATCCCCTCACCGGCATCACCATCCACGGCGCCCCCGGCACCGCCGCCGAGCGGCTGGCCAAGGGGATGGGCTATACCTTTGTGGCCGACCAGCCTGGAACTGCCGCCATAGCGCAGACCGGGACCGCCGCGCCCAACACCCAGACGGCCACGATCCTTTATTACTACTATGATGAGGAAACCGGGACGGACGTATGCGAGGAGCGGAAGGTCACCTTCTACTATTACGCCCTCTCGGACGGTCACGGGATCACCAACTATGTGAAGCTCCGGGACGTGGCCCAGGCCCTTGATGGCTCCATGAGGAAGTTCAACGTGGGCTGGGACGCTCCCACTGCCTCCATTACCCTGCTGGAAGGGGAGGCCTATCAGTCCAACGGCACCGAGATGATCCAGAATTTCGTGGGGGACCAGCCTTACCGGGTGAGCACAGCCCAGGTGAAGCACTACGGGCTTCCTGTGGTTCTGGACGGGATCACCCTCACGGACAAAAACGGAGGAGACAACAACTACTACAAGCTTCGTGACATTGGCCGGATCCTGAACTTTGACGTGTCCTGGTACCCGGACAGGGGCATTGTCATCGATACATGGAATGTATACAGTGACGCAAACTGAGACCAATTTGCGGGAAACGCCCCGGACTCTTTTGAGTCCGGGGCGTTTTTTGAGAATAAGACGGGGAAACATGGTTGCCAGGGAAGAAAAAATAAGATAAAATAGGAGAAACCGCCGAAAATGGCAGCTTGTCTGGAGGTATGCCTATGGAACGCCATGAACCGTCCTATATGAAAAGCTTCCGCTGCCTGGCGGGGGCGTGCCCCCAGACCTGCTGCCAAGGGTGGGAGGTGCCCATCGACCGGGAGACCGCCCGGTATTACGGGACGCTCCCCGGGGAGCTGGGAGAGCGGGTCCGGGCGATGCTGACCACCGGCGAGGAGGGGGAGGCCGCTTTCCTCCTGCGGGGGGATCCCTGCCCTTTTCTGACTGAAGGGAAGCTTTGCGAGCTTCAGCTCAAGCTGGGGGAGAAGGGCATCGGAGAGATCTGCCGCAGCCATCCCCGGTTCTCCTACGACTTTGGCTCCCTGGTGGAGAAAGGGCTCTGCGGCTCCTGCCCCGAGACTGCCCGGCTCATTCTGGAGAATGACCTGGTCCTTTGCGCGGCCCGGCAGGAAGGAGAGGCGGGGGAGGCGCCCTCTCTGCTGGCTCCTCTGCTTGCCGCCCGGGAGACCGCTCTGGGCTTGCTGGCGGTGAAGGAGGCCACGGTGGGGGAGCGGCTCCAGGCCCTGCTCCTTTTTGCCAACGAGGTCCAGGTGGCTTTGGATGAGGCGCAGCCTGAGGTCATCCCCCAGCTCTGTGGGCTGTACGGGGAGGAATTTCCGCTGCTTGCCCCGGATGCCCTGCCGGACCGCCGGGAGGCGTTGGATGCCGGACTTGACCTGCTGGAGAGGCTGGAAATTTTGTCGGAGGACTGGAAAGCCCTGCTGAGCAGGGGAAGGGAGCTTCTGGCGGAGGGAAAAGATTATCCGGCCCCGGAGGAGGCCCGGCTCCGGCGGGCGGGGAGCTACTTTCTGTACCGTCACTGGCTTCGGGGCGTGTGGGACGGGGATGTGCTCACCTGGGCGGAGCTGGCCGCCTTAGGGGCGGCGGTCTGCGCTTTGCTGGCTCCTCTCCGGGAGGAGGGCTTTCCCGAGGTCTTCCGGCTCTTCTGCCTGGAGATCGAACACGACCGGGACAATCTCAACGCCCTTCAGGACGCCTTTCAGAAGGAGCTGTCCCTGGCCCAGGTGCTTTCTGCGGCCGGGCTTGCTTGAAGGGAGAAGAAAATAGAAAAAAGAGGAGCGGACCTACTTGGTCCGCTCCTCTTTTTTCTAAGAATCTTACGTTATTTTCCCGCGATGGACAGCTCATCCACCAGCACGGCGGGGGAGGCGAAGGCGGTCATGCCGGTGGCCTTGACCTCCAGCTCACTTGCCACGTCGGTGATCTTCTTCAAAAGGTCATAGAAGTTGCCCGCCACGGTGAAGGACTTGACGGGGATGGTCTTCTTGCCGTCCTCAATGAGGAAGCCGGCAGACTGGAGAGAGAAGTCTCCGCTCACGGCGTTGGCCCCGGCGTGGAGGCCGCCCAGGGAGTTGATATACACGCCCTTGCCAGCCTTCTTCAGCAGTTCCTCCTCGGTGAGGGAGCCGGGGGCCAGATAGAAGGTGAAGGGGCGGATGCCCACGGCCGAGGCGTAGCCCGACTTGGAGCCATTGCCCGTGGTCTCCTTCCCCGCCACGGCGGCGGTCTTCAGGTTGTAAAGGAGGGTGTTGAGCTTGCCGTTCTCAATGACCTTCTTGGTGTGGGTGGGGCAGCCCTCGCCGTCAAAATGGATGGGAACGGGGCTCTGGGGATGGAAGGGATCGTCCACTAGGGTGACGGCGGGGGATGCGATGACCTGCCCTTCCTTGTCTCCCAGACGGCTCAGGCCCTTCTGGGCGGCCTCGGAGGAGAAGACGGAGCTGAAGGCGGCCAGAAGGTTCTTCATAGCCTCGGGGGCAAAGACCACGGGGCAGACGGCGGTGGGGGCCACGTCGCCGCCCAGCTTGCCAACGGCCTTCTCTGCGGCCTTTTTGACTACCGCATCCACGTCGATGGTGTCCAGCTTGCCCAGTTCGATCTGATAGTCGTTGGTCATCTCCTTACCGTCGGACACCACGGCCGCCGACACCAGGCCGGAGAGGGCATTTTCATAGCTGAGATCCAGGCCCTTGGAGTTGCAGATGGCCACCCGGAAGGTCTGGCGCAGCACCTCGCTCTCACAGCCGTCCACCACCTTGGGATCGGCGGCGTACAGCTTCTCCTGGGCGGAGAGGGCGGTGGAGACCATCTCCTCGGTGGTGGGGAGGGCATAGGGAGTGATGTTCAGCTTTTCGTAGGTCTTGCCACCCTCGCAGAGGAACACGGCCTCCTCGGCCTCCAGAACGGCGGCATTGTTCATGGCCCGCTCCACCAGAGCGGCGGCCTTGGCGGGGGCCATATCCTCGGTGGAGGCATAGCCCATCTTCCCCTTCACCACGCAGCGGAAGCATACGCCTCCGGATACCGCACTGGAAAACTGGTTGATCTCGTGCTGGAAAACCCCGACACTGGTGTCCTCGCCGCCCTCGTAGTAAAGCTCGTACTCCTCCAGGCCCGCCGCCTTGGCGGCGGCCATGACGGCTTCCTTAAACGTATTATAATCCATTGCTCATTCCTCCTTATCTTCCACCCACGGTGATGGAGGACACCCGGATGAGGGGCTGTCCCACATTGGTGGGAACGCTGCCGCTGGAGGAGCCGCACATACCCTGGCCCATATCCATGTCGGTGCCCACCATGTCGATGTCCTGAATGATCTGGCTGCCCTTGCCCACCAGGGAGGCGCCCCGGACCGGCTCGCAGATCTTGCCCTTGCGGATGATGTAGCCCTCGTTGACGGCGAAGTTGAACTCGCCGGTCACCGGGTTCACCGAGCCGCCGCCCATATCGGCGGCGTAAAGGCCGTACTCGATGGAGGCGATGATGTCCTCATTCTTGTCGGTGCCCGCGGCAATGTAGGTGTTGGTCATCCGGGAGGTGGGGATGTAGGCGTAGCTCTGGCGGCGGGAAGAGGCGGTGGACTCCATGCCCATTCTCCGGCCGTTGAACTTGTCGATCATGTAGGTCTTAAGGACGCCCTTCTCAATGAGGACCCGCTTGCGGGAGGGGGTGCCCTCGTCGTCGATGTTGATGGAGCCCCAGGCGCCGGGGATGGTGCCGTCGTCGATGGCGGTGACCTTCTCATTGGCGATCTTCTGTCCCAGCTTGCCGCAGAACTGGCTCTGGCCGTAAGCCACGCTGGAGGCCTCCAGAGAGTGGCCGCAGGCCTCGTGGAAGATGACGCCGCCGAAGCCGTTGTCGATGGCCACGGGCATGACCCCGGCGGGGCAGTAACCCGCCCCGGCCATGGTCACCGCCTGCTTGGCGGCGTGGATGCCGGTGGCCTTGGGGTCAATGAACTCGAACATCTCCAGGCCCATTCTCCGTCCCGGACGGCAGCCGCCGGTCTGGGTCTCCCCGTTGACCTCGGCCACAGCCGAGATCATCAGCCGGGTGCGGATCTGGCGGTCCTGGGCGTAGACCCCGTCGGTGGAGGCGATCAGGATATTGTGGTCCACATCCAGGAAGGTGCCCTCCACCTGAACGATGGCGTCGTTATAGCCCTTGGCGGCAAAATAGGCGTCCTTCAGAATGGCGATCTTGTCCTTGTTTTCCACATTGGCCGGGACGATCTTGATGGGGTGGATGTCCTCAAACTTGGAATCCTTCAGCACAATGTCGATCTCGGCCTTGCCCTGGCCCAGGGCCTCGGCGGCCTGCCCGGCGCAGCGGAGAAGCCCCGCCTCGCTGGTGTCCACGGTGGAGGCCATCACGCTGCGAAGGCCCTTATAGACCCGGACAGCGGCCCCCGCCACCACAGTGTCCCCGATGGTGTCCACCTTGTCGGAGATCATGTTGATGGTGTGGTTCAACGTGTTCTCGGCAAAGATCTCGGCGTAGTCGGCGCCGGTGGAGACGGCCGCCTGAAGGACCCGCTCACAAACTGCTTTTGAAATCATAGCATACACTCCTTTTCCTGAAATTTCCGTTCCCTGCTTCACTTTTTCCATTGTAGCATGCTTTGAGGCGGATAGCAACAAAAAATTTATCGTGTTGTACTGCTAAATTGAAAGAGACCCTCCGCGTTTGCCCTTGTATAGAAAACGGATGGGAGGGGCAGGGTGTTGGGTGTTCTGAAAAATTTTTTTCGGGAGGGGAAGAGAAGTGGGTTTCAGGGCACCCTACCCATACCGGCAAAGCTTGCCGCCGGGGAAATTCCATGAAAGGCTGTGTCGCTATGGGATCGCTATGGTCAAGAACCGTTCACCCCCCCACCTTTCCCGCCCTGGACCGGGACCTTACCACCGATGTGCTCATTATCGGCGGCGGTTTGGCGGGGGTCTTGTGCTGCCACTGCCTGACCCGGGCCGGGGTAGACTGCGCCCTGGTGGAGGCCCGCACGCTCTGCTCCGGGGTCACCAAGGACACCACCGCCAAGCTCACCTCCCAGCACGGGCTCATTTATCAAAGGCTGGTGAAGGAGTTTGACAGGGAGACCGCCCGGCTCTACTACGAGGCCAACCAGGCCGCCCTGGAGGAATACCGGGCCCTGTGCCGGGGGATAGACTGCGATTTTGAGGAAAAGGACAGCTTTCTCTACGCCATGGAGGACCGCCGTGCCCTGGACCGGGAGATGGAGGCCCTGGAAGAGCTGAGTATTCCGGCCAGGCTGGTGGAGAAGCTCCCCCTGCCCTTTCCCACCGTGGGGGCGGTCTGCTTCCCCCGCCAGGCCCAGTTCCACCCTCTGAAATTTATCTCGGCGGTCTCAAAAGGGCTGCCCATTTATGAGAGGACCAGCGCGCGGGAGTTCCTCCCCGGCGGAGTCTCCACCGGGGAGCACATCATCCACGCCGACCGGGTCATCGTGTGCACCCACTTTCCCTTTCTCAACAAGCATGGCAGCTACTTTCTGAAGCTCTACCAGGAGCGCTCCTATGTGCTGGCCCTGGAGGACGGTCCCCAGGTGGAGGGGATGTATCTGGACGGAGTGGGGGATGGGCCCTCCCTGCGGAACTATGGGAGTTATCTGTTCCTGGGCGGCGGAAGCCACAGGACCGGCCGGCCGGGGGAGGGATGGAACGGCCTGTCCGCCATGGCCAACCGGTATTACCCCAGTAAAAAGGAGGCCTGCCGCTGGGCCGCCCAGGACTGTATCACCCTGGACGGAGTCCCCTATATCGGCCGGTATTCCCCCCGGACTCCCGGCCTTTTTGTGGCCACAGGCTTCAACAAGTGGGGGATGACCTCCTCCATGGTGTCCGCCCTGCTCCTCACCGATCTGCTCACCGGCCGGGAGAGTCCCTGGGCCCATGTTTTTGACCCCTCCCGCACCATTCTCCGGCCCCAGCTGGCGGTGAACGCCATGGAGGCGGCCGCCGACCTCATGACCTTTGGGGAGCGGCGGTGTCCCCACATGGGCTGCGCCCTCAAGTGGAATCCCCAGGAGCGAAGCTGGGACTGCCCCTGCCACGGCTCCCGGTTCAGCGAGGAGGGAAAACTGCTTGACAATCCGGCCACCGGGGATTTATCATAGAGAAAGCACGGCCGCCGCGCCCATTGCGGCGGCTTTCCTTATGGAGGTAGGATACCATGCATGACAGACTCACCCGAAAAGACCTGGAGCTGATGAGGAAGGAGCTGGACCACCGGCGGATCGTTCTGCGGCCCCAGCTTCTGGAGGAGGTCAAGACCGCTCGGGCCTTCGGGGATCTCAGCGAAAACTTTGAGTACAAGGCGGCCAAGCAGGAGAAAAACAAAAATGAGAGCCGGATCCGCTATCTGGAAAACATGATCCGCACCGCCCACGTCATCGACGAGGGGGGACGGAATGGCGGAGTGGCCCTCTACGACAAGGTCACGGTCTACCTTCCCGAGGAGGGGGAGACCGAGGAGCTTCAAATCGTCACCACCATGCGGAAGGACCCCCTTCACGGTCGGATCAGTCTGGAATCCCCGGTGGGCAAGGCCCTGCTGGGAAAGAAGGTGGGGGACATCGTCCACGTTCAGGTGGACGAAAGCTATGGCTACGATATGGTCATCCGGGCCCTGGAGAAGGGGAGGGACGACGGTTCGGTGCCCCTCAATCAATACTGATACTTATATAAGGAGGAAGGAAGTATGCTGGAGCTGCGTGAGCTTCCCGCCCTGATCCATTTTCAGAATGACAACGTATGGTCGGCCGCGGTGGGGCGGCTGCGGTACTGGATGACCCCCCACGTGAACCGGGACGAGCTGGGGGAGCCCCTGCTGGAGGGCTCCACCCTGGATGTGGAGGTCTGGCAGGGCCCCTGGGCCAAGGAGTTCTCCACCATTGAGGAGGTCAGGACCTTTCCCCTTACCCCCGAGGGGCTGGAGCAGGTCCTGCCCTGGCTGCGGGAGTGGCTTTTTAAGATCGAAGGCCGCCGTGTCATGAGCTCGGAGGAGGAGTTGACCCTGCGGAAGGAGCCGGAAAAAGGGGACTGAAAAGGAAATGTGGCGAAATGCACAAAACTAGAGGGCAAATTTTGTGAAAAACGCCAAATGACTTTGAACGTGAAACCCTGATTTGTAACCGTTCTTGTAACCGCCGTGTGATGTAATGCTCACAAGGAAAAAGGCGTAAGCCTTTTTGTCTCCCAAAATTGGGAGACAAAGGTATGTGGTTGCATCTTTAGAAGGGAGCGAGAGAACAATGACAAAGAAACTGAAAAAGGCCCTGGCGCTTCTGATGGCGCTGAGTATGCTCACCGGCGTGCTGGGCACCGCCACCTTCGCGGCGGACGAGGGCGAGCCCACCACGCCTCTCGTTGAGGAGACCGAGGGGGAGCCCATCACGCCTCCCGTTGAGGAGACCGAGGGGGAGCCCACCACGCCTCCCGTTGAGGAGACCGAGGGCGAGCCCACCATGCCTCCCGATGAGGAGTCCAATGCTGACGAGAACATTGCTCCCGCCGCTGAGGAGGCCGGGGAGCCCAGGGAGTCCCAGGCTCCCGAGACTGAGATTTCCGAAGAGAGCGAGGACCTGGGCGAGAACGATACGCCTCTTGCCGAGGTGCCCCAGACCGGGGATATGCTCTGGTTGTGGCTCCTGCTGACCGCAAGCTCGGCTGCCGGACTGGTCTGGCTCTTCCTGGGGGAGAAGAAGGGCAAGCGGGTCGCTTGAGCGAAGCTCAAACGACCGACCCGGCAGTCCACAGGACTGCCCAAATGACGCTCCCTGTTCTTCAAAACGTTCTGTTTCACCAATAAGAACCGCAAATCAGCCTTCGGAAACTTTTCGGAGGCTGATTTTTACGATTTTTGCCCTAAAAACACCGATTCTCTCTTGACATTTCCAGCTTTTCCGCTATAATAATATAGCCTGTCTATTGACAGAGCTCCTTGCTCCCGGCGAGGACCGGGGGCCAACAGACCATAAGGAGGTGCAAGAAAATGGCAAAACTGAGTGCGAAGTACGAGGCGGTGTACATCATCGATCCCCGCAAGAACGAGGAGGATACCGCCGCTCTGGTGGAGAAGTTCAAGGCTCTGGCCGAGACCCACGCCACCGAGATCGAGATCGACGAGTGGGGCAAGCGTCGTCTGGCCTATCCCATCCAGGACCAGAACGACGGGTACTATGTTCGGATGACCTTTACCGCCGGCAACGCTTTCACGGCTGAGCTGGACCGTATCTTCCGGATCACCGACGGCGTCATGCGTTCCATCATTGTCTGCCTGGACGAGTAAGGAGGAAGGGCCATGCTCAATCACATCACCATCATGGGCCGGCTGGTGGCCGACCCGGAGCTTCGGACCACACCCGGCGGTGTGACGGTGGCGACCGTCCGGCTGGCTGTGGACCGGGACTTTAAGAACAAGCAGACCGGCGAGCGTGAGACCGACTTCATCAATGTGGTCGCTTGGCGCCAGACTGCGGAGTTCATCAGCCGTTACTTTGCCAAGGGCCGTATGGCCGTGGTGGAGGGCCGGCTCCAGATCCGCCCCTATACCGACCGGGACGGCAACAAGCGCACCGCCGCGGAGGTGGTGGCTGAGAACATCTATTTTGGCGATTCCGTCCGGCGGGACGGGGAGGGCGGCGGAAGCTATTCCCCCTCCTCCTATGCCGCTCCCGCTTCCCGGCCTGCGCCGGGGTATGAGCCCCCCATGGGGGACGAGGACCAGTTTGCCGAGCTGTCTGACGACGACGGCGACCTGCCCTTCTGAGAGGGGCATTACTTTAACTGATAAGGAGGTCATCCCTTATGCCTATGGAAACTGGAAAGGAGATGCGTCCCCACGGCCGTAAGCGCCGCAAGGTCTGCACCTTCTGTGCCGACAAGGTGGAGCACATCGACTATAAGGACGCCGGGAAGCTGAAGAAGTTTCTGTCCGAGCGGTCCAAGATCCTGCCCCGCCGGACCACCGGCACCTGCGCCATGCATCAGCGCGAGCTGACCGTGGCCGTCAAGCGGGCCCGCCAGATCGCCCTGCTGCCCTACGTCACCGACTAAAAACCGGGACACAAACCGCCCTGTCCATTTGGACAGGGCGGTTTTTTGCATTCGGACAGCGGAAATCAAAAAAATTTCTTCTCCTCCTCTTGACAACCATGTGTGTATCATATATACTGTATATATCCGATAGATACAGCTGGAGGGATGACATGAACATCATTATACGCAACACGGGGGACGCCCCGATCTATGACCAGATCACCCGGCAGGTCAAGAGCCTGATCCTCCGGGGGGAGCTGCGGGAGGGGGAGGCTCTGCCCTCCATGCGGCTGCTGGCCAGAGAGCTGCGGATCAGCGTCATCACCACCAAACGTGCCTATGAGGAGCTGGAGCGGGAGGGCTTCATCACCACGGTTCCCGGCAAGGGCTGCTTTGTGGCCCCTCGGAATCTGGAGCTGGTACACGAGAGCGCCCTGCGCCAGGCCGAGGAGCACCTTCAGCAGGCAGTGAACGCCGCCCGGACCGGGGGCGTGACCCTGGAGGAGCTCACCGAAACGCTGCACATCCTGTATGGAGGAGAATAACATGAAAAATGCCATTGAGGTGAAGGGCCTCACAAAAAAATATCAGCTTTTTACACTGGAGGACATATCCTTCACGGTGCCGGGCGGCACCATCGTGGGACTCATAGGAGAGAACGGGGCGGGTAAATCCACCACCCTCAAGTGCATCCTGAATCTCATCCGCCGGGACGGGGGAGAGATCACCCTTCTGGAGAAGGATAACGTCAAGGATGAGCGGCTGGTGAAGGAGGACGTGGGGGTGGTGCTGGACGAGACCGGCTTTCACGACACCCTCACCGCCGACATGGTGGGGAATGTCCTGTCCCGGATCTATCAAAAGTGGGACAAAAACCTTTTTCAGGAGCTTCTGAAGCGCTACGACTTGCCCCGGAACCTTTTTTTGAAGGAGTTTTCTAAGGGTATGCGAATGAAGCTGGCCATCGCCGCCGCCCTGGCCCACCACCCCAGGCTGCTCATTCTGGATGAGCCCACCTCGGGGCTGGACCCGGTGGTGCGGGACGAGATTTTGGACGAGTTTTTCGCCTTCATCAAGGACGAGGACCACGCCATCCTCATGTCCAGCCACATCACCACCGACCTGGAGAAAGTGGCCGACTCCATCGTCTATCTTCATAAAGGGAAGGTGCTTCTCCAGGGGGAGAAGGACGAACTGCTGGAGCGGTACGGCAAGCTGCTCTGTTCCAAGGAACAGCTTGCCCAGGTGGATAAAACCCTGCTGGGGGGCGTCCGGGAGAACCAGTTCGGCTGCGAGGCTCTGGTCAAGGACCGCTCCGAGCTGAAGCGGCGGTATCCCGGCTTGACGGTGGACCCGGTGAGTTTGGACGACATTATGGTATTGACGGTAAAGGGGGAGCAGAAATGACCGGCCTCATTCTGAAAGATTTTCTGGTGATGAAAAAAACCTTGAGCTACTATTTGTTTCTTATGCTGATTTACAGCTTTCTGGCCTTTACCGGGACTTTCCCCTACTCCATCACCTCGGGCTTCGCGGTGATGCTGGGGGCCATGGGGCCCATGTCGGCCTTCGCCTACGACGAGCAGGCCCGGTGGGACAAATTTGCCGCCGCCACCCCGGTGGGCCGGAAGGGCGTGGTCACCGCCCGGTACCTTTTTGCTTTCATTCTCCTGGGGGCGGGCGGTGTCATCGCCGCTCTGGTCAGCCTGGGGGTGACCGTGTTCGGCAAGGCCCAGGTGGACGTCTGGTGGGAGCCCCTGGCAGTGACCGCCGCGGTCTGCCTGGTGGGGCTTCTGCTGGACGGTGTGATCCTGCCGGTGATCTACAAGTTCGGCTCGGAGAAGAGCCGGGTCATCGGTATGATCATCTTTGTGACCTTCTTCGGCGGCATGGCCCTGCTGAGCTGGCTGAGCGAGAAGGGCGGGTTGGACCCCTCCGCTCTGGGCGGGATTCTCACCAATCTGCCCCCCGCCGTGCTGGTGCTGGCCCCTGCAGCGATCGCCCTGCTTCTCTTCTGGCTCTCCTACCGCATCTCGGTGGGGATCTATCGGAAAAAGGAGCTGTGATTCCCGTTCCCTCCGTGCCCGGAGCACCGCTACGAAGTGCGGTGCGCAGGCTGCTGACCAGTCGATAGAACAGCCTGAGGAGGTTTCCAAAGAGAGGGGGCCCGCAGGCCCCCTCCTTTGGTCGCTGGGGGAGGGGTTCCAAGGGGAGGGCGAATCGAAACGCCCTCCCCTTGGTGGTTTCGGGGGGTCAAAGGGGGGCTACTTTGACATCAAAGTAGTCCCCCTTGTCTTCAGCCCTTGCCCTTGGGCAAAAACCATACGGCCCGATGAGGTCATCGGGTCCTACGAAGGGCCCCGGGCGGGCAGCCAAAAAAGTAAAATAAAGGTCAGGGCCGGGCGCACACTGTGCGCCCCTACAAATGCCAAACCGAAAACAAGAAGACCTTTCCGGGGGACCGGAAAGGTCTTCTACTTATTCATTTTTCATTGTCCCATTGGCCATTATCCACCCATTGTCATCCCGGACCCCAGTCCGTCCTTGTCCAGCATCCGCTCCAGGACCTCCACATCGGTGGCAATGTCCATGGCGTCGGCCTTGAAAAGCTGGTCCAGCTGCTTCTCGAAGCCCTCCACCACCTTGTCCATCATGCCCTCAATGCGCTCCTTGGCGGCCGAGATGTTTTCCCCCTCTACCCCCTGAGCCTCCAACTGGGCGTAAGCCTGGAGGATCTTCAGGGTGGTGGGAAGGTAGTAATTCAGAAATTGCCGCAGCTCTCCCGATTTGCCCGGGTTGCGCCGCTGGTAGTCCAGGATCTTGCCTGTGATCTCCCCAATGCGGTCGATCTTCCGGGTCATCTCCGGGTCAGGAATGGCGTCGTTGACCTGCTTGATCTGCCGGAGGATGTCGTTGTCCTTGTCCTCCTGCTCGGCCTGGGCCTTCTTCTCGTCGGCCGGGTCCTTTTTAACCTCTGCCTTGGGCTGGGGGGTGGGGGTGGGGACGTGCTCGTAGCCCTGGTCGGTAAAGACCAGCCGGCCTGAGGCCCGGTCGATGTAGCCCATGGGGAGGGTGCCGTCGGCCAGGAAGTCCTGGAGGTCGTCAATGACCTTTTTCTGGCTCACCCCGGCGGCGGAGGCCAGGTCGGAAAGAAATACGGAATTCCGGGTGCCGATGACCCCCATGTAAAGCCGCAGCCGCTTTTGCTTCCGGGTCAGCCGTACCCCGGAGCCCAGCATGTAAAGCCCGGCGCAGAGGAAGCCCACCAGGGGGAACCAGTCTCCCACAAAGGAGAAACCATAGGAGCTCCATTCATCGACCAGAGCGATGAGCATGACAAAGCTCAAACCGGCGCCGCCCGTGGTGAGAGCGGCCGCCAGGGCCCGGGCCTTCTTTTTGACCTTGATCCGGGCCTTTTTCGCGGCCTTTTTGACGGTCTTGGGAGGGACCTGCCCCTGAGTCCAGGCCTGCTGTTGGGCTTGCTGCTGAGCGCCGGGCCTTGCCTGGCCGGTGTAGATGGGAGCGTCCTGGGCGAAGGGCGGGGTCTGAGCCTGACTTTGCCGGTAACGGTTTTGGCGGCTCTGCTGCGCCCCCTGCTGGAAGCTCTTTTTCAGCTCGGCGGGAATGCCCAGCCAGTTCATGAACATCATGGCGATCCCAAAGGGCCAGAGGCCGGTGACAAAGGAGAGAAAGATGACCCAGCCGGGTATACTGTCTTTTTTATTGGGCTCCATACGCGGCCTCCTTTCGGAAAGAATGGACACATATGCTATATCATACAACGATTCAAAGAAAAAGGCAAGAAAAAACTCCGGCAGGACAGGGAGTTTAAGAGGAGTTTAAGAATTGGCTGATATTGTAACCGTTCTGTTATTGATTTTTGCTGTTTGAAAATATATAATGGGGATAAACTCCAACCAAAGGAACTATATATAGAAGCGACGAGAAGAAGGTGAGGATCATGGAACAGGAGAATTTGAATCCCATGGGGAAAACACCCGATATACAGGGGCAGGAGCCCGCGGCCCCGGAGCGGAAGGAAAGCGCCGGGGGAAAGCGGCTGGTGCCGAAAAATAAAAGCAAGAAAAAAGCGGCCACGGCCGGCATTGCTTCCGCGGCCCTGTTGGCTGTCCTATACCTGGGCCTCTGCGTCTTCGCCCAAATGGCAAATGGGGCCCTGCCCAACACAAGGGCCGGCGGCGTGGACCTGTCCGGGGTGACCTGGAGCCAGGCGGAGCAAAAGCTGGAGGAAGGCGTACAGACCCGGATCTCCGATATGGCGGTGCAGTTTGTGTGCGAGGGGCAGGTCTATACCGTCCCCGGCGAGGTGTTTACCACCCACACCGCCGAGACCGTGGAGCGTTTGCGGGAAAAGCAGTCGGGCAGCTTCCTTCTGGGGGGCGGCCAAGTGATCGCCGCCCTTCTGGGCGGCGGCGGGGAAAAGGTCCCGGTCACTCTGGGTACCGTGCCCGAGGCGGTGCTCAATGCCATGGAGGATTGGTGTGACAGCGACGCCCAGACCACTTACGCCCTCACCGACACCGAGATCGTCTTTACCAAGGGCCGCACAGGCCGGAGCCTGGATGTGGCCGCGCTGCTCACCGCTCTGGAGGCCGAGGCCGACCGCATGCTCAACGGTCCCGGAGGAAGCGGGGAGCCGGTGGAGACCCAGGTCACCACCATGCCCCCCGCCGAACCCAACCTGGAGGCCATCCGGGAGGAGATCTTTGCCCAGGTGAGCGAGGCCTACTATGACTTTGAGGCGGGGGAGATCGTCCCCTCGGTCACGGGCCGGGACCTGGACGTGGAGGGCGCCCGCCGGAGTCTGGCGGGGAGCGAGGAGGGGGCGGTGTGCCGGATCCCTCTGCTTTTGACCTACCCTGAGGTGAGCACAGAGGCCCTTACCGAGCTTCTTTTCCGGGACGTGCTGGGAGAGAATACCACCTATGCCTACGGCAACAAATCCCGCCGGACCAATGTGCGCCTGTCCGCTGAGTTTGCCAACGGGATCGTGCTTATGCCCGGGGACGAGTTCTCCTACGCCAATGACTGCGGTCCCTTTACCACCGACCGGGGCTTTATGGCCGCGCCGGGCTATCTCAACGGCAAAACCGTGGATATGGAGGGCGGCGGCGTCTGCCAGACTGCGTCCACTCTTTATGTGGCCGTCCTCCGGGCCGGCCTTGAGGTGACCGAACGTCACCCCCACGGCTATGAGCCCGCCTACGTGCCCGCCGGGCTGGACGCCACTGTGGCCGGGACAGTGCTGGATTTCCGTTTCAAAAACAACACGGAGTATCCCATCCGCGTTGAGGCCGGGATGGATGAAAAATACAATCTGACCATAAAGATCATGGGGACCAACCTGGACGGCAGCTACTGGAAGCCCTATTCCACCAACCGTGTGGTGACCAAGTACGCCGAGACGGTCTATGAGCCCAAGGAGGACGTGCCCCAGGGAACCCTGGTGAAGGATCCGGAGCGCACCGCCTACAACGCGATTTCGGTGGACTCCTACAACCGGCAGTATGACGCCGAAGGGAATCTTCTGCAGGAGGTCTACCTTTACCGTACCAAGTATAAGGGACGGGACGCGGTGATGTGGTACAATCCCGCCGACGCCGCCCTCTGGGGCATTGACCCTGAGACCGGGAAACAGGTCTTTGAGCCCATCGACCCCAATGCGACGCCGTCCCCCGGGGTGAGCCCGGAGCCCGGTGCGACGCCTGAACCGGGTACCGACGTGACTCCGCCCCCCACTGAGCCAACGGCCCCGGTGGAGACGGGGACCGGGGACGCGCCCCTGCTGCCTCCCACGACTCCCGCCCCTGGGCCGGATCCCGTCCCGGAGCCCACGCCGGAGCTTCCCGCCCCCGACCCTACGGTGGAGCCCACCATGGGGGAGCTGCCTTCCGTGGGGGAGGAGACCCAGGCTCCGCCCCAGGAGGGCTGACCCAGACCGCGCAAAGGAGAATAGGACCATGTTTCAAGGCTTTGACCCCCAGGTGGTGGATTTCCTTTGGGGGATCCGCTTCAACAACGAAAAAAGCTGGTTTGAGGAGCACAAGCAGGAATATCTGGACCACCTCTATACTCCCATGAAGGCCCTGAACCGCCAGGTTTATGAGGCTTTGGAGGAGGAAATACAGGGACTGGGGCTCACGGCCAAGGTCTCCCGCATCTACCGGGACGCCCGGCGGCTTCATGGCCGGGGGCCCTACAAGGACCACCTGTGGTGCGCCATCGAGCGGCCCAGAGGGCCCTTTGAGGGTGGGATCACCTTTTGGTTTGAGCTTGCCCCTGAAGGGTATTCCTACGGCTTGGGCTACTGGGACATGCCTGCCCTGACGGCAGCCAAATTCCGCGCCCGGCTGGACCGGGACCCCAAACCCTTTGAGAAACTGGCCCGCAGCCTGAAAAAACGGCCCGACCTTCTGCTCAAGGGGGCGGAATACAAGCGGTCCAAAGGCCCGGCTCCCTCCAAGCTGCTGGAGGATTGGTATAACCGAAAGAGTTTTTCCATCTCCCGGGAGGGAGGCTACGAGGAGAAGCTCTATCGGCCGGAACTGGCTGACGAGGTGCTGGAGACCTACCGCTTCCTGCTGCCCTTCTGTCGGTATTTCCTGCTTCTGGACGGAGACCCAGATCCCTCGTCGGCGCAAAGTCCGCACCGCTCTGCTTCCACCTGACGGTGAAAGCCTCGCTTCGCTCCCCTGCGCCTCCTCTCCCCACAAAAGCTGAGGACCGCTTTTACGGGGACCCCATAAAATCATTTTTTTCAAATCACCCGCCACACAGCGGGTGATTTTTTTGCTGTTTTTTCCAGAGCCAAACCAGGCGCTATGACACATAATAGCCATAGCTGCGGGAAGAAGGGGAGTGAAAAACATGGAAAAAATGAAAAAAGCCCGGCTGCTCTTTCTTCTTTTGGCCCTGGCGCTGCCTTTGCTGATCGAGGGGCTTTATTCAGGCCAAACTCTGCCGGTGGACGGCCCGGCCCAACTGGAACGGCCTGTAGTAGCCCTTACCTTTGACGACGGCCCCCGCCGCTCCACCACCGGGGAGCTGTTGGACGGTCTGGCCCAGCGGGGGGCTCACGCCACCTTTTTCCTGGTGGGAGAAATGCTGGAAGGGAACGGGGACCTGGTGGAGCGTATGGCGGCCGAGGGGCATCAGATCGGGGTCCACACTTACGACCATGTGTGGCTCACCGAGCTCAGCGCCGTCGACTTTGAGAAACAGGTGGGCCGTACCCGGCGGCTTCTGACAGAAATGGTGGGGGAGGGGAGCTACTGGCTCCGCCCTCCCTACGGCGGAGTGGACCGGGGCGTGGAAAAGCGGGCCGGGAGCCCTGTGATCCTCTGGTCGGTGGACCCGGAGGACTGGGACGATAAGAACGTGACTCGGATCGTGGAGCATATTGTCTCCAACGTCCGGGACGGGGATATTATTCTGCTCCATGATATTTATCCATCCTCGGTGGAGGCTGCCCTTCAGGTGGTGGACAGGCTCCAGGAGCGGGGGTTTCTCTTTGCCACGGTGGAGGAGCTGGCGCAGCTGCGGCACATTGAGCTGAAGGAAGGGGAGGTTTACCGCTGCTTCTATCCGTGAGTGTGAAAGAGGTTACAAAAAAATCCAAATAGTAAAAAAAGAGTGACAGTTTCTCAAATCGAGTTGACGATAACCGCCGAAGCGTGTAAAATAGAAGGGAAAACAAAAGAAACGGAGGTTATCATTATGGCGAGAGGATCCGGGAAAAAGGACGATCTGGTCAAATGCGAATATTGCGGAGAGTTTTACTCCACCACCTATAAGCACTGTCCCTTCTGCAACGAGGATGGGACAGGAGGCTGGGATGAGCCCGACGAGGAGGAGTACGAGGAGCAGCCCCGCCGCCCCGCCGGCGGCAAGCGGCTGGCGGGCGGCGCCCCCGCCGGAGGAAGCCGGGGGGAGCGGGACCGTGGGCCGGCGCCCAGGATCAACCCCATGAGTGTGGTGGGGATCGTTCTCTCGCTCATTCTCATTGTCGCGGCGGTGTGTATCATTGTCTCGATCTTCCGCTCCATTGTGGGCGGGGGGAAGCCGAAGCCCACCCCCACGCCTGCTCCGCCCTCCATCGAGTCCGTGGAGCCCTCCCCCTCCCCCGACCCCAGCGCCCCGGTGGAGAGCGAGCCCCCTTCGGTGGAGCCCACAACGCCCAGCGTGCCTGTGGTCGAGCCCACCAGCTTTACCTTGAACCGGGATGATATGTCCTTCTTCAACCCGGGAGAGATGTATGACCTGAAGGTCAGGCTGGTCCCCTCTGACGCCATCGCGGAGGTGACCTGGAAGTCCAGTAACCCGGATGTGGCCTCTGTGTCCTGGAATGGCCGGGTCACAGCCATCTCCAAGGGCACCGTTACCATCACCGCCACCATTGAGGGGGTTGGGGAGCAGTCCTGTATCGTGCGGTGCCAGTTTGAGGGCTCGGCCTCCTCCAGCTCGGGCAGCTCTGGCGCCAACCAGTCCTCCTCCGGCGGGCTTACCCTGAGCCGGGACGACTTTACCTTGTCCTCGGTGGGAGACAGCTGGACCCTGGTGGTGTCGGGCACCGATTCCCCCGTGACCTGGAGCTCCAGCAACACCGATGTGGCCACCGTATCGGACGGCGGTAAGGTGGTGGCCGTGAGCAAGGGCACCTGCACCGTCACCGCCGAGGTGGACGGGGTCAAGCTCAAGTGTATCGTCCGCTGCAGCTGGTAAGAGTGAACTTTTACATAGAAAAAGTCCCGCCGGAGAAAAACCGGCGGGACTTTTTTTCTGTTCCTTCAGGAGAGGGGATGAAGAATTGGTGTGTGCTTGTCAAAGGTGGCAATGTGGGGAAAGCCGCATTCCCGCAAAAGGGAAAGGGCCTGGGGAAAACCGGCGGCGACATGCTGGGGATAGTGGGCGTCGCTTCCCAAGGTGATGACCGAGCCGCCGCAGTCCTTGTAGAGGGTCAGGACCCAGCGCCAGATCTCAATGTCATTCCCCCGGTGGGTGTTGAATTCAATGCCCCGGCCCGAGGCCGCAAGGCGGGTAAAAATACGGCGCAGGCGGCTCTCGTAGGGCTGAAAGGTCAGCCGGAAGCCATCCCGGCCCATGTAACGGAGAGGGTAGACCACGTGGGAGAGGATATCAAAGCACGGAAGCTCCACCAGAGCCTCCATGGCGCCCAGATAGCGGTCCAGAATGTCGTGGCACTGTTCTTCGCTTTCGTAGTGGATCAGGCCCAGATCCAGGCCCTGGGCCACGGCGGACAGGTTGTGTACCGAGCCCAACACAAAGTCCAGCCCCGGATGGTCCACGATCTGGGAGGCCAGGGCAGGGTCCTCCCAGGCCTCCCCCAGCTCCAGGCCAAGCTTGAGGGAGAGCGTTTGGGCGAACAGGGGCTGGGTCCGGGCAAACTGCGCGTCCAGCGGAGCCCAGTCAAAAGAGGTCACCGCTTCGCCGTGAAGCCCCAGAAGGTCGCAGTGGTCGGTGACGCACAGCTCGGAAAGACCGGCCTCCAGGGCGGCCTGGGCCATCTCAGCAAGAGAGGCGTGGCCGTCGGGAGAACAGATGGAATGGGAATGATAATCGGCTAAAAACATAAAAACATCTCCTTAAAATGGCCAGGATTCGATCCACTTCACCAGGGGCTCATACCAGGTGGGGATCCTTAGTCCGATGAGCACCGGGTAAAAGAGGGCGTAAAGCCCCACGCTGAGCCCGGTGAGCCCATAGACCGGCAGCGTCCATTTCCTGTCCCAGCGGATGAGGCCGTCGAAAAGATAGCACAAAGCAAACACCAAAAAGAGCAGGGAGGGGAAATAGTGGTACTCAAAGGTGGTGCGGCCAATAAACCACCAGGGGACCAGCTGGGAAAGGTAGGCCACCAGAAGAAAGAGGGCCTTGGCGTCGCTTCCGGGGGCGGCAAAGACCACAAGGGCGCACAGGACCAGGTAGAGCAGCAGGCAGACCACCAGCAGAGCCAGATGGAGCCCCAGAGTTTTGCTCCCCAATTCAGGGTCAAGGATGCCGTTGGGGTTTTGGCCCACCAGAGCGGTGACTGCGGCGGCAAATACCCCCAGCCCGCCCAGAAAGAGAGCCTTGGTCCAGAGCCGCTGGAAGGCGTGGGCCCCGCAGATGAGGATGGCCCCCAGGCCGCCCCAGCAGAGCACCGGGTTGGCAAAGGCGGCGAACCGGGTGGTGAAGCCGGAAACCGAATTGTCCATATAGTAGAGGATGGGCCGGGCGTCCACGATCCACTGGAACCACCAGGAGGAATAGGGGTGGGCCTGGTGGACCCCATTGTGATACGTGAGCATATACCACTGGTTTTTCAGCATAATGCCCGAGAGGGTGTCGTTGGGGATGTCGGCTGCCCGGTAGCCCTCGGCCGCCGCGGCGCCGGTGAGCTTATCCATCAGATTCTGGAGCAGCAGGGGGAACCCCTCGCCCAGCCCCCGCAGGGTGGCCCCCAGGGAGGTGTCCACACCCAAGGCCTTGGCGTAGGGCAGATAGGAGGCGGTATAGATGGCGAAGGGAATGAGGACGAAGCAGAGCACCGAGAACAGCAGGGTGGCGCACAGCCAGGGCCCCTTGGGGACATCACTTTCCTTCGGCCAGTCCCGGAGCTTTTGGAAAAGCCCGATGAAATAGAGAACGGCAAGACCGATCCCGGCGTAAAACACCGTCCATTTGCTGGCGGCGCCCAGACCCCACATAAGTCCCGACAGGAAAAGGGGAAGGGCCCCCTTCCAAAAAGGCGTGCCCGCCGGGAGGGTCAGGTAACGGTACATGAAAAAGTACATCCCCAAAATGAAAAAGACGGCATAGGTGTCGATGGTGGAGATCCTTGTCTGGGTCAGGTGCATGAACTCGGTGGCGAAGAGGACCGTGCCGCAGGCGGCCACCGGGGTTTTGCCGAACATGTTTTTCAGGAAGATATAGAGGATGGGAAGCATGAGCACCCCCAGCAGGGTGCCTGTAAACCGCCAGCCGAAGGGGGTCATGCCGAAGAGGCTCACCCCCAGGCCGATGAGGAGCTTGCCCAGGGGGGGATGGGTCACCTCATAGGGGTAGACCCCGTCCACATGCTCCTTGGCGGTGCGGGCATGGTAGATCTCGTCAAAGTAGGCGGAGTTGAGCCAGTGGGACGTTTCCGGCACGTGGGAGAGGTCGAAAAGGGCGGTAAGCACCTCGGTCTCCTCCTCACCGGCGGCGGTCCACTGAAAGTCCACGGGCTGCCCGTCCTTCCCCAGAAAGCAGAATTTGGCCAGCTCCAGCCGGCGTTGGGTCTGGGTGTCGGAGTCTCCCTGGGCGTCGGTGACCGTCAGATGCTTGGGGTCGGCTTTGCCTGTGATGCGGAGGTACTGGACGTACTGGGGAGTGCTCACCGTCACGTCGATCCACTTAAAGAGCTGGTTATAATTCTGGGTCAGGGCGTAGCTGGGGGAATAGCCCTCGGCGTCGGCCCAGTAGTAGCCGGTGACCTTCTTTGGGTCGTTGGGGTCCTCCTTCCGCTGCCAGAGGGTGGACCAGTGCTCCCCGTCGGAGGAGATCTCCACATTGTAGCCCCCGGTGCCCAGCCCGGAAAAGTAGCGGATCCCCGAGGCCAGGAAGGGCTCTCCCTTCACCCGGATAAGCAGAGCCTCCCCGTCGCCGAAATCCCGGACGGTCTGGGGAGAGGAGAAACTGCCCAGCCGGAAAAAGGCGGTGCAGGCGTACAGAAGGGTGATGAGGAGCAGAAGGATACGGTCCTTTCGGTCCGTTGGGTGGCAGGAGCCCGCAAAGCGCAGGGGCTTACGCTCCCCCCTGACCCACTGAAGGTCGGCGGGGCGGTTATGGAGGGCGGTAAAATACCGCCACAGAAAATAAAAGAGGAAGCCCAAAGTGAAAAGGGCGAAGAGGATCGAGGGGGTGATATAGCGCATGACGAGGCCTCCTTGATGGGAAGGTGAGAGGAAGGGGGATCTCTGGAAAAACAAAAAACAGAGAGGCGGAAAACATTTCCGCCTCTCTATTTTACTTCTTCTTCCTTCTCTTGTCAAAAAAACCTTTTCCGATGTCCGCGTTGTCCTCCCCCATGGCCTGGGCAAAGGCCTCCAGGGCTTCCCTCTGCTCCCGGTTGAGGGAGGAGGGGACCTTTACCTGGATGGTGACGAACTGGTCTCCCCGGCCCCGGCCGTTGACCGAGGGGATACCCTTGCCCCGAAGGCGGAACACGGTGCCCGGCTGGGTCCCGGCGGGCAGGTCGTACTCCACGTTGCCGTCGATGGTAGGGATGGTGAGCCGGGCCCCCAGAGTTGCCTGGGCAAAGGTGACCGTCTGGTCCAAATAGACCGCCGTACCGTCCCGGCGGAACTTGTTACTGGGACGCACCGACACCGAAATGAGCAGGTCGCCCGCGGGGCCGCCGTTCTGTCCGGCGCCGCCCTGGCCCCGGAGGGACACGGCCTGGCCGTGGTCGATGCCGGCGGGAATGCTTACGGTGATCTTACGCTGCTTCTTCACACTGCCGCTTCCATGGCAGGCGTCGCAGGGCTGATGAATGATCTTGCCCTTGCCGCCGCAGCGGGTGCAGGGGGCGGTGGTGGAGAAGGCAAAGGCGCCGCCGCCCCGTTGAATGCGGACCTGGCCGGTGCCCCGGCAGTCGGGGCAGGTGTCGGCGCTGGTGCCGGGGGCGCAGCCTGAGCCGTGACAGACGTCGCAGGCTTCCGAGCGGGTCAGGTTCAGCTCCTTCTCACAGCCAAAGGCGGCCTCCTCAAAGGAAATGGTCACGGCAGCCCGCAGGGTCTCGCCCTTTCGGGGCGCGTTGGGGTTGGCGCGTTGCCCGCCGAAGCCGCCTCCAAAGCCGCTGAAGAAGGACCCAAACAGGTCGCCCAGGTCAATGTCCCCCATGTCGTAGGTGCCGCCGAAGGGACTTCCTCCGCCGTAGTTGGGGTCCACTCCGGCGTGGCCAAACTGGTCATACCGGGAACGCTTCTGAGGGTCGGAGAGGATCTCGTAGGCCTCGTTGACCTCCTTGAATTTGGCCTCGGCAACGGCGTCCCCCGGATTCAGGTCGGGATGATACTGCTTGGCCAGCTTCCGATAGGCCTTTTTCAGGTCGTCGTCAGAGGCCCCCCGGGCAACCCCCAGGACCTCGTAATAATCTCTTTTTTGTTCTGGCATATAGGATCACCTCTTTGTGAGGGAATATGTGAAAAATGGAAAAGCGGCCCCGCCGCCAACGCATTAAGGTTTCTGTGCCCAGGCGTTTCCAATCGGGCGGCAGAACTGAATGGGGTTTGCTGTTTGTAGCGGTAGCGGGGCTGGAGGAGCTATTCTAATCCTCCATATAAGCCGAAAGTAAGATCGGCAGGGGTTTTTCTGGGGAGCCCCGAGGGGCCAATCTTTTTACAAAAAGAGGCCCCTCGGGAAAGAAAAAATCAATTCAAAAAGATTACTGAGGATCGTCGTCGACAACGGTGTAATCCGCATCCACCACGCCGTCATCGCCGCCGCCCTGCTGTCCGCCGAAGCCGGCGCCGCCCATGTCGGGACCGGGCTGGCCCTGAGGATTGGCCTGCTGGTAGAGCTTCTCGGTGATGGGATAGAAGGCCTTGGAGAGCTCCTCGGAGGCGGTCTTGATGGCCTCGGTGTTGTCCCCCTTCAAGGCGTCCTTCAGTTTGTTGAGGGCGGCGTCCAGGGTGGCCCGGTCATTGGCGTCCAGCTTGCCCCCCAGCTCCTCCAGGGTCTTTTCGGTCTGATAGACCAGCTGCTCGCCCTGGTTCCGGGTCTCCACCTCTTCCTTCTTCTTGGCGTCCTCGGCGGCGAACTGCTGGGCCTCCTTCACGGCCTTGTCAATGTCCTCTTTGGACATGTTGGTGGAGGAGGTGATGGTGATGTGCTGCTCCTTGCCGGTGCCCATGTCCTTGG
>CAJUEU010000026.1 GCA_910585735.1 uncultured Oscillospiraceae bacterium | reverse complement strand
GGCGGTGGAGGACGGCGTGGACCTGATGGGCTACACCCCTTGGGGCTGCATCGACTTGGTGAGCGCTTCCACTGGAGAGATGGCAAAGCGGTACGGCTTTATCTATGTCAACAAGTTCGACGACGGCACCGGTGACCTCTCCCGGGAGAAGAAGGACTCCTTCGACTGGTACAAGAAAGTCATCGCCACCAATGGCGAGGATCTGGACTGAGGTTATACGGAAGGGTGCGGCAAAGAGAAACTAACGGGCAAAAAGAAGCCCCCAAGGGAACAGGAACTGTTCCCTTGGGGGCTTCTTTTTGCTCTCCTTATGTACAGGGAGGCTGACCGCCGTCGGCGCTTTTTGCGGCCTACGCTGCCAATTATTTACCTTGTGGGCATTTTGAATTCCGCAAGAGCCTTGTTCAAATAATCGTTAAAGGGTTTCATCAGGCGAAACGTATCGACCGCTTTGGCCAGGAATACCGTGCCATCCGCAAGCTCTTTATCCTGAATGGGATATTCCAGGTACCAGCTCTTATACTTTAGATATTCAGCCTGAGGATGGTCTTGGGCATACCCCGCCGGAACCTTTTTCAATGTTGTCCCGCCCACGGTGAAATGCTTTTGAAAAGCCGGGGCGGTAATGATGGCTTCCCACTCGCTTCCGTGCTCCGAAATATAGTCCCGCACCATCTGAGTGGCCTCCTTGAACATATCGGCAAACAGGCCGCCGCCCAGAAAGGACTGTCCGCCCGGTTTTATCATCAGGTAATATCCCACCGGGACAGGCAGCTTCCCCATAGAGGAGATGTGTGCCCGGAAGGCGGGGTTATAGGGAGATTTATCGTGGCTGAACCGGGTGTCCCGCACCAGCTTGAAGGTCAGATCCTTGGGGGCGTGGCCGAGGATACTGCTGTCAAACTCCCCGATTTGAAGAATCAGGTCCTGTACCAATTCCTCAAACTGAGCGTTGGCGGCCTGATACTCGGCCTTATGGGCGTGATACCACGCTCGATCGTTATGGACGCTCAAATCGGACAGATAGTTTAAAATCAATTGCATGTTCATCTCTTCACCTCCTCACGCGTTCGAAACGGTGGAAAAGGCCGGGCCGTTCAAAAAATCCTGGAGCATCTGCTTCAACCGTTCTGGAGACTGGTACGTCCGGCAGAAGGAGAATTGCTGAGAGTAACCGTCGATCTCCTCCATGGCCGCTGTCACCTCTGCCGCGGTGTCGCTTGGCTTGGCGGTGGTGAAATCCAAACGGTCGGGGGCGAGGCGGTGGCTTTGGATCGCGTAATTGATACGGTCGGCGCAGTGACAAGCCCCGTTTCCATATGCGCCGCAGTATTCAGACAGAAAATCGGCCATCTTTTTCCGAACCCGGGAGAGCCGCTGGCGGTAGGCCTCCGGGGTGATGCCCAGAATATCCCCCGCAATGCGGCTGTCTACCTGAAACATGGTTCCCAGAATAAAGACACACCGGCTCTCCGGGTCCAGACACTGGAGCATAACATTGGTGCAGGACAGCTTTAATTCCTCTGCCAGGATAGCCTTCTCCACGTTCTGGGTCAGGTCAGGTATATCATGGAGCTTTCCGTTGCGGATGTCGTCTCCGTAAAACTCAAAGCTTAGGGGAAACTGGGCGAACATATGCTTTTTATAATCTTTAAGATGGTTGACCGCAATGCGGAATACCCACGTGGTGAACGCGCTTTCCCCCTTAAAAGAGGACAGGTGAGTCATCACCTTCAAAAGGATATCCTGGGACGCGTCCTCCGCGTCATGGAATGTTCCCAGCATACGCAGGGACAGGTTGAATACCAGATCCTGAACATCCGCCAGCACCGCTTCCAGCGCGGCCTTGTTCCCGGTGGTAGCCTGGTCGATCAACGTGGACAGCTCTTGATTTTCTTTTGTGTTCATAAAAAACACCTCCTGTATGGTTAGACTGGGGCAAGCTGGATCTGTGACAGGGAAGCGGGGCTATTTTTGAGCTGAGCTTATAATTTATTATAGAGTATAAAGGAGCCGCTGAATTTTTACAATGGAAATAAGCAGGGGGCAGGTAAAGGTTACCTGCCCCCCGCGTTTGAGGTTCCTGAGCGTTTCCCTGTGCTTGCTACGTGCCTGCGGTATTTGCTTTCCACCACTGTTGCCCCGGCGGGACCGGGGGATATTGGCCGTGAAGAAGAGAAGGGAGGGGGTCAACCCATTGGAGCCTCACAGTCGAAGGGGATATACTCGGCCAAAATATTGTAAATTGCGGATACCTCGGAGAAATATTCATCATCCGGGTTATAGGCTGAGATAGCGTCATCGATCGGGTCATCCTGGCCTTCCAGAAAGGGGGCCAAAAGGATGGGGACAGCCCGGGAGATGCTTTCCCGGTCGGAGATGGGCTGACTGGTTTGGACCTGCATGATCCCGAGGGACATTGTACGTCGCCGGAAAAGGGTGGCCTTCAAAAAGCGCTCCCCAAAGCGGATAAGAACAGGGCGGTTGTAATCCTCATAGATCATGACGGCATAGACCAAACGGACCGCCTGCTCCTGGAGGTATGGCGGAACCTGTCCCGACGAGTGCTCCAAAACCGTGTCCAGAATGTGTTTGCCGAACTTTTTGGAGAATTTGTGATACCGCTTCATCACGATCCGATCCCGGCTCTGGCCGGGGTACAGGCTTTCTCCCTCAAAGAGGTTGCGCATGATCTCCCATGCCGTTTTTAAAAGGTAAGCAAGAATGGCGAACCACAGGGCGTCCCGGAGAGCGGTGGCAGGGATCATGATGGGTTCATTTTGCCGCGCGAGGGGAAGAATGATGCCAAACAGGCTCCCTTCTCCAAGGGCGAGGGAGAGCAAACAAGCGGCGGCTTCGTATTTCAGGTTCAGGAAAGGGAACACGTTTTTCAGGAGCATGAACCCTGCCCGGAACAGCCAGAATATGGGGATCAGCAGCCACAGAGCTTCTAAAAACTCAGAGGGAAGGAAACACTGGGTCACGGCGGCGATGATGGCAAGGTAGACGGTGGGATTGACGATCTTCTGAAAAAAGTTGCCGGAAAAGCTTTGCTCATCCATGGGGCCAAAGGTAAATTTGCCATAGCGGAACAGAGGGCCGGAAACGCCGTATTGAAGCTTTCCCAGCAGTCCGTTCAGAAGGAACAGGAGAAAGGCGAAAATCACGTTATAAAGAATAAGCATTGCCTTCATAGCTTTCACTCCTTGTGTACATAGGTCCTGCGGCCGGCTGGCCTGGCGTGGCGGGAATACGGACCGTATCCCTTCTGACCCATTTGCCCTGGTCAATCAACGCTATTATATAGCTTTTCAATGAATTTGTCGAGGAACCTGGGAGGAAAAGAAGAAAAAAGTGGAAAGCGCCAGTCAAGGCTGACTGATTCTTGCCATATAGGGATGATTTATTCCCTTTTTGCCCCAAAAGCAGGGTTAAGCCAAAGCCGGTGCCCTTTTGGACAAAAAGGAACCACTCGCTGGGCGAGTGGTTCCGAGGTGTGATTCTTTACGGTTCGCTATTTATGCGTTCTCTTCGAGGAACCGTTGAAGCATGGCCGCCACCTGGGCACGGGTGGTCAGGCCCTGAGGCTCGAACCGCCCATCGCTGTGACCGAGGACGATACCGTTTTCTGCCGCCCAGCGGACGGCCTCCAGCGCATAGTCGCTGATCCTGTCCGTATCTGGGAAGCTCAGCGTCTGATGGGCCGTGGGGCTGCCCGCATACCGCCAGAGCATGACGGCCAGCTGCTCCCGGGTGATGGGGGCGTCCGGGTAGAAGTCGCCGCTGTCGTAGCCCTTGACCACGCCCACTTCGGCGCACCACGCCACCGCCTGGGCGTACCCGCTGTCCGCCTCGCAGTCGGGGAATGTCATCTCCGCTGTGGCCTTCGGGCTGCCCGAGAGCCGCCAGAGAATGGTGGCGATCATAGCCCGGCTGGTCTCCATGACGGGGGCAAAGGTGGTTTCGGAGGTGCCCACCATTAAGCCCGTCTCCAGGCAGTAGTGGACGCCGTCGTGATACCAGGCTTCCGTCTCGGTGTCAGGGAATTTCGAGATGGGACAGGTGTCGTCTCTGGCGCAGTCTGCTGCGCCAGAGGTGGTCTTCCAGAAGACCACCTCAATGGTGTGGTCGGCCGCGATCCTTTCAAAGGTATACTCCGTCACCGGGCCCACGCTCTTGCCGTCCACCAGCACATCAGCCACCCGATAGCCCGCGTCGGGGGTGATGGCAAAGGTTTTCGTTTCATTGCGGCGGAGGCTCACCTTACCGCTGGGAGAGATGGAGCCGCCCTGTCCCGCCGTGGCGGTGAGGGTGTAATAGATGCCGGAGGAGCCGGTCCGCGCGGTGTAGCCAATGGCATAGGTGGAGAACTTGGAGGCGTAGATATACACCTTGCCGTTGACGGTATCGGTGTAGAAGGTTCCGTCGGTGAAGGCGCCGTCGGGTCGTTCGGTGAGCCCGGTCAGCGCCGCCGCGGGGGTATTTCCGTGCTTGCGGTAGACGGTCACATCCTTCTTGCCCGTGAAGTCATAGGTCACTGTGATCTCCAGCACCTTGGAGCCGGTGTCGGTAATGGCCTCCGGCTCTTCGGAGTTGATCTGCCTCAGCAAAGACAGGTCCAGGTAGAGCACATCGTCCTTTTTGCCTGTGACCAGCTCCGCGATCTCGTCCTTATCCGCCGGTTCCTCCTGCTTTTCTACGGTGAGCTTCACCGTGACGGTCTGCCACCCGTGGATCTCCCCACCCAGGTCCTTCAGGGCCTCCGTATCTGTGGTGACCTCCGGGGTATCCGTTCCCGGTTTCAGCTCCACCTCACCCTTGGTCTGGTCCCCGATGACGCTACGGTCATAGCCGCAGTCGGCGCAGATGACCTCCTCATCGCTGCCATAGACATGTCCGATGGCATCCTTCTTTTCCCCGCAGTTTGTGCACGCATGCCAATGCCCGGTCTCGTCTGAACTCCATGTATTCGCCCAGGCGTGGGAGACGGTAAAATCGGCAGTGGCGGTGACCGCCTCATAGTTGGTGGCGGCGGGGAAGGAGGCCCGGACGGTGTACTCCCCGGGAGCGACGGGCTTGGTGGGGGAGTAGGTCTCATCGGCCGCGCCCCTGACCTTATAGACGTAGCTCACGCCCTCCACACCGTTGGTATCCGAGGCGGGCACCGGCACACTGGGCTCCCCGCCGCAGATGAAATCGGCCATGGTGACGCTGCCTCTGCCGGGGGCCTTGGAGATGACAAAGGGGAACTGCTTCACCCCAATATAGTTTTCGTCCTCGTCCGCCATTCGGACCACCATGGCGAAGCTTCCGGCGTTGGTGGGCGGGATCTCGGAGCGGTCGCCGCCGTATGCGGTGCCGTCCACGCCCTTATAGGTGATCTCAATGTGGCCCGCCGGGATGTTGGCGGTCACGTTCGTGCCGTCTTCGGTCTTGACGGCCAGTGTCCCGTCATAGGCGATAGGCTGGCCGTTATACGCCCGGCTGGCGATCGAAATGCCCTCAAATCCCACAGAGGTCTTGTTGTTGGCATTGATCTTGAGGACGTTGGAAAAGGTCTCGTAGTTGTTCGATCGGATCTCCACGGTGATGGAGCCCACCTCCCCGGTGGTCTCCACCTCGTTGAACCGAATGGGCAGATGGAGGATGGCCATGCCATCCTCCCGCAGGATGAGGGCGGGGGCGTTTTCCCCGTCATAGTAGCCGTCGGGAAGGGTTACGTCCTGGATGGTGTAGAACGGCGTGCCCCAATCCTTGCGGTTTTCCGTGATCCCCTCCGCGTTGAGCTGAGGCAGAAGGTTGGCCAGGGCGAAGGTGTACTCCTTGGCCAGCTTGTTGGTAATGTTGCGGGACATCTCCGTGGCCTTGGGGGGTGTGGCTTTGGAAATGGTCACCGAGGTAGGCAGGGTCACGTTGACCTGGACCGTATAATTACCCGCCTTGGCCCCGGTGAGGGGCAGGCTGTTGAGGGTCACGGTCTCATAGGGTGTGTCGATGGCGTCGGGGCTGGAGACCGTCCCCTTGAGGCCCGTGGTATTCACCGCCACGTCATCCCCGGCTACCACCCCGTCCAGGGTCACGTCGGTGACCGCCACCGACGTGGTGCCGTCATAGGCCCGATCCGTTGCCTTGGCGGCGGTGGCGGTGAGGGTCTTGGCGGTGACGGTAAAGCTCTGGTCCGTGCTCCCGGCGTAGCTGCCCTTGCCCGTGACGGTAACGGTGGCCGTGCCCTTGTTCACATTATCCTTGTAGCTGACGGTGTAGTCGGTACCCAGGGTCAGGGTCGCGCCGCCCACCTTCACGGTGACGGTGGGCGTATTCTCCCCGCCATTGTAAACATAGCTGGACTTGTCCAGAGTGATGGCAAGGGTCTTGCTCTCGGTGTGGGAGGCGTCGGCCTCGCACACCCGCTTCACAGTCTGTCCGTCCGCCTGGAGGGTCCACTTGCCCCAGGTGTGACCGGCGGGGATGGTCTCCTGGGCGGTGATCACATAGCCGCACACCGAGCAGTGGCTCCCTTCCGTCTTGCCGTCTTCGGTACAGGTGGGGTCCTTCGCCGGGTCGGTGACGGCGGTGTGGGGGGCGTAGCCGTCCTTCCTGTCAGGGTCGGTGACGGGGCAGCCGGGGGCGGTACACTTATGCCAGTGGTGGGTGTCGTCGGTGGTCCAGGTCCTGGACCAGGTGTGGTAGTGGCGGACGTAGGCGCAGACGCTACACCTGATGTCCTGGACATCGTTATAGATGTGGGGGGCGTAGCCGTCCTTCTGGGTGTCATCGGTGACGGTGCAGTCGCTGTTGGTGCAATTGTGCCAGTGGTGGGTGCCGTTGGTGGTCCAAGCCCCGGACCAGGTATGGCTGTGGGCAGGGGCGATGACCACCGACTTGGCTACTTCATCGCCGACCTTGAGGGTGAAGACGTCCCCGTCCTCCTTGAGCTTCTTAAGCTCGGCGTCAGCCAGGTTGGTAAAGTCGTCTGCCGTAGTGCTGCCCTGGATGGAGTACCCATCCGCCAGAATCTGGACGGTATCGTCCCCAAAAGCTGCCGCTGCGGTTGTGCCGCTGATCCTCACAACGCCGCCGTCACTGACCTGAAGGTTTCCTCCCACATCTATATTAAGGCCAATACATTCCGCCTGGGCGACGGGGGTGGACGCCGTCACCGTGAACTCTGCTCCGCCGGTCACCTGAATGCCGCCGGCGTAAACGCCGAAACACAGCATACCCGAGGCGGAGGCGGAGACCGTCAGCGTTCCCGTGCCCGTGACGGTCAGAGGAGAAAAATAGCTCATATCTCCGGTCATGATGCCCATGGCATATTCACCACTAATGGTGATATTGTTATCGCTTCCATCGGCAAGCACGATGGTCAGCTCGTCGCTGCAAAGAAGCCCAATCCTTATTACATCTGCCTCATACCCTTCTTCAACGGTCACACCGTCCAGGGTCAGGGTGGGAGTGCCGTTTACCACCGCGAAGGAGGCCTTGCCGGAGGCGACGTTCTCGGGGACGCCGCGAAAGATATCATCGTAATTGTCCTGGGTCACCTCGACGGGCCCCAACGCCAGCATATGAATATTCGGGTCTGCCAGCCAGTCAACGGTGGGCTGATCTTCCGGCGACACGAGGGTGACAATTTTAGACATCAAATCGCCGCTCTCATGGCTGACAGCACAGTAGTATTTTCCCAGATCACGGGTGTTCAGGGAGGGGGTGGTCTCTCCCGCCACCGGCGTCCAGTAGCGGTCCACAGTAATAACAGCAGTAAATTCGCTGCTGCTCTTTATCCAGATACCTCCGTCATCATCAAATGTGGCGGTGTAGACGCCATCGCCCATTTTCTGGAAACTGTCGCCGGAACCATTTTCGACGGTCAGAGTATCGTTGGCCATCTCAGGGGGGATTCGCACGGTGACCTGATCGCCGGGCGAAGTGATATACTTAATTGAGACTCTAAATACAGGGGCTGCGCTCAATGTATCCCTCTTCGCGGCCCAGTGCCCATCGATGTAAGAGCCCTCACCGTAATAAACAGAAGCCACACCCAGTTCATCCTCTGCTGGGTTTGATTCTACTAAGTTGTAGGTCTCGGGGACGGAAATCTTTTTCCACCATTGGAAGCCCTCGGTCAGTATGTTGGCCCCGTATTTCGCTTCCACGGTGTAATTGTTTTCCGCCGTGGGCTGCTGGGTGATCTGAACCATGTAAGAAGCCCACACTGTGGTGGGCAGAAGGCCCAGCAGCAGGCAGAGGGTGAGGAGAAGGGAAAGGGGGCGTTTTGTATGTTTCATAGGAATGACCTCCTGTCAAAGCTCGTCTTGTGCGGGAAGGAAGAGATGGTTGGCCAGGTCCAGCAGGCTCTCCTGGCTGGCTCCGGCGTCCACGCTGAGGCTGTAAAGCTGGCCGGGGACTACGTCAAACCAGACCACCTTGCCCGCGCCGCCGTCGTTCCAGGCCAGCCGGGCGGGACACCAGCCCACCTCGGCCTCGGCGCGATGGTCGAACTCCTCCTCCACGCCGGAAATGTCGGCAAAGTCGGAGCTTGTATCATAGGTGGGGGCGATGCGGTAGACACAGCCCACGCCGGCCAGGGTGAAGGTGGTCTCGCCCACCGCCAGGCCGTCCAGATGGAAGGCGTTGTAGTGTATGTCCTCTGCGTCCTCCGGGGCATGGCTCAGCTGGCTGCCCAGAGTGGAGAAGATGCTGTCCACCGTGTCCAGCAGATCGGCGGGGGTCATATCGGAGCGGACGGACCACTGGGTCTGGTCGGCATACCAGCTGACCTGAGCGGTCTGGGCGTTGGAGCGGAGGGTCAGGGCAGCGCCTCCGGCGCTCCAGTCCACCAGGTCGGTCCAGGTCTCGCCGTCAAAGAGCTCCAGAGGCTCCTCAGTCCTCCAAGCCCGGAGGGTAACGGCGTGGCCGCCCCGGTCAAATTCCGCCTGGGCGATTGGGGTTTCGCTGGAGCTGGTCAACAGGCCGTAGCGCACGTTCCGGGCGTCCGCCGGCAAGGGCAGCTCATAGCCGTATTCGGCCAGGTCGGCGGCGGTAACGGTACTCTCCGGCCCGGTAGGTACCCTACCTTGCCAGAACAGGACGCCAAGGACCACGCACAGGCAGGCGGCAACCGCCGCCAGGCTCTTCCAATGGACCATGAGCCCACGTCTTGGGGCGGCCAAGGCCTCTTCCAGCAGGTCATCGTCCACGGCGTTCATAAACAGCAAAAACCGGGCATATATGCGCTCGCTCATACGTAGACACCCTCCTCTTCCATAGCTTGGCGGAGCTTGTTGCGGGTGCGGAACAGGGAGGACTTGACCTTTTCCTCCCCCACGCCGCACTCCTGGGCGATCTCCAGGATACTCATGCCGTACCAGTACCGCCGGAGGAAGTAGCGGCGGTTTTCTTCGCTCTGCCGGCGGAGAAAACGGTTGAGGAAGTCGTGAAAGGTCACCTCGTCCGTCACCGCATCACCGGGATCGGGCAGGCTGCCGCTCAGTTCCTCAAAGGTTTTCTCCAGGATGGAGTCCCGCTTTTGCGCGCGGTTATAGTCCAGCCGGTTCAGGGCCAGGTTCCGGGTGATGCGGCCCACAAAGCCGCCTAAGCAGGCGGGCCGCTGGGGAGGAATGGCGTTCCAGGTCTGGAGCCAGGTGTCGTTGACGCACTCCTCGCTGTCCCGTTCGTCCCGTAAAATGCGCCGGGCGATGGTCTGGCACATGGCTCCGTATTTTTTTGCCAGACGCGTGACGGCCTCCTCTGCCCGGCGGAAAAGCAGCTCGATGATCTGAATATCTGACATCTTGTTACCTCCTTTATATAAGCAGACAGATTTTTTGCCGAAGCCGTTGTGCCCGGACAAAAATTTTTCTTGATTTATTATCCCTCATGATACAGCGGAAAACTAAAAAATCCGTAAACCGTTGCAACGCAACAGTTTACGGATTTTTGGTGCGGGCGGCGGGACTCGAACCCGCACACCATACGGCAATGGAACCTAAATCCATCGAGTCTACCAATTCCACCACGCCCGCATGCTGCCGTATTGACCGCCATTACCAGTATATCAGCAAATTTCTTTTCCGTCAATCATTGCCAGAAGAGAAAAAAGGAGATATAATGGCATATTGAAAAAAGAAGGGGAGGTTTTCCCATGTCGATTGTGTCCCGTACGGCGCCTCATGTGGCCGCCGTCCATGATTTGTCAGGCATTGGCCGCTGTTCTCTTGGGGTGGTGGCGCCCGTCCTCTCCGCTATGGGCTGCTGGTGCTCAGCCCTGCCCACTGCCTACCTTTCGGCCAACACCATCTTCCCGCCCTCCGGCCATTTTGTGTTCCGGGATCTGACCGGGGAGATGGAGGGCTCTCTGGACCATTGGGAGGAACTGAACATTTCCTTTGACGCGCTGTACAGCGGCTTTGTTGGCTCGGAGGCGCAGATCGGCGTGGTAGCCGATTTCTTCCGCCGCTTCCGCCGGGAGGGTACGGTGGTGCTGGTAGACCCGGTGATGGGGGACTGGGGCAAGCCCTACCGTACCTATACCCCTGCCATGTGTGAAAGGATGAAGGAGCTGGCTCTTTTGGCCGACGTGATCACACCCAACCTCACCGAGGCGGCCATTCTGCTGAAGGAGCCCTATGAGAATGCCCCCAAAACCGAGGCTGGCCTGAGAAGCTGGCTGGAGCGGCTCAGCCTGGAGGGGAAACGCTCGGTGATCCTGACTGGAGTCCACGCCGGGGAGGACAGGGTGGGGGCGGCCTGTCTGGACCGGGGTACAGGAGAATTTTCTCTGCTCACCGCCCGAGAGGAACCGGCCCAGTTTCCCGGGACCGGGGACCTCTTTGCCAGCGTGGCTTTGGGGGCTCTGCTGCGGGGGAAGGCCCTGGAGGAAGCCGCCGCCCTGGCGGTGGAGTTCGTGGCTCACTGTGCCCGTCATACTCTGGAGGTAGGGACTCCCATTGAGCAGGGAGTGCAGTTTGAGACCCTGCTGGGGGAGCTGGTTTGAGCCGGAGAGGCGCTCACGAAAACGGAATGACAGCCAAACGCCCTCTTGTCCACTGGACAAGAGGGCGTTTTTCCTTTATTCCTTTACCTGCTTTTGGAGCTCGTGCCGCAGGTGGTCCAGGCAGTCCAGCCGCTGCTGGGCGGTGTGGACGCACTCCAGAAGCTTGCCCCGCCGGCAGGAGAGAAGGCACAGGCACTCCTTCAGGGTCCCCTGCTCCCAGGCCAGCAGAAAACGGTTGATATATTCCTCGTCACATCCGGCGTCCTCCAGGATGCGGCGGATCTCCTCCTTGCTCATCTGGGCCATGGTGTGGCCTCCTCTCACGTCCGCTTATTCCGCACTGGTGATATCGGTACCAAAATACTTGATGGACAGCTGGGTCAGAGTCCCGTCCTCCCGGAGCTCAGAAATGGCCTTGTTTACCGCCTCCCGCAGAGTAGCGGTGTCCTCTCCCTTCTGCATGGGGATGGCGATCTGGTCGGCCTCGGCCGAAAGGACAGCCACCTTCAGCTCAGAATCCGGGTTGGCGCTCATATAGTCCAGATAGGTCAGATGGGAGTTGAGAGTCGCGTCAATGCGCTCGGTAAGAAGAAGCTGAAAGGTCTGGGCCAGGTCATCCACCCCTGTTACATTGGCGCCGTATTCCTGGGCCTTGGCGGCGTAAATGCTGGTGATGGTATTGGCGGTGGTCATATCCTTCAGATCTTCCATGGCCTGGATGCGCTCGTCGTCAGAACGGACGATCACCGCCATGCGGTCATAGGCGTAGGGCTCGGAGAAGTCGTAGACCTCGGCCCGGTCCTCGGTGACGTTGACCCCGTTCACCATGATGTCGTACCGTCCGCTCTCCAGTCCGGCCAGAAGGCCGTCCCAGCCGCCCTCCACGAAAGTGGCCTTGACTCCCAGCTTTTCGGCGATGGCGGCGGCCACCTCCACATCATAACCCACCAGCTCACCGCTGTCGTCATGGTAGGTCCAGGGGGACCAGGTGCCCTCCATAGCCACCACGAGCTCTCCGGCCTCCTGGATACGCTCCAGGCGGTCCTTTTCCTCGCTGGTCTCCTTGCCGCCGCAAGCGGTGAGCAGGCTCAGGGCCAGCACCCCGGTCAAAAGAATGGTCATACGCTTTTTCATCATCATATCCTCCAAATTAGTATTTTTATGTGTGTTCCCGGCTGATGAAGCGGAGAAATTCACGGGTCCGCTCCTCCTTGGGGTGGTCAAAAATGTCCGCCGGAGTCCCCGATTCCAACGCCACGCCGTTCTCCATGAAGATGACCCTGCTGGACACGTTCCGGGCAAAGTTCAGCTCGTGGGTCACCACCAGCATGGTCATGCCGCTCTTGGCCAGGTCCCGCATAACGGCCAGAACCTCCCCAATGAGCTCGGGGTCCAGGGCCGAGGTGGGCTCGTCAAAGTAGATGATCTCAGGATCGGTGGCCAATGCTCGGGCGATGGCCACCCGTTGCTGCTGCCCGCCTGAGAGCTGGTTGGGATAGTGGTCCCTTCGGTCCAGCATCCCCACCCGCCTGAGCGCTTCCTCCGCCTTGGAAAAGGCTTCGTCCCTGGGCATTTTCCGGGCGGTCATGAGTCCCTCGGTCACATTCTGGATGGCGGTTTTGTTGAGGAACAGGTTGTAGTTCTGGAACACAAAGGCGGTCTTTTTCCGCAGCCGGGCAATGTCTGAATTTTTTATCTTTCCCAGGTCGAACCGTTCCCCGTCAAAGGTGAGGGTGCCTGCGTCGGCCCGCTCCAAAAAGTTGACGCACCGAAGAAGGGTGGTCTTTCCCGAACCGCTGGGCCCCAGAATGGCCACCACGTCCCCCTTGTTCACCGTCAGGTCCACACCCTTCAGGACCTCCAGGGTCCCGAAGCTCTTGCGGATTCCGGATACCTCCAGCATACTCATGTCCTCACCCCCTCTGGTGTCCGTAGGAGTTCAGCTTTTTCTCCAGCCATCTCTGGAGCCAGGTAAGTACCGTGGACATCATCAGGTAGATGAAGCCTACCCCCAGGTAGAGGGGAAGGACCACCCAGTTTCCCGCCGCGATGGTCCTGGTAGTTTGAAACATCTCCATATAGGTGATGTTGGAGGCCAGGGAAGTGTCCTTTACCATGGAGATGAGGGAGTTGGCCAGGGAGGGCACCGCCGTCCGCATGGCCTGGGGCAGGATCACCCGCCACATGGTCTGAAGATAGCTCATGCCCACACAGTACCCCGCCTCCAGCTGCCCAATGGGGACCGACTCCAGGGCGGCCCGGACGATCTCGGAGCCGTAGGCCCCTTCGTTGAGGGCAAAAACCAGTACGGCCGCGGGGAAGGGGGCCAGCCGGATCCCCACGTTGGGAAGGCCGTAAAAGACCACAAAAAGCTGCACCAGCAGGGGGGTGCCCCGGAAGATCCAGATGTAGAACCGGCAGAGCTGCTTGGCGATGGGAATGTCGGCGAATTGGACGAGGGCCACCGCCACAGCAATGACCAGGGCGATAGAGAAGGCCAGCAGAGTGAGGGGGACGGTCATTTTCAGTCCGGCCATCAGGATCCTGGGAAACGAGTCGATCAGGATCTGAAACGCTCTTTCGTTCAGGAGAAGCCCTCCTTTCCTGCAAAAATTATTTGTTTCAGGGGTATTATAAGCCCCCCTCTCCGAAAAATCAAATACTTGTTTTTTATGCGAATTCATCCTTCCTATACTTGACGGGCATGGGAAAAGCTGGTAGGATACCACAAGAAACAGATCATTTCAGAAAGGAGTGGCTATATTATGGAGCTTCGGGTCCTTCGGTACTTTCTGGCGGTGGCCCGGGAGGAGAGCATCTCAGGGGCCGCCCAGTTTCTTCACCTCACTCAGCCAACCCTTTCCCGGCAGCTCATGGAGCTGGAGGAGGAGCTGGGCAAGCAGCTTTTTGTCCGGGGCAACCGTCGGGTCACTCTCACCGAGGACGGGGTACTTTTCCGAAAACGGGCCGATGAGATCCTGGCCCTGGTGGATAAGGCCACCATGGAGATGACCGCCGATGAGGAGAACATCGCCGGGGATATCTACATCGGCGCGGGAGAGACAGACGCCATGCGCCTCATTGCCCGGGAGGCCAAAAAGCTTCGGGCCCGCTACCCCCAGATCCGCTATCATCTTCACAGCGGCAACGCGGAGGATGTATCCGAACGGCTGGACAAGGGGCTTCTGGACTTTGGGCTTCTTATCGAGCCGGTAGACCTGAAAAAGTACGACTATCTCCGCCTTCCTGCCGCCGATACCTGGGGGGTGCTGATGCGCCGGGATCATCCTCTGGCGGCCAAGGAGCTTGTCTCTCCCGGAGACCTGGATAAGCTGCCCCTTCTGGTCTCCCAGCAGACCGACCGCTGGGAGGCGCTGAGCCGTTGGCTGGGCCGGAGCATGGAGGAGTTGAACATCGTATGTACCTACAATTTGCTCTATAACGCCGCCATCATGGTGGATGAGGGCCTGGGCTGCGCGCTCACGTTGGACAAGCTCATGGATACCCGGGACACGGGAGCCCTTTGCTTCCGGCCCCTGACTCCGCCTCTCAGCTCCGGGCTGTGCGTTGTCTGGAAAAAGTACCAGGTTTTTTCCCGGGCCGCCGCCCGGTTTCTGGATCAGCTCCGCCTGGGGCTGGAGCTTCCTGGAGAAGGGGAGGGCCGGTAATCTTTCAAAAATTTCTCTTGCTTTTTTGGCAGTGGTATGATATTCTGATAATAGGAATAATTCTCAGCTGGAGGAGATCCTATGGCAGGAAAGCGTTACTCCCGTCAGAGGGAGCTGATCTATGAGGCGGTGAAAGGCAGCAAGGAACACCCCACCGCCGAAATGGTCTTCCAGTGGCTCAAGCCGGAGAACCCCGGTCTCAGCCTGGGGACGGTATACCGCAACCTGAGCTTGCTTTCTCAGGAGGGACAGCTGCGGCGGATGCCCTTCCCGGTAGAGCGGTACGACGCCTGCGTGGAGCCTCACTCCCATCTGCGCTGTGAGATATGCGGCCGGGTCATGGATCTGGCATTGGACTATGACTCGGGCATGGACGCCCTGGCCGCCAAGGCCCAGCCCGGAGCCCGGGTCCTTCGCCACGATCTGACCTTCTATGGCCTGTGTCCCGAGTGTCAGGGCAGAGAGCTGGAAGCGGTCGGGTAATTCCGGCATATCAATAAATAGACTGACACTATTTTGAAAGGGGAAATGAACAATGGAACTGAAAGGAAGCAAAACGGAGGCCAACCTGTGGAAAGCTTTTGCTGGGGAGAGCATGGCCCGCAACAAGTACACCTATTTTGCCAGCAAGGCCAAGAAGGAAGGGTATGAGCAGATCGCCGCTCTTTTCCTGGAGACCGCCGACAATGAGAAGGAGCACGCCAAGCTGTGGTTCAAGGCGCTGGACGGCATCGGTGACACTGCCGCCAATCTGGTGGCTGCAGCCGCCGGCGAGAACGAAGAGTGGACCTCTATGTACAAAGAAATGGCCGAGACCGCCCGGGCCGAGGGCTTTGACAAGCTGGCCGCCCTCTTTGAGGGGGTAGGCGAGATCGAGAAGGAGCACGAGGAGCGTTACCGTGCCCTTCTGAAAAACCTGAACGACGGTATGGTGTTCCAGAAGGACGGCGTTTACATCTGGAAGTGCCGCAATTGCGGCCATATCCATGTGGGCAAGGAGGCCCCCCAGGTTTGCCCTGTCTGTGCCCATCCCCAGGCTTATTTTGAGCTGAAGGCTGAGAACTATTAATCAGAGAATGAGGATGCCCCGAGCCGCTTGGCTCGGGGCATTTTTCTTAATATCCAGGATTTTCCTTGCAAAAAGGCGAAAAAAGGAGTACACTATGGCAAGATAAGGAGGGATCGCGATGTCGTCCAAAAACAGTCTGGTGGCGGCCTCTGGCGTTTACGCGCTTGTGGGGCTCATTCTGATTTTCTTTCCCAATCGAAGTTTGTCCTTTGTCTGCACCCTTGCCGGGATTTTGATGGTGGGCTACGGCGTGGTGGCGGTCATTGGCTTCTTCGCCGGTCGGGGGACGGATGCCTTCGCCTTCCGCTCTGATCTGGTGCTGGGGGTCATGGCAGGGATCGTGGGGATCTTTTTCCTTCTCCATTCCGACTTTATCATTTCGGTGATCCCCACCATTCTGGGTGTATATATCCTCATCGACGCTCTGATGAACCTGAAGCGGGGCTTGGACCTGCGGGAGCTGGGCTATGCGGGCTGGACCACCACCCTGGTCCTTTCGGGGATCTCTCTGGCGATGGGGCTTGTGATCCTGTGGAATCCCTTTAAGACCGGCCTCATCCTGTGGCGGGTCATTGGCGGCGTTTTCCTTTATCTGGGGGCTTCCGACCTGTGGTCGGTGCTCAAGCTGGACAAGCTTCTCCGAGGGGAGTAAGGCTCCTGCGAATATCCAAGGAGAAAAACAGATTTTTTGCCGGAAACCCCTTGACAATCTCAAAGGATTTGGTATAATATCTCTTGCGCTTGCGGCAGTGAGTGCAAAATAGCGGGATTGTGTAAGGGTAGCACAGCAGACTCTGACTCTGTATGTGAGGGTTCGAATCCTTCTCCCGCTGCCAAAATAGGTTCCTGGGATTTTGCCCGGGAACCTATTTTTTATTGTTGTGCTGCTGGATTTGACCCCTCACGATTGAAATTGCTTCCCGGCCGAAGGTCGGCAAGTGGCGGCTTGCCGATGCTTCAATCCTTCTCCCGCTGTCAGATATTGAATGGCTGTTTTTTAAAAACCATGTTATAATCATGTTTACAAATCCAGGAATCCAGTCTCCTTTATTGATGCTTGCAAGCAAAAAAACAAAAAGGAGACTTTATTATGTCTACGATGAAATCTGCTCAGACCGTGTACTATGGCCCTAGTTCTACTACCTATCCTTCCGCTGGCAGTGTCAGCAAGGGTGAGGCGATCACCGCACTTTGGACCGAGAGTACCTGGTGCTACATTGAGTACAGCGTCACCGGCTCTTCTAATAAGAAGCGTGGCTATGTGCCCACCAACACCATCAATCTCACCGAGAGTGTAAGTGCTTTTTCTGGCACCAACTCTGGTATGCGCTACGTACAGGCAACCGACTGTCCTATGTACTTTGGCCCCAATGCTATCACCTATCCTACCTGTGGTTCCCTGAGCTTCAGAGAAGAGGTTCAGTATCTTGGAGTAAAGGCGAACAACCCTTCGTTTGCTTTCATTGAGTACGATGTCACTGGTTCAACCAAGAAAAAGCGTGCGTGGGTGTATGCAAACAATCTTGCCACTGCTTTGCCCGAAACCACCGATGTTGCCATTTATACGGAAGGAACAAAAATCAATTCTGCTGGGGATTACTGGCACATTACGCAGGGGTGGAACGGGAAAAATGGACATCTCGGGCTTGACATCATTCGTCGCAACGCTTCTGACACGAAAATTGAGGGCGCGGAAGTTTATGCCATTGCACCTGGCACCATTGTGGCCCGAAATTACAATAGCGCTAACGGAAATGCTGTTGTTATTGAACATACAACGGCAGATGGAAAAACCTATTACTCTATGTACGGACATTTGAAGCAGTCCTATGATAAGACCACGGTTGCCAAAAACGAAGCTATCGGTATCATGGGCAATGAAGGATTGCAATCGCAAGGTGAGCATTTACATCTTGGTATCTCTAAGGATAAAGTGGGTACAGGCTTTTGGGGATATGCCCGCAACAGTGCTGGCAACAAAGTTACATTCACTGAAACGAAGCCAGGATGCAAAGTGTTCGATAGTAAACAATTCTACAATCCCACGAAGTATTTTTCACAGGGTGACACATTCATTTCTGACAACTATTCCTAAAATCACCATATTGCTGGCGGGGGCATTTCATATGTCCCCGCCAACTGTTTATTGACCCTGTGCCCAATTCCACAAAGTCTTGTAAGCTTCCTCCGGGGCAAAAATATAGGCAATCTGGTCCTTCTCCCCGCCGATCTGGTAGAAAATAACGGTATAGACCTGATCAAGACACATAATTTCGCCATCAGTGACCCGGGCGATCAGACGATCCCCGCAGTATAGGTCCACAAAGTCATTCCAGCCCCGGGCCAAATCATGCTCGGTGTACATATCCGGGACCTCCCAGTTATCCGGAGATAGGGTATCCCAGATAAACTGGCTGGACCCAGCGTCCAAAGAGATCTCCCGGTTGAAGGAGGGAAACTCCCACACGTCAATGCTCAGCCGGGTCAACTGGGGCAGGTCAGCGCGCACGGCGGCAAGCCGAGCAGCCTCCAGAGTCCGGCAGAGCTGGTCAAAATCCACCAACTCTGTGCAATCGTAGGTCTGTCCCTCCCGGTGCAGGAATATCTTATCCTCCCTTCGGTCTAAACTGACAGCGCTTCCATCGGCCAAGGTAAGCTCCACCAGTGGAAGCCAGCCACTCACCTCCACAGAGGTCCAGCCTGCCAAGTTCTCAGACGAGGGGGCCACCAGTGCAGCGATCTGTGCCGAGCTGCTTTCATCCAGAGGAAATCGGCCGGTACCGTTAACGGGTGCCCCAAATTCGGCGAAAGTGTAGATCTGGGGCCCTGGGTCAGGGGTCGGCTCCGCCGTAGGGATGGATGTAACTACTTCTGTGGGGGCAGGCGCCGGGGTGGAAATTGGCTCCGCTGTGGGAGATGGCATAGGCTCAGGAGTTGGGGGAACCTCCGCTGCTGGATCACCGCAGGCAGCGAGCAGAAATACGAGCAGCAGCATGAAGAGAAAAGGTTTTCCCCGGTTTTTCATCTTGAGTCCTCCTTTTGAGATTTTTGAATTTACATTCCATAGAAATCTTGCTCTTTATCAAGTATAATCCTTTTTGAGAGGGAGCAAGTCTTATGAATGAAACACTTCTTTTTCTGGAACGAATTTCCGAACAGATCCCTGCAAGTACAAAAAAGCTATTAGGGGCTTTGATCCTGTTCGTCTGTATTGATTACATGACTGGGATCTGCGTTGCGATCCACACGCAGAAGCTGTCCAGCAAAATTGGAGCCAAGGGGCTTTCCACCAAGGTAATGATATTTGCGATGGTGGCGCTGACAGCAATCATTGACTACCTTCTGATCGGTGACGGCTCGGCGCTGTGCAGCATCACCATCCTCTTTTATTGCTCAAATGAGCTGATCAGTATTTGTGAAAATGCCAATCAGATGGGATTGCCGCTGCCTCAAAAACTTGTGGAGTTTCTTAAAGCATTTCAAAGTAGGCAGAAATAAAGCTATGCTTACCCGCTTTGATCCAGATATTTTTTGAGCTTCTGCTCACCTCGGCGCTTGACCTGGTTCACATTCTGTCTTGTTGAGCCGACCCTTCGGGCGATTTCCGCCGCAGAATATCCCTCGACATAGACCTCGTAGAGGATCTGCTGTTCTTTGGAGGTCAACAGCGAAGGCGGAATGTCAAAGTCAAGAGCCTGAGGCTCTTGAAATAAGGCGTTTTGAAAGGCCATTTGGTCTATGAGCTCTTCAGTGGAAATGGTGGGGGTCTTTCTTGTAATCACGCGTTTCAGCAGCTTTATGTAGGAATGGTAAATTGAATGGGCCAAGTAGTTCACCAAGGCGCCATCGTTCTGCATATTTACCTTATCACAGTCCAGATGCAAAATCAACTCAAGGAATTCCAGTTGAAGATCATAAAAGCCGTCTTCGGTCTCCAGTTTTCGGGCATATTTATTTAGCAGCGGCGTAAATCTTTCGATGAGATTCAACGTGGGCCTGTTGATTTCCCTTTTGACTTTCCCGAATCTCTTGAACGATCATCAAGCGGTCTCCTTTGCTTTTTAGAACAAAGGAGCGCACTCAACACATGGATGTAAACGCAGCCAAAAAAATTTTTGACGCCTGCCTACATGACCATCAATATTTTAATTGCTATTGGTTCAGCAATCAGGGCTGGGAATGGATTCTCACCATATGAAACTATTTTCCTGCCTCTATTTATATATGTACGGAGAGCCCCACTTTTGGACATTTTCCCCCCAAATTTTTCGGAAAAATTTGGGGGGAATGCCGAATTGTATAAAATGTGCCTCAATTTGAGGTATATTTCCAGACATCTCAATTATTTGCCTTTTCGACTTTTTTCCCTCATACTTAAAGTTGGGGAAAGGCAGGGCAATATTCGCGTAAATACCACCCTGTTTTGACCCTTATCACGATAATGATTTACAAAAACACAGTATTTTCAAGGCATAGCGGCATTGGCTGATACAGGCTGAAATTGCCCCTCAGCAATTCGAATCCTTCTCCCGCTGCCAAAAGAAGCCCCTGAAACTGCAATAGTTTCAGGGGCTTCTTTATCTTTTTGGTATTATTCTTTCCTTCTGCTGCGTCGGCGTATAGCCCTGCAACATGGAAGCCGTATTCATTATTCCGCGGCCTTCAGATGCTGGGTGGTTTCGATCTCGGCAAGCATGTCAATGCGGGTCTGATGGCGGCCGCCCTCGTATTCGGCAGCGAGCCACTCGTCCACAATCATCTTTGCAGTCTCAACGCCGATAACACGGGTGCCAAAGGCGATGATGTTGGTGTTGTTGTGTTGCTTGGAGAGCCGGGCGGTGTAGGGCTCGCTGCACACGCAGGCCCGGATACCGTGTACCTTGTTGGCAGAGAGGGAAATCCCCACCCCGGTGCCGCAGATCAGCACGCCGCCGTCCACCTCGCCCCCGGCCACCAGCTTGGCCACCTTGTAGCCGCTGATGGGGTAGTTGAACCGCTCCGGGCTGTTGGTGCCCACGTCAATGACCTCAATCCCTTTGGACTCTAAATAGGCCTTGATCTCGTTCTTCATTTCAATGGCAACGTGGTCGTTGCCGATGGCAAGCTTCATAGGTTATCCGCTCCCTTATATATTGGTGCTGGCCATACGGAAGTAGGTGTAGGGCCGGCCCTTCATGGAAACGCTGAGCTGGTGGATGTTCTCCGGGCTGGTGCAGCCCGAAAAGCCCCCGTCGCCGATGGCGTGGATGTCCGCGCCGGTCTCCTTCATCTTCAGGGCGATGAGCCGGATGGTGTCCGGGTCGGCCCCCTCCACCGAGGAGTTGAGGAAGGACATGGCCAGAGTTCCGGGCTTGTAGGTGTGGACATACTGCACCAAATCCTGGATCATGGAGACGCTGATGCCATGGCGGCTCCCCGGGGCGGGCAGGTCGATGCAGTCAGCCCCGGCGTCGATGAGCGCCTGGATGACCTCCTTAGCGTCGTAATCCGCCAGGGGGTCGCCCAGCACCTTCTCCCGGATGCCGTCCTCCCACTTGCCTGCGAAGAGGAGCACGTCCTCCCCAAACCGCTCCTTGGTGCGGCGGGTACATTCCACCACATCGGAAATGGAGGTGCCGCTGCCCGGGTTGCCCCCTAAGACGATGAAGTCAGCCCCCAGGTTCAGGGCCTTCTCCACATGCTCCGGGGTGGCCACCATGCCGGAGGCGAAATAGTGCTTGGAGGCGTTGACGTCAAAGTCCGCCTTGGGACACCCCAGGTAGACCCCGATGGGCCGGTGGCCGCAGCGCTCCTTCAGCTCCTGAATGGACAGTCCGCACAGGCCGGGGTTGTTGCCCATATCGTCCAGATTCAGGGTGTTCAGCAGCACCATGTCCGCTCCGAAGGCGAACATCAGCTCGCTGTTGGTTACCCCCCGGACCAGGCCGGGGCCGGCAAAGAGCAGATGCTGGCCCATAATGACCCGGCCCTCGGACTTGAAGATGGATTCCTTCCGCTCCATGGGGGTCATTTTGACAAAGTCCTTTTTGGATGCGCTAATCAGCCGCACCACGTCGCCCATATCAAAGCCTCCTCAATTCAGAAATCAGTTCGTTGTATGGTTTGCACTTGCCGAAGAGGGCGCTGGTGCCCAGAACGAAGCCCTCCACTCCCTTGGCGCTCAGGCGGGCAATCACCTGGGGGGAACAGGCTCCGTCGATGAAAATGCGGAAGCCACCGTATTTTTCCCGATGTGCCAGCAGCTCTTCTATCTTCTCGTCCACGAAGGGCAGATACTTCTGCCCGGCAAAGCCGGGGTTCACCGTCATCACCAGCACATCCTGCGCCATAGTAAGCAGGGGAGCGATGGAGGAATAGCTGGTGCCGGGATTCACAGCGATGCCCGCACGGGCTCTGCTGTCCAGGATTTTCTGAAGGGTCCGGGGAGCGTGGGGGTCGGTCTCCGGGTGGATGTAGATGGTGCCGCAGCCCATTTTGGCAAACAGCTCCACATACTCCCCCGGGTTGACGCTCATCATATGAACGTCGCAGGGGACAGAGGCGTGGCTCACGATGTACTGAATGTCCTGGAGGCCCATGCCGTAATTGGGCACAAAGGCGCCGTCCATCAGGTCCAGGTGGAAGGAATCGGCTCCGGCGGCCTCCAGGTCGCGGATCTCTTTTGCGAGATTCCCGAAGTCGGCGCACATCATGCTGGGAGAGAGTATTTTCTCCATGGTATTGCCCTCTTTCTTACAGCTCCTCGCCGTTGGTTGCGATTACTTTTTTGTACCAGCCAAAGGAGTCCTTCTTGTAGCGCTTGAAGGTGCCGCCTCCCTCATCGTCGGCATCCACATAGATGAAGCCGTACCGCTTGCGCAGTTCGCCGGTGGAGGCGCTCACAAGGTCGATGCAGGCCCACATGGTGTACCCGAAGAGGTCCACCCCCTCCTCCACCGCCTCCTTCATAGCGGCAATGTGCTTGCTCATATACTCGATGCGGTAGGGATCGTGAACAGAGCCATCGGTCTCCAGCGTATCCTCGGCCCCCAGACCGTTCTCAATGATAAGCAGGGGGATCTGATATCGGTCATAGAGCTCATGGAGGGCTCGTTTCAACCCGGTGGGGTCGATCTGCCAGCCCCAGGCACTGGCCTCCAGATAGGGATTCTTTCCGCCTGCCATCATGTTGCCGGCAGTCTGCTCTCCCTGCGTGTGAGTAGTCACCGTGTTGGAAGAATAGTAGGAGAAGGCCATATAGTCTACCTTGCCGGCCATCAGGTCGGCTTTGTCGGCTTCGCTGATCTCCAGCTTGACACCCTGTTCCTCCATGATGCGCAGGGCGTAGGCGGGATAATAGCCCCGCACGAATACATCGGAGCAGGAGTAGAAGCATTTTTGCGCAGTACGCTGCATCAGCAGAAAATCCTTGGGGTCACAGGTGGCGGGATAAGCAAATATTCCGCAGCACATACAGCCCACTTTGTTTTCCGGATCGATCTCATGGGCCAGCTTTACCACCCGGGCCGAGGCCACCAGCTGGTTGTGCAGCTCCTCATAGGTGAGTTGAATATCCTCCTGAGAAGCATCGTCCCTGAGGCACATGAGGAAGGGTACATTGATCTCGTTGAAGGTGTTCCAGTATTTGGCAAGGCCCTTATACTCCTTGAGGCAGAGCTTGCAGAAGGTCACAAACTCGTCGATAAGCTTCCGATTGGACCAGCCACCCAACTGGTCGATATAGAAGGCGGGCATGTCATACTTATAAAAAGTAACGATGGGCTCAATGTGATGCTTCCGGCACTCCAGAAGCACATTGCGGTAGAACTCCACGCCCTTTGGATTCACCCCGCCGCTGACCCCGTTGGGATAGATCCGGGCCCAGGAGACGGTGATGTTCAGGGCCTTGAAGCCCATCTCAGCCAGGAGACCGATGTCCTCTTGATAGTGATGGTAGAAGTCGGCGGCGGTGTGGTTGGGATAGTGGAGGCCATCCTTCATGATGAACCGGGCTCCTTTGGGAAGGTGGCCCGACATGATATGGGCCTTGCCCTCGGTGCCATCGGGCAAACGGTACCAGCTGTACCGAATGCCGTCGTTCCGGGTAACCCCTACGGCGTAGTCGGTCTCCACGGGGGACTTGCCGTCCTCGTCCCAGGCGCCCTCGATCTGGGTGGCACTGATGTCGCCGCCCCACAGGAAATTTTTCGGAAAGCTCATACTGATACTCCTTTTCTTGATACGGATAGAGGCAGAAAGACCGCCGTGGCCCACAGCCTGCGGGGGCCATCGGTCACAACGGTCTCTCCATCGAGAGGGGGAGGAACCTGGTTTATTCGCCCTTCTGGGCGGCCATAGCCTGCTCTTCCTTCAGCGCTTGTGCGTCCAAAAGCTTAAAGAAGGGGAGATAGACCACACAGGAAAGAAGCATGATACCGATCAGGAAAATGCCCAAGCTGATGCCACCGCCCAGAAGGAAGCCGGCAATGGGGGCTGGAATGACCATCACAGACAGGCTCACCACCGGCACGCCGATCAATCCGATGCTGGCCAGCACATAATACAGGATGTAAGCAAGTACGGGCATGCCAACGAAGGGGATAAGCAGGATGGGGTTGAACACAACAGGCATACCATAGACGGTGGGCTCAATGATGTTGAAGATGCCGGGAATCAGGCTCAACTTACCCTGAGTCTTGTATCGTTCACTTTTGGCAAACAGGGCCATATCCACATGCAGACCAAGCAAGCACCCGGGGCCACCGGTGAACTGTACGATCAGGAAGAAGGTCATGAAGCTGAGCAGATAGGGGATGGACTGGCCGGCATTGTAGGCCATCAGGTTCTCTACCATGGGGGCTTGCCAAACTGCCATCATAACGCCCAGGACCACCATGGTACCATGAACGCCACACCACCACAGCAGGCAGCACATAGCGGTGGCGATCAGGTGGGCGGGCAGGGAGTTGCCCAGACCGATCAGCGGGGTTTGCACGGCAGAATAGACGAAGCCGGTAAAAGAGCCCCAGGAGGTCATGCTGAACAAGCCGCGCACAGCCACGAAGGGGATCACGGTAATGAGAGCGGCGGGAATGCTGGCAAAACTCTTGGAGACAAACTCAGGTACAGAGTCGGGCAGCTTGATCACGATATTCTTATTCACGCAGAAGGCATACAGGGTGGGAGCCACCATTGCCACTATAATGGCGGTGAAAACGCCCTGAGCGCCCAGCCAGCTGGTATTGATGGAGATGACAGAGCCATAATCCCCAACCACTTCGTCCAGCGGGGTGATGATCAGGAAACAAAGCAGTGCGGCAATGGCGGATTGGAAACTGTCCACACCTTTCTTTTCACCCAGTGCGCGGCCAATGCCGAGGACGATAAAGACAGCGGTCAGACTGCAGATGTTGACGACGGTGGTCAGCAGGCCGTACAGGCCGATATTCTGCAGGAACTCGGTCCAGGGAGTGATGGGGAAGCTGTAAAAGAGCTGAAAAATGGCGCTGGCCATCAGAACGGGCATAGCGCCCATCATGCCGCCGGTCAATGCGCTGATGTAGGTGTTCTGCTGCATCTTCTGCACGGCGGGCATTAGTTTTTCCATAACTTTATCGGTTTTCATTACGATTCCTCCTCTTTGTAATTTGTCGGGGCTTCTATCTACTCATTATAGCTCGTACTTGGCAAGCAGATCGTTAAAAATCTTTTCACCGTTCATACGGCCATAATCCTGCATACTGATTACTTCCACAGGGACATCAGGATAGGTTTCCTTCAGCTTTGCGGCCTGATAGGCCACCTGGGGACCGATGAGCAGCACGGAACTTCCTTCGATGACATTGGCCAGGCCACTGGTGCTGTAAGCCTTGCACTCACATTCGTAGCCTTTGGTTGCAGCGGCAGCGATGATCTTACTGCACAGCATAGAGCTGGACATACCGCCCGCGCAGGCCAGGGTAATCTTTAGTTGCTTCATGTTCTTTCCTCCCTCAAAAAATAGCATGAACAGGGTATGCCGGG
>CAJUEU010000025.1 GCA_910585735.1 uncultured Oscillospiraceae bacterium | reverse complement strand
CGGGCTGGATGCCCAGGGATAAAAGCTCCTTGGCCGAGTGCTGGGTGGGCTTGCTTTTCAGCTCCCCGGTGCCCGGGATGGAGACAATGAGGGACACATGGAGGAACATGCAGTTCTCCCGGCCCACCTCGGCCGCCGCCTGACGAATGGCCTCCAGAAAGGGCTGAGACTCGATGTCGCCCACCGTGCCACCGATCTCAGTGATGACCACATCGGCCCCGGTCTCCTCCCCAGCCAGGTAGACCCGGCGCTTGATCTCGTCGGTGATGTGGGGGATGACCTGCACTGTGCCCCCCAGATAATCCCCATTTCGCTCCCGGTTGAGGACGGTCCAGTAAATCTTGCCCGAGGTCACCGAGGAGTGGAGGGTGAGGTTTTCGTTGATGAACCGCTCGTAGTGGCCCAGGTCCAGGTCGGTCTCGGCCCCGTCCTCGGTGACGAAGACCTCCCCGTGCTGGTAGGGGGACATGGTGCCCGGGTCCACGTTGAGATAGGGGTCGAATTTCTGGATGGTGACCTTGTAGCCCCGGGCCTTCAGAAGCCGGCCCAGAGAGGCTGCCGCGATGCCTTTGCCCAAGCCGGAGACCACCCCGCCGGTAACAAAGATGTATTTGGTTGACATAATAATTTCGTCCTCCTGACTCCAAACTGATAACGGAGTTATTTTACGCTTCGGGAGCCTTCCTGTCAACGAGAAAAAACCAAAAAATGACATTAAATTCAATTTTTTGGTAAATCTTGCTTTGAGATAGCTCCTGTGCTATACTGACCTTGGAGGGGGTGAAGGGGCCGAACGGAAAACCAAACAACTTGAAACAGAAAAGGAGTGAAATTACTTTATGAAGTTGAGGATACGTGATTCGGTGGTTGTGATCTGACCGGGAGGCCGGCGACACAAGTCCGCTGTTCCTCCCGAAAAGGCTCACGATCATCTTTTCTTGGAGGATAACATTTACATGAATCGCGAAAATAAACGCAAACAGTACGAAAAAGGGTATTATAAGGCACATCCCTGCAATGACAGCTTTACCTGCAAGGTCTGCTCCCGGCTGGTGGTGCCTGCCGGTGCCGGAAGCGCCCATCGGAACCACTGCCCCAACTGCCTCTCCAGCCTCCACGTGGACATTGAGCCCGGAGACCGGGAGAGCGACTGCGGCGGCGTGATGGAGCCGGTGGCGGTCTGGGTTCGGAAGGGAGGAGAGTGGGCCATCGTCCATCGGTGCCGCCGGTGCGGGGGCCTGTCCTCCAACCGGGTAGCCGCCGACGACAACCCGATGAAGCTTATGAGCATTGCCATGAAGCCCCTTTGCGAGCCGCCCTTTCCCCTGGAACGTATCCGGGAGATGACCGATTTGATGGGCGGCGCCGGGACGTTTTCTGTTTGAGAAATTGCTGTAAGTCAAAAGATCTCCGTTCTCCCAACAGGAGAACGGAGATCTTTTCATATATGGGGCCTCACACCTCATGCAGGCCCTCGGCGGTCAGCTCCAGCACCCGGTCACAGACCTTCTCCAGATAGCGTCGGTCATGGGAGACGCTGATGACGCAGCCGGGGAACTGGGCCAGCACCTCCCGGATCACCGGGGCGGAGAGAGGGGAGAAGTTCCGGGGCCAGATAGCCTTTCCGGCAGTTCCCACCCACGATCTCCCCGGTGTAGTCAATATAATCCTCTACCAGAGCAGGAAATTGTCACCAACCTGTAATACTTTGTAATCGAATTCGCCTTGATTCCCCTGGGATAGGGGGAGTATAATAGAACGAAGACAAGCCGCATGTGTTTCCCATTTGAAGGACCTTAATCGACAGAAGGATAAAAAGGAGCGAACTATGATGAAACGGAGAAAGTATATTCTTCCGATCCTGACCCTGACCCTGCTTTTGTCTGCTTGCGGAGGACCGGCGGCCGGGAATACCCCTACCCCGGAGGCTACGGTCACGCCGGTCTCGGAGCCCACTCCGACCCCTGAGCTGTTCCGCTTCACCCGGGAGAATTTTCCCCGTTTGGACGGCTCCACCGCCACGGTGCCTCTGGGGCAGGCGGTGGCGGCGGTGCTGCTGGGGGAGAGCCGGGAGGAGGCCAGTGACCTCATCTCCTTCAACAAGACCTCCCGGGCCTATTACAACCTGGTGGACGGTCAGGCCGACCTGCTTATTGTGGCTGAGGGGGGAGAGGATTCCTACCAGTACCGGGACAGCCACGGCCAGACCTGGCGGATGGAGCCTGTGGCCGCCGAGGCCCTGGTATTCTTCGTCAACGAGGATAACCCGGTGGACAGCCTGACCCTGGAGCAGGTGCGGAAGATCTATTCCGGGGAGATCAACAACTGGAAGGAAGTCGGCGGTTCGGATTCCCCCATCCAAGCCTACCAGCGGCCCAAGGGGGGTGGCAGTCAGGCCATTATGGACAAGGAGGTCATGAAGGACCTTCCCATGATGGAGCCCGCCAATGCGGACTATGTGGTAGGGGATATGATCGGCATTATCGAGGCGGTCCGGGGCTGGGACGACCGCCCCGACGCCATGGGCTACACGGTCTACTATTACGCCGATGACATGGGCATGGCCGACGGACTCAAGCTGCTGAAGATCGACGGGGTGGAGCCCAATGACGACACCATCCGTTCCGGGGAATACCCCATTCGTACCTATTACTACGCCGTGATGGACGAGACAACCCCTGAGGGCAGTCCCACCGCCATCCTCTTTGATTGGCTCCTCTCCCAGGAGGGCCAGGACCTGGTCCACCACGAGGGGTATGTATCTATTTTAGAGCCGTCTGCTTAATGGCTTGGGGAAGACAGAGGGATGGTCCCTCTGTCTTCCCAATTGTTACTGTACCTGGAAGGAAGTGACCTCATGAAGAAAATACTTCTGGCTGTTCTGGCTCTGACCCTGCTCCTTTCAGCCTGCGGGGACCCGGCGGATGAGGGAACACCCACCCCCACCTCCGAGCCGTCTCCGGCCAAAACGGCGGAGCCTACCTCTACCCCTGAGCCGACCCCCTCGGGGCCCTCGGTGTACACCGACTGGTCCAAGCTGGAGCCCTATGAGCCGAGAGCCGCTGTCTATACCCGCCGGTATGAGAGCTTTACCGATATGCTGGTCCCCAGGGAGGATTACGGGCCTCTGCTCCCCTTTGCCGGAGGGAAGCTGGTGGGCGTGAGTGAATGGAGCTACGGACAGGGTGATTATGAGACCTTTGACCTCTACGGCCTTGTGACGCTGGAGGGGGAGGTGGTGGTGGACCCGGTGTTTACCAGCGCCTTTTACCTGGAGGAATATGACGGGGGAAATGTGGTTGGCCGGACCAATGTGATGCTTTTGGGAAAAGTTTTTTATGACGGGGAGGGCCAGCCTGAGGAGCGGTATGCCCTTTGCGCCGGGGATGGCAGCTGGTGTACCGGGTTCCACTATCGGTATGACTGGGAAGCGTACATGAATTTTTCCTTTGCCCAAGGGATCCCTATGCTGACGAAGGACAAGAAATCGTTGGTTTTTCTGGACACGGAGACAGGGGAGGCTCTGCGGACGTTGGACCTGGAAGCCAACGGTAAGGGGACCGATTATGAGATCAACAGCTTTCGTGTGGACAGCGAAACCGGCTGGACGGCGGTGAATCTATACTATTGGAAGGACTCCGAGGAGTGGGAATACACACCGATCCCGCTGCTGTTTGATCCGCAGGGAAATGCTCATCCACTGCCTGGGGACGTTTGGAGCGTAGAGGCGTATGGGGACGGACTGGTCTCCGCTCTGAGCCGCCGGGCCGAAGACCCTTCCGTGCCCTACCGTTACGGCTATGTGGACGCGCTTACAGGAGCGTGGGCCATCGAGCCGGTCTATTCTCAGGCCAACGCGTTCGTGAATGGGGTGGCCCCGGTGAGCGACAGGTCCGGCGTCTGGTTCATCGACACCTCGGGGAAGCGGGTCACAGACAACTATGTGGCTGAAAACGGATACATGGAGATGCCCACGCTCCATGGAGAATACTGGTATGTGACAGAAAATTTTTCCCGGATCCAGGGGATATTGGACCTAAATATGACTGCGGTGGAAAATCCTCTGGCGGGTGTTGATTCCCATTCCTTCCTGCCGGATGGCTGGGTTTGCGGGAAAACGTCCGCCAACAGCGTTTTGGCCCGGGGGGACGAGGTCCGCTTCTTCCCCGGCGAATATGGCAGCCTGAGCAACGTCAGGGGGAACCGGGCGTTCTTCGAGAATGGCTCCTGGCAGGACAACGCGGCCGTTCTTACAGTTACTGACCTGGAGGGAAACCAGGTCGTCCGTCTGGAGGGCTACAGCTACGGGGCTTTATGTATGGACGCCATAACGGGAGAAGGCTATATCAGTGCTTATGCCTATGAGGGAGAGACCACCTGGAATGACCTCTATGACTTGAACGGAGAGCTCTTGATGAAGAAAGCCCGTAATGGGGTCCTTCAGGGCGGTCTGATCTGCACGTCTGAAGAGGACTGTACCACCCTCACCGACCGGGAGGGGAACGTGGTCTTTCGCTGGCTGGTTCACTCTGCCCAGGATTGAACGGGAATAGAAAGAACGCTCCGCCCGCGTGGGCGGAGCGTTCTTTTGCCTTTCGGGGGAGGCTCAGGCTTCCCGCAGGCCGTCCGGGGTGAGCTCCAGCACCCGGGTACAGACCTCCTCCAGATATTTTCGGTCGTGGGATACGCTGATGATACAGCCGGGGAACTGGGCCAGCACCTCTCGGATCACCGGGGCGGAGAGAGGGGAGAAGTTCCGGGTGGGCTCGTCTAAAAGGAGCACGTTGGCTCCCCGGAGCACCATGGCGAGGAACAGGAGCTTGGCCCGCTGGCCCCCGGAGAGGTCAGAGGCGGGGTGCTCCATCTCCTCGGTCTTGTACTTCATGCTCCCCAGCAGGTTCCGGGCGCGGGTGATGTCGTCCTTATGGCCCGAGGGGGCCAGGATGTCAACGGGTGTCTGCCCTCCCAGAAGCTGGTCGCCGTAGTCCTGGGCCATGTAGGCCGCCCGGATGTCGGTCCGGGGGAGGAGCTCCCCGGCCACGAGCTTCAGCAGGGTGGATTTTCCCACCCCGTTGGCCCCGATGATGCCCACGTGCTCGGGCCCCGTGACCCAGAGCCGGGCATTTTGAGCCAGCACCCGCTCCCCGGCGGTGAGGGTGGGCAGGTCCAGCCGCAGGACCGTCTTGCCCGCCGGGAGGGAGGACTTTTCCGGGTCGAAGGCGGTGAGAATGGCCTCCTCCCACTCGGGGAGGGCGGTCATGTTCTCCTTCTCCCGTTCGAACCGCCGCCCCATGGACAGGACGGCGTGCATCTTCTTTTTCAGCAGCCGCCCTTCGGAGGGGTTGGGGATCCCGGCGGAATTGTATTTGGCCACATGGGCCTGGGCGTGGTCCACCTTGTCCCGGATCTGGCGGAACCGCTCCATTTTGGCGCTGTACTCCGCCCGCTCCTTTTTGGCCTGCTGTTCCTGGTGGGCGAAGGCCGCCCCCCGGCGGTCCACGTAGTCCCGGTAGCTTGTGCGCTCCACGGTGCACCGGGGTGTGGTGCGGCGGTAGAGCCGCTCCAGGTGGATGATGAGATTGGCGGTTTTCTCCAGCAGCCCCTCGTCGTGGGAGATATAGAGCACCGGGACCTTCCGGGCCAGAAGGAACCCCTCCAGCCATTCCACTGTCTGAAGGTCCAGGTCGTTGGAGGGCTCGTCCAGAAGGAGCACCTCCGGCTCCTCCAACAGGAGGAGCCCCAGCCGGAGCTTCACCCGCTCGCCCCCCGACAGGGTGGAGAGCTTCCGGTCGTCCCAGAAGAGGGCGGCGTCCAGCCCCACCTGCCGGGCAGCCCGGTCCAGCTCCCGGGGGTCGGCCTCCTGAAAGGCCGGGCGGGCCTGGCAGAATTCCCACACGGTGCGCGCCAGGTCCTCAGAGGGCAGCTCCTGGGCCAGATAGCCCTTCCGGCAGTTTCCGCCGATGATCTCCCCGGTGTGGTCGATATAATCCTCCACCAGCGCCGGGTCATAGAGGAGCTTCAGCAGGGTGGACTTGCCGTTACCCTCCTCCCCGATGAGGGCGGCCCGGTCGCCGGGGTTCAGGGTGAAGGAGAGGTTTTCAATGAGGATGGTCAGGTCTTTCCGGTGTGTGAGGGTGAGATTCTTTACTTGCAGCATAGGCATCATCCTTTCATAACGGGCGGCTCTGCCCAACTCGGCAAAGGTGGCCGATGGGTGCTGCCCTAACGCAAAAAGGTCCGTCCCCGTGGCGGGGACGGACCGGCGTGACGAAAAGCCCAGGGGACAGGATGGTCCTGCCCTCTGCTCGTAAGCCGATCTTCCGTCACGAAGACCCTGGCCCATGGTGTCCATGGACCGGGAAGTGGTTTCGTTTCAGAAGTTCAGCTTACTTGCGCATGCTTTCACCCTTTTCAGTTTGATAGTACCATGATACCAGAGAAAACCCGTTCTGTCAACGGTGGTACAGCTTTTTGGTCTCGTACTGGGGCTCGCAGGTCACCTGCAGCCCCAGCTTTTTGTAGAGCCGCATATCGGTGGCCGAGAGCATCACCGACACGTGGGCCTGGCAGTCCCGGAGGGAGGCCAACTGGTCCATGGCCTTGTCGGCCAGGGGGTTGGTGGTGGCGCTGGAGGCCAGGGCGATGAGCACCTCGTCCGAGTGGAGCCGGGGGTTCAAGCTGCCAAGGTGCTCCACCTTCAGGTGCTGGATGGGCATGATGGCCTCGGGGGAGATGAGGTCCAAGGTCTGGGGGATGCCGGCCAGGGCCTTGAGGGCGTTGAGGACGGCGCCGGCAGCAGGACCCATCAGGTCGGAGGTCTTGCCGGTGACCACCCGTCCGTCGGGCAGCTCAATGGCGGTGGCGGGGGAGCCGGTCTCCTCGGCCACGGTGAGGGCGGCGCCGATGACGGTTCGGTCAGCGGAGGTCACTCCCACCTGATTCATGAGCAGCTCCAGCTTGTAGACCGTCTCGTCGCTGCCCATGCCCTTTCGCCGGTCACAGAGGGCGTCGTAGTACCGCCGGATGATCTCCTGCTTGGCGGCGAAGCGGACGGCCTCGTCGTCAAAGATGCAGTGCCCCGCCATGTTGACCCCCATGTCGGTGGGGGATTTGTAGGGGCTCTCCCCCATGATGGTCTCAAAGATCCGGGAGAGGACGGGGAAAACCTCCACATCCCGGTTGTAGTTCACCGTGGTCTCGCCGTAGGCGGACAGGTGGAAGGGGTCGATCATATTCACATCGTTAAGGTCGGCGGTGGCCGCCTCGTAGGCCCGGTTCACCGGGTGGTCCAGAGGCAGGTTCCAGATGGGGAAGGTCTCAAATTTGGCGTAACCCGCCTTCACCCCCCGCTGGTACTCGTGGTAGAGCTGGGAGAGGCACACCGCCATCTTGCCGCTGCCCGGGCCGGGAGCGGTGACCACCACCAGGGGCCGGGAGGTCTCCACAAACTGGTTTTTGCCATAGCCCTCCTCACTGACGATGAGGGGGATGTTGTGGGGGTAGCCCTCAATGGGATAGTGGCGGTAGACTTTCACGCCCAGGGCCTCCAGACGGTTCTGAAAAGCCTCGGCGGCCGACTGGCCGGTGAAGCGGGTGATGACCACGCTGCCCACATAAAGCCCCATCTCCCGGAAGGCGTCAATGAGCCGGAGCACGTCCACATCGTAAGTGATGCCCAGGTCGCCCCGGACCTTGTTCTTCTCAATGTCGGCGGCGCACACGGCGATGACCACCTCAGCCTGATCCTTGAGCTGGGTGAGCATTCGGATTTTGCTGTCGGGGGCAAAGCCGGGGAGCACCCGGGCGGCGTGATAGTCGTCAAAAAGCTTGCCGCCGAACTCCAGATAGAGCTTGCCGCCGAACTGGCGGATCCGCTCCTTGATATGGAGAGACTGGGTCTCTAAATATTTGTTGTTGTCAAAGCCAAGCTTCATGACGGCGTCCTCCCGGGTCCCGGCTGTTTTTTGAATGGAAAAGGGCGAATTATTCGCCGCTGTAATCAATAATAAGCCGGTCCAGGTTCTGGAGATCCTCGCTGCTGATGTAAAGAGAGCCGTCCTCATCCTGCTGGACCTGGATCACGATGGACTTTTCCTCTTTGTAGCCAATGTCGGGGATCTGCTCCTCCAAAATATTCAGAAGGGTGTCGTAAAACTCCGGGGCAAGGGTCTCGTTGTACCAGGTGACAAACTCATCGTTGCTCATGGAGTCGGTATCCACCGCGTCAAACTTGGTCCAGAAGGCCTCAAAGCCGGCGTCGTAATCCTCCATCAGAAGGGTGAACACGTCCAGAGGACGAATGGTCACCTTGACGGAGAAGGTGCCGTCCTCCTGCTTGGTGGAGGAGACTACGGTATAGTCGCTCTTGGCGTAGATCTGCTTGTAAAGCTCCTTGAGCCGGTGGAGCTGCAAATCGGTGGCCTCTACCACGGTGTTCTGGTCCTCCAGAGTGGGAATGCCCATGCCGTCCAGGAAGATGAAGGCCTCGCCCTCCACGTTGGCGTCATACTGCTCCTTGGCGTCGCTGGTGGTCACGTTGTTGTAGAAGTCCACGAAGCCGCTGAACTCGCCCTTATAGGTGGTGTCCATCTCCACCTGCACGCACTTCTTGGCGTCGTCGGCAGACAGGCCGCCGCTGGTGTCACGGCAGGCGGTGAGGCCCAGGACCATAAGAGCGGCCAGGGACAGGGTAAGGATGCGTTTGCCAAAATTTTTCCGATTCATGTGATATTGCTCCTCAGATTAAAAGAAATAGTGGGAGAGAATTCTCCCCGGGACGCAAAATGAGCGTGGCCCGTATGCTAATCTATTCTATCACGATTCCTTTTAAATAGGAAGATGGAAATTTACAAAAAAATACAAAATTTTTGTGGGAAGGGCAAAGAACAGGTCAGCTGAGGGGATCATATCCCGAGGCGCCCTGACCTGTTTGGAGCCGGACAGCCCCGAAGGGCAAAAAGGAGCCCGGACAGCCGAAGCTGTCCGGGACGGAGAAACGGAGGGGGTCACCGCAAAAATACCAGGTTGGTGTCGCTGGTAAAGTTGGGGACGGAGTAAAGGACCAGGGCGGCGTCAATGCCGTTTTTGGCAATATACTCGCTGGCCGAGGTCTTGTAATAGCGCAGGTCCATCAGGTGGATCTCGGAGAAGTGGGGGGTGAGGAAGGGGACCAGGGAGTCGGAGTAGCTGTCCCGGACAAGCAGGAGCTTGGGCTTGTCGGTATTCCCGGTGTAGACCACGCCCAGAGGCTGCTGACCGCCCAGGAACATGGAGTACTTGTCCTTGACCTCCAGGTAGCTCTCGTCATAGAAGGGCCGCTCGGTCCGCTCCTCCAGGCCGGAGGCGTTGGTGGATACCGTGATGAGCTTGAGCCCGTCAGCGGGGACATAGGTGTCCATCTCGTCGGGCTTCACCCACCGCACCCCGGAGGAGGAGAATACCGTGCCGTAAAACTCGGTGGACACGGTGGTTTTGGCGTAGTCCTCCAGGGGGATGACCTCGTCCCCCCGGCCCAGCCCCTCCATCACCGAGACATAGCCGTAATAGGCCCCCAGGGAGGTCCAGTGGTGGTCGGTGCGGTAAAAGATGGCCTCGTCCTTATGTCCGTTGAGATTGGTAGCCAGGTCGAGCTGGGTGGTCCCGGTGACCGCCTTCCCGGCGGCCTCCAGCACCAGGTTCTGGTCATAGTTGGGCGCGCCGGCGGGCAGCTTATCCGCCCAGACGCTGGCCTGGGTGGGGATGAGACCGAAATACACCGGGACGTCCACGCTGGCGGCAAACTTGGACACGGAGTTGAAGTTTCTCTCCAGCCGCTTCTCGTCGGGGGCGTCAAACCGGGTGATAAGGCTTCCGTCCTCGCAGAAATATACGTTGTTGTTTTCCTTCTTCCCGATCAGCATTTCGGCGTAAGCCTTGGCCGCCACCCAAGTATCCCGAAGGACGAACTGGTCGATGACATAGGTCTCATAGTCGCTCATGAGCTTGCCGGTAAAGAAGTCACCTCCCTGGTTGGAGGTAAAAAGGCCGGAGAGGGGGGGGAGCTGGAAGGTGTCCCCGGTGATATGGGGCCTCTGAGCCAGGGCACGGTTTTCCACCTGGGAGAACTCCTTGTCCGGGGTGAGGGCGTTGGCGGTGAAGAGCACTGCCAGAAGGCCGCAAAACAGGGCGGAAAGGAATCGGGCGTAATTTTTGTTCATAGGATCACCTCATTAGAATTGGAAGTACAGGAAGGGGTTGTAGGTGCCGTCCACCAGGTAGGCGGTGGAGAGAAGGAGTCCCGCCAAGATCAGCAGAGGGCAAAGGAGCTTCTGGGCCTTACCAGGCAGCTTGTGCCACAGGCTTTTCACCAGCGGGGAGGAGCCCACCGCCGCCAGCAGGAGAATGAGGGTGTAAGAGCGCAGGTGGTAGAAGACCGTCCCGTTTACAAGCCCGCCCCCGGCAAAGCCCAGCATGGACCCCAGATAGGGACCCAGGGCGGAGAAGTCCTCAATGGCGAAGAGTGCCCAACCAATGAGAACCAGCGCCAGAGCGTAGACATGCTGAAGGGCGGCGGGAAGCTTTTGCAGGGCCTTGCCCCACACCAGCTTCTCCAGCACCAAAAGAACACCGTAGTAAATGCCCCAGAGAAGGAAATTCCAGTTGGCTCCGTGCCAGATGCCCGTAGCGGTCCATACCGCCATCAGGTTAAACACCAGCCGCCCCTTGGAGCAGCGGCTGCCCCCCAGAGGGATATAGAGGTAATCCCGGAACCAGGAGGACAGCGAGATGTGCCACCGCCGCCAGAAGTCGGTGATGGACTTGGCCATGTAGGGGTAGTTGAAGTTCCCCAGGAACTCAAAGCCCAGCATTTGGCCCAACCCAACCGCCATGTCCGAGTAGCCGGAGAAGTCGAAGTAGAGGTGAAAGGCAAAGGCCACGATGCCCAGCCAGGCCCCGGCGGTGGTGAGCTCTCCGGCGGGCAGGGCCTTGTAGTAGTCCCACAGAGAGCCCAGGTTGTTGGCCAGAAGGACCTTTTTGGCGAGGCCCACCGTGAAGATCTGCACTCCGGCGGCAAACCGCTCGATGGGATAATCCCGCTCGTCGATCTGGTCGGCCAGGTCCTTATACTTGAGGATGGGGCCGGCGATGAGTTGGGGGAAGAGGGTGACAAAGGTGCCGAAGTTTACAATGTTCCGCTGGGCCTTGGCGTCGCCCCGATAGACATCCACGGTATAGCTCATGGTCTGGAAGGTGTAGAAGGAGATGCCGATGGGCAACTCCAGCCCCAGCACAGGCATAAAGGTGAGGCCCAGGCCGTGAAGGCTTCCGGCAATAAAGTCCCAGTATTTGAAGAAGCCCAGCAGTGCCAGGTTGAAGGCCATGGATTGGATCACATACCGTTTGGCCCGCTTGTCATTGCCGGCGCCCTTGGCCTTTTCCACCAGCAGTCCGTGGACATAGTCGATGCCGATGGAGGCGAACATGATAAGGATATAGGCCGGCTTTTTCCAGCCGTAAAAAATCAGGTTGACCACCAGCAGGACCGCGTTGCGCCATTTTAGAGGCGTTATGGCGTGGATGGCCAGTACAAGAGGGAAATAGGTGAAGAGAAAAAAGGGCGTGGAGAAAACCAAGCCGAAACCTCCTTTGACCACTCAGTTATGGGCGTCCGCGTGGCGCGGACGCCCATAACTGCAGGTTAACCGATTTTTGATGTTTGTATCGATTTTGGAGCATAAGAAACCAAAGAAAAGGAACCGATAAAAAGGGGGGATCACTGTACCGCGTCCCGGAAAGCGGACGCCGCGCCGGAGGCATCGGAGCAAACGCAGAAGAGGATCCAGTCCCCCACGGTGACAAGCTGGTAGCTGTCCACATAGTCGCCGGTGGTAGCGTATTCCGCGGCCTCCTCCTTCATGCCCTGCTGGCGGCTTTCGCAGGCCGCCTTGACGGCGTCCATCTGCCCGGCGGCCACCTTGCCCACGAGGATCTCCTCGATCTTGGCGCTGGCGTCAGGCATGTAGAGCACAAAGTCCTCAAAATCCGCCTCGCTCAGGGTGGGGTAGTATGCGTCCAGAGCAAAGGAGGCGTCGATCATGGCGGTGCCGCCCGCCTTGGCGGAGACAGCGCTGTAAACCTCCTTGGCGGTGGGTGCCTTGGCCTCAGGGGTGGGCTCGGGAGAAGGCTCCGCGGTAGGCTCCGGGGTAGCGGTGGGGGCGGGAGTGGCCGAAGGAGGTGCCGAGACCACGGGGGTCTGGGACTCCAGAGGCTTTACCACAGCGTCAGACTCCTCCGGGGTGATCACATTCACCGACTCGGTAGGCTGAGTCTCCGGGGTCTCGGTGGGCTCCGGGGTGACGATGTTCATGCTCTCAGAGGGAAGGGCCTCGGGGGTGGGAGTGATGACATTCATGCTCTCAGAGGGAAGGGCCTCGGGGGTAGGGGTGGCCTCCGGCTCCTTGGGAGAGCACGCGGCCAGGGTGAAGAGCAGAGCCCCGGCCAGGCCCAGGGCGGAAAGAGAACGGTATTTCATAAGACGATTCCTTTCTATGTGTGAAGTGCGGGGGGAGAAGACTTATTTGGCGGCGTCGGTAAAGAGCTTGACCACATCGTCGGCCTTTGCGCAGACGCAGAAGAGCACGTAGTTGCCCACGGTCTCCAGCTTGTAGTTCTTCACCAGCTCATACTGGTCGGGGAGATACTGGCTCCACTGCTCGTCCAGGGCGGCCTGCCGCTTGCTGATGGCCTCCTTCACGGCGTCCAGCTGCCCCTCCTTCACCTTGGCGATGAAGAACTCGGTGGCCTGCACATTCATAAAGGGGATCCGGGCGGTATAGCTTTCCAGGTCGGCGGGGTCGATGCCGTAGATGTCCTTCAAGGTGGTGTCATCCAACTCCATCAGGTCGGGCAGCTCCACCTTCTCAGTGATGGTGGTCCAGAGGGCGGGGATGTCGATCTCCTTGGCGTCGTCCTTCTTGCCGCAGGCGGCGAGCAGGGAGAGGGACAGGATGCCGGTGAGGAGCAGGGCGAACAAACGGTTGCGTTTCATGATCAGGATCTCCTTTTCATTTCAAAATTTAAGGGGGATGTTTGGGATCACATCCATAGCTTTGACGGAGGAAGGCAAAAAAAGTTCCGAAAATTGAAAAATTTTTTCCAAGGGGAGAAAGCCGGAGAGGGACGATCCCGCCCCTACGGGATCAGATCCTGTTCCCGGGCGGTATCCCGGCCGCCGTCAAAAAGCTCCCGGTAGTGATTTACGATATGGGAGGCGAGAAGCTGGGCGGCGTGATAACTGGGAGAAGCCTGAGAACATAGGAGGACCAACTCCCAGGTATAGCCCCGCAGAATGGTGGGGATGCGTTCGGCGGGAGCTTCGGGGGCGGTGTTGGGCGCGGGGGTGGGGGACAGAGTATTCAGGCCGGAGGTTTCCCCGTGGCGTATGAGGTAGAGGGCGTCGATGGTGTTGGGGACCGAGTGGTAATCAAGCTTCAGGCCCAGGCGCCGGCAGTCCTCCCAAAGGGGCCTTGCGATCCGGTCCAACGCTCCCATGCCGATGAGGGGGATGCTGGGCAGATCGGCCAGGGTGACCTCAGGGCGGCCGTAATAAGGGGAACTCTTGCCCGAGTCGATGACCACCGGCGAGGTGCGCAGGATCGTGGCGGTATAGCCGCTTCGGGGGGTGGGCATCTGGAGAACGCAGCCGCAGTCCGCCTCCCCGCTTTCCAGGAGGTCAATGACCCGGTCCGCGGGGCAGGGAAGGGATTCCAGTTCAATATGGGGAAATTTTGCGGAAAAATCCCGGAGGACGATTCGGTCCAGCTCAGGCAGAGAATAGGGAGAGAGGCTCACCGACCAGGCAAAACGCAGGGGTGTTTGCTGCCCGAAGAAGCGCTTCACGTTGTCCTCCAGGTCATCAAAAGCTTTGACCGCGCCGGTGCAGGCCTGGGCCAGATATTCTCCGTATTCTGTGAGAAAGAGACGGTTGTGGTCGGTGTGGAACAGGGGATGGCCCAACTCCCGCTCCAGGGCGGAGAGGGCCTGGCGGAGGGCCTGCCGGGAGATGAACAGGCCCTCCGCCGCCCGGGTGAAGTTCATAGCCTCCACGGTTTTCAGAAAATAGCGCAGCTGGGTGATGTCCAAGTGAATGCTCCTTTCTGGGGAAGCTCTTGCGGCCCTGCCGCCAAGGTCACAAGGCTTATGACGCCAGGCGTTTCCGGGTCGCTTGCGCAAAGCGCAAACGACCGGGGCAGTTGCTCCCTCGAAGGGGGAGTGACGCCCCAGGGGCCCAGGGACGTCATTCGCCCTTTGGGCGAACAACCGTCCCGGCAGCCAAAGGCTGCCCGGCGGCAGTGGGGCTGGAGGAGCTATCCTAATCCTCCATATAAGCCGGAAACAAGATTGACAAGAGCTTTTCTTGGGGGGCGATGCCCGCCAGTGGCGGGCGTCCATCGCACGACCGAAGGCGAAGCCGAGACCCCGGGGGCCAATTCTTTGCCGGGCCAAAAGATGGCCCCCGGGGAAAATAAATCTTTTTGACCTATGGGCAAGGACAAAAGTCGCGCCGCAACAAAAACTTGCGCTTTGCGAAAATTATAACTCCTTTTGCCCCGTTTGTAAAGCTGATATACTGAAACAGCAAAAAAGGGCAAAACCCTGAAGTTTTGATAAGGAGGAAAATGAAATGAGTAAGAAAGAGATTTCCCGCCGCGACTTTATCAAGGGCGCGGCCGGAGCCGCCGGCGTTGCCGCCCTGGGCGTGCTGGCAGGCTGCGCCAAGACCCCGGAGGCCACCCCCACCCCCGAGCAGAAGCCCCAGGGCCTCTACACTCCCGGCGAGTACAAGGCTACCGCCAAGGGCGCGGTGAGCACCATCCTGGTCACCATGACCTTCAGCGCCGATGCCATCACCGATGTGGTGCTGGATGTGTCCGGCGAGACCGAGAACTACGGTCAGGCCGCCGCTGAGGAGCTGCGCGCCGCCCTTATGGAGAAGCAGGGGGCTGAGATCGACGCCGTTTCCGGCGCCACCCTCACCTCCAAGGCCGTCATGGAGGCCGCCAATAAGTGCATCCAGCAGGCCAAGGGGGAGATCCCCGTGGAGGTCATCGACAACAGCTCCGCTGAGTCCGGCCCCGCCAATTGGCTGGGCACTGAGCCCGAGGTGGCCAAGGTGGACGAGACCTGGGACACCGACTTTCTCATCGTGGGCGCGGGCAACGGCGGCCTGTGCGCGGGCGCTTACGCCGCCAAGAAGGGCGTGAAGTTCCGTATCATCGAGAAGGGCACCGCCCCCGCCCGGGTCCGTGGCTGGTATGGCGTGTGCGATTCGGAGGACGCCATCGCCGCCGGGGCGCCTCGTATGGACCGGGCCGCTATGCGCCGCAGCCTGAAGCTTCAGTCTACCGGCAAGACCAACCTGAAGCTGTGGGACACCTGGTTCAACGAGTCGGCCGCCATGCACAAGTTTATCAAGGACTGCTATGGCCAATATCTCCCCGACGCCAAGGTAAACGTCACTGTGGGGGATGAGGCCACCTGGCCTGAGACCGAGGGACTCTACTTCCCTGTGGAGGAGCATTTCTGGGGCTTTGGCGAGGTGGACCGAAACACCATTTTCCAGCGGATCATCACCGAGGAGGCCGGGGTGCCCATCGACTTTAATACCACTCTGGTGAAGCTGGAGAAGTCGGGCAATAAGGTCACCGGCGTTATCGCCCAGAACACCGAGACCGGCAAATACATCCGTATCAATGCCGCCAAGGGCGTACTGATCTCCACCGGCGGCTATCCCTATAACCCTGAGATGATGGAGCAGCTGGACCCCCAGGGTACCGCCGTCACCTCCAACAACAACGGCTGGCCTACCGACACCGGCGACGGTATCAAGGCCGGCGTGTGGGCGGGTGCCGCCATGCAGGCCGAGGCCGCTCCCATGCTCTTTGACCGGGGCATCATCGCCCCCGGCTTGGACGCCGGCTATACCGTCACCTCCACCGGGGACAAGGTGTTCCCCTCCCCCGAGGGACAATTCAACATCGGCTCCCAGCCCTTCCTGAAGGTCAACCGCCGGGGCGAGCGCTTTACCAACGAGTCGGGTACCTACGATATGATGAGCTACGCCGCCTATAACCAGCCCGGTGGGGTATACGCCATCGTCTTTGACGACAATTTCTTCGACGATGTCCAGCGGTTCCATACTGTAGGCTGCTCAGCCGGTACCCGGAACGGCACCAAGGAGCGGACCCTTCAGCAGATCGACGGCCAGATCGAGAAGGGCAACGCCTTCAAGGCCGACACCCTGGAGGAGCTGGCCGACAAGATGGGCTTCACCGGCGAGGCCAAGACCACCTTCCTGGCCACCTGCGAGCGGTACAATGAGCTCTATGACAACCAGAACGATGAGGACTTCGGCAAGCCCGCCTACCGGCTCTCCGCCCTGAAGCAGGGCCCCTTCTACAGCTTCTGGATGGGCGCCTGCCTGCTCACCACCGAGCAGGGTCTGCTCTGTGATGAGCTGGGCCGTGTGGTGGACGAGAACCGGGACCCCATCGAGGGTCTCTTCGTCTGCGGCGATGCCGCCGGCGGCTTCTTTGTCAACAACTACCCCTGCCAGATGGCTGGCATCGCCATGGGCCGGAACATGACCTACGCCATCAAGGCGGTGAAGGTCGCTAACGGATTGGAAGCCTAACTGATTTCGCGTTTTTCTTCTTTTTCATCCTTTTTCAGCAAAAGAGCGTGCCCGGGGGTGGGCACGCTCTTTTGCTGTGTTCAGAGTGGAGAAAGGCTGCGTCCAGGCCATTGCGGAGCTCGACAAAGCTCTCGAACAGGAGTTATTCCACCTCTTCTGCCTGGTAGGTTTCAGATCGATACTTTTCCTGAAGGAAGACGGCGAAAAGATGGGCGGCATGAAAATTGGGCCGATTTTTCGGGCAGAGGGCAGCCACCTCCCAGGTGTAGCCGGGGAGAAGGGCTTTGGGGACCGCAGGGTGGGAAACCGGCAAGGCGTTGGGATCGTTCAGAAAGGTGTTAAAACCGGAGGCCAGACTGTTGCGGATCTGATAGAGGGCGTCGACGGCATTGGGAACGACTGTATAGTTTAACACCAGACCCGTGCGCCGGCAATCCTCCCAGAAGGGGTTTGCGATTTTATCCAGGCTGCCCATGCCGATCAAGCGGACGGTGGACAGCTCCTCCAAAGTGAGTACTTTTTTTCCGTAGAGGGGTGAGTTGGGGCCTGAGCCCACAGCCACATCTGAGGTGCGCAAAGGGGTGGCCGAGCAGTCGGGGCGTAGAGTGGGCATCTGGAGGAGAATGCCGCAGTCTACCGCCCCGCACTCCACCTCATCAACGATTTCGTCGGGAGTGCGGCGGTCAATATTGAGGAGAACGTGGGGATGCCTGGCAGAAAACTCCTGCAAAATGGGGTCAATGTTAGGAAGATGAAAGGGAAAAAGGCTGACGGCAAATGACACATGGAGAGTGACCGATTGGTGGAAGAATCGGTTCACGTCTGCCTCGGTTCGGTCAAAATCGGCCACCAGATCTCTGAAGGCATGGAGCAGATATTCTCCGTATTCCGTGAGAGAAAGGTGGTTGCGCTCATTGCTGAACAGGGGCTGACCCAGCTCCTTTTCCAGATTGCCCAGGGTGTGGCACAGGGCCTGCCGGGAAGTGAAGAGCTCTTCGGCGGCCCGGGTGTAGTTCAGGATCTGGGCGGCTTTGAGAAAGTGGCGCAGTTGGGTGAGCTCCATAGAGGGACCTCCTTTGGATGGTAGCGTCAAGTCTTGAAACGCAAAAATTTTTTGCGTTTCAAGACAATTATATCTCCTTTTGCCTTTTTTGTAAAGCTGTTAGAATGAACGTAAGCAAGGTTCCAACCAACAAACAAGGAGGAATATGGAATGAGCAAAAAAGAACTTTCCCGCCGCGACTTTCTGAAGGGTGCCGCCGGCGCTGCTGGTGTTGCCGCCCTTGGCATGCTGGCTGGCTGCAACGGCGACAGCGAGCCCACCCCCACCCCTGAGCAGAAGAGTGAGGGCATCTATACCCCCGGTACATACTCCGCCAGGGGTAAGGGTATGAGCGAGCTGGTGGTCACCATGACCTTCTCGGCTGATGCTATCACCGATGTGGTACTGAACCTGGAGGGGGAGACTCCCAACATCGGTCAGGCCGCCGCCGAGGAGCTGAAGACCGCTCTTATGGAGAAGCAGGGGGCCGAGATCGACGCCGTTTCCGGGGCCACCCTCACTTCCCGGGGCGTCATGGAGGCCGCCGCCAAATGTATCCAGCAGGCCAAGGGGGAGATCCCCGTGGAGGTCATCGGCGGAGATGCCGCCGAGGGTGCCCCTGCCAACTGGCTGGGGCGGGAGCCTGAAATTACCAACATTGCTGAGACCTGGGATACCGATATTCTCATCGTAGGCGCGGGCAACGCCGGCTGCGCGGCAGGTGCCTATGCCGCCAAGAACAAGCTGAACTTCCGCCTCATTGAGAAGATGGATTCGGTCTGCACCGCCCGTGGCTGGTACGCCGCCGTTGACTCTGCCGACGCCCTGGCTCTGGGGGAGAAGCCCGTGGACCGGGCCCGTCTCCGCCAGGAGCTGAAGCGGTTCTCCTCCGGCAAGTGCAACCAGAACGCCTGGACCACCTGGATCAACGAGTCCGCCGATATGCAGGCCTTTGTAAAGGAGATCTACGCCGCCTATGCTCCCGACTGCAAGCTCACCGTTACGGTGGGAGACGAGGCATCCTGGCCCGAGGACGAGGGTTTCTTCTTCCCCGCTATTGAGCACACCTGGGGCCGTACCGAGATGTCCCGGAATCAGATGTTCCAGAAATATATGGAGGACGCCGGCTACAGCATCGATTTCGGTGTTTCTCTGGTGAAGCTGGAAAAGTCGGGAGACAAGGTTACCGGCGTCATCGCCAAGAACGAGGCCACTGGGGCCTACATCCGTATCAATGCCAAGAACGGTGTCATCATGGCCACGGGAGGCTATCCTGCCAACCCTGACATGATGGAGCAGCTGGATCCCCTGGGTACTTCGGTGGTGAGCTATAAGTACTACGCCGCCCAGGACGACGGCCAGGGGATCAAGGCCGGTGTGTGGGCCGGGGCCGCTATGCAGAAGGAACCCGCCCCCATGATCTTTGACCGGGGCATCGTCACCCCCGGTACCGACAGCGGCTATGTGACCCTGTCTACCGGCGGCAAGGCCTTTGCCAGCACCTGGCCCAAGAACCAGTTCAACCTGGGCACCCAGCCCTTCCTGAAGGTCAACCGCCGGGGCGAGCGCTTTACCAACGAGTCGGGCACCTACGACATGATGAGCTATGCCGCCACCAACCAACCTGGCGGCGTGTACTGCTCGGTCTTTGACGCCGGGATGCCCGAGGATGTGGTCCGCTTCCACACCGTGGGCTGCTCGGCCTCTACCCGGAAGAATCCCGAAGGCCAGCTCAAGAACTTTGACGAGGACAACGGCTTCTGCTTCAAGGCCGACACCCTGGAGGAGCTGGCCGACAAGCTGGGCTTCACCGGCAAGGACAAGGAGACCTTCCTGGCCACCTGCGCGCGGTACAATGAGCTCTACGATATGCAGGAGGATGTAGATTTCGGTAAGCCTGCCTACAAGCTCTCCGCCCTGAAGACAGCTCCCTTCTATGGCTTCTGGATGGGAGGCTCCCTCCTGACCACTGAGCAGGGCCTGTTGGTAGACCCGGAGGCCCGGGTGTTGAACGCGGGGACCAACGAGCCTATGGAGGGTCTCTTTGCGGCAGGCGATTGCTCGGGCGGCTTCTTCGTCAACAACTATCCCTGCCTGCTCCCCGGTATCGCCTGCGGCCGGTCCATGACCTTCGGTATCAAGGCTGTTAAAGTAGCAGCGGGGATCGACGAATAAGCGTTTTCTTCTTTTTCATCCTTTTTCAGCAAAAGAGCGTGCCCGGGGGTGGGCACGCTCTTTTGCTGGGCAGCGGCTCTGCCGCTGCCGGGACGGTCGTTGGCCGAAGGCCAATGGCGTCCCCACGGCGAGGTCGGGAGTGCGTCCAAAAAAAGCTGTCTTTCTCCGTTGAGGGGAAAGACAGCCTTTTGCTTTTGCGACGGGTTCTCTTACAGCATGCACATGACCAGAGCGAGCACCATAAATCCGATGGCCACCCACTTGGTCCAGCCGGCCAGCTTGGCGTTCCAGCTCTTGGACTTGTTCTTGGACAGGAAGGTATCCGCTCCGCCGCCAATGGCGCTGTTCATGCCGGAGGTCTTGCTCTCCTGCAGGAGTACCACCACGGTGAGGAAGAGGCACAGCAGCACCAGAATTACAGACAGGATCAGTTTCAGCATATTACATCGTTCCTTTCCGCCTTATCGGCGTGAATCTCATTTTACAGGAATTATAGTTTATCACACCCTGTCCCAAAAGGCAAGTCCTTTTTATGAAAGTCGGAGGAAAATTTCCTTTTTTGACCAAATATCCGCTTACGGCCGCCGATCGTCGAGAAACCGTAGACAAAAAGGCCGGGCTCCGTTATACTTTTCAGAAGACAGAGGGAAAACAGCAGGGACGGTTAGCGTGTGGTGAAAGACATTTTGCCACATTTGTTCCTGTGTGACGGACGCCGTCATGGTTGTTCTTCTGTCGTGCCGACAGTAAGAACCGTCCCTGCTGTTTTGTCAGGGGAGAAAAGGGGTGGGAGACCGTGGAGATCGAGATTCGTATCAGGCCGGAGCTGGACAGACCCAATATTGTCATCGAGACCCCGGCCCTCACCCCCGAGGTGGAGGCTCTGGCCCGGGCCCTCCAGGAGCGGGCCCTCTCCCAAACCCCACCCCTGCTGGGCTTCCGGGGGGAGGAGATCGCCGCCCTGGAGCCGGGGGACGTCCTGCGGTTCTACGGGGCGGATAAGGCGGTCTTTGCCCAGACCGAGGGTGGGGAGTACCGGGTTCGTGAGCGGCTCTACGAGCTGGAGGAGGCCTTGGATTCCCGGCGGTTCGTTCGGGTCTCTCAGTCTGAGCTGGTGAACCTCAAAAAGGTTACCGCCCTGGACCTGTCCCTGACGGGCACCATCAAAATGACCCTCAGTGGGGGGACCGTGTGCTGGGTCTCCCGGCGGAACGTGAAGAACATTAAAAAGGCACTGGGGCTTTGATGGCAGGACAAACGGGCCGGTGAGGACACCGGCCCCTACGAAAGATGGACGGGAAGGACAATGGTAGGGGCCGCTGTTCTCAGCGGCCCGAAAGGAGGTTTCCCTATGCTCATGGACGACAAAAAACGGGCTCTATGGCGCATTTGTGTGGGTGCGGTCATTGGCGTGCTGGCCTACCTGTTCCTGTCCTGGTTCACCCAGCCCGGGGCTCTCTTTGGCGGGTCAATGGGCTTCGCGTTCACCTTTTGCTTTAATTCCAATGTGCCCGAAGCGGTTGGCGCGGCCCTGGGATTTCTCCTCTGGGGGGCCTTTGGAGCCGAGACCGCCCTGTCCACCCTGCCCTTTGCCGAGACCGGGAAGACGGTGGTGCTCCGCTCGGCGGCTCACTTCTTCATCATGGCCCTGACCCTCTGGGCCTGGGTGTGGCTGAATTTCCCCTATGAGCCCCTGCCCAGTTTGATCCTCACCTTTTTGGTGCCCTTTGCCGCTGTCTATGCGCTTGTCTGGCTCATTCGGTGGGTACGATGGTATTTTGAGCTCACCGCCATCCGCAAAAAGCTGGGCCTGGGCAAGAAGGGAGGCCATTTATGAGAAAAAGAAGAAAAGGGATGTCTGACCAAAGTTGTACCACCCGTTATCCCATTCTGCTGGTCCATGGTACCGGCTTCCGGGACTGGAAGCACGTGGGCTACTGGGGCCGTATCCCCACCGCCCTGCGGGAGAAGGGGGCTCAGGTCTACTTCGGCGGCCAGGACGGCTGGGCTACCGTGGAGGAGAATGCCGCCGGCCTGGCCGGGCGGGTGGACGAGGTGCTCTCCCAGTCCGGCAGCGAAAAGCTCCACCTCATCGCCCACTCCAAGGGCGGGCTGGACGCCCGGTATCTGGCCTCCGCTCTGGGCTACGGGGAAAAGTTGGCCTCGCTGACCACCATCTCCACCCCCCATCACGGCTCCCGGACCATGGACGCCCTCCAGCGTCTTCCCCGGTGGATGTTCCGGCTGGCTGGCTTTTTCGTCAATTCCTGGTATCGATTTATCGGGGACAAGCACCCCGATTTCTGCTCGGTGTGCTTTCAGTTCACCACCGCCTGGGCGGAGGAGTTCAACCGCCAAAACCCTGACGTGCCCGGGGTTCTCTACCGCAGCTACGCCGGGGCCATGTCCTCCTGTCGCGGCGACATTTTCATGTGGTGGATGAATTTTGTCATCCGCCGGGTGGAGGGGGAGAACGACGGCTTGGTGACGGTGGAGTCGGCCCAATGGACCAATTTCCGGCAGGTCTGGCGGGGCACGGGAGGCCGGGGGGTCTCCCACATGGACGAGGTGGACTTCCGCCGCCGACCCTTGAAGGGCAAGGATGGTCTGGTGGACCCCACGGATTGGTATGTCTCTTTGGTTTCCGAGCTTCGGGAGCTGCAGATGTGAGTGTTCTAAGCGAAACGGGAACCGTTCCTTTCAGTTTGGAAGGGGCGGTTTTTATGTCCTACCAAATTTTTTTCAAAACCCCTATTGACAAATGGCCATCATGGTGATATGGTTAATTACACAAGTAATGAACCAACGGACCGAAGACGGAAAGGAGGCAGGCTTATGCGGGAGGAGCTGAACGAAAAGGACCTCATTTACCTGCAAATCGCCCGGATGCTGGAGGACGACATCCTCCGGGGCGTCTACAAGGAGGAAGAGGGGGTCCCCTCCACCAATGAGCTTTCCAGAGGGTACAGCATCAACCCGGCCACGGCGGCCAAGGGGCTGAACCTTCTGGTGGACGAGGGAGTGCTCTACAAACGAAGAGGCATCGGTATGTTTGTCTCGAAGGGAGCGAAGGAAACGGTGAAGGAGAAACGAAAGGCTGCCTTTATGGACGGTTATGTGAAGCCCCTGGTCCGGGAGGGCAAGTCCCTGGGCCTCACGGGGGAGGAGCTGCGGGCCATGCTGGAGTTGGCGCAATCGGAAGGAGAGAATGAAGAATGAATGAAAACGTACTGAGGGCTAAGGGCCTGTGCAAGTCCTACGGCAGCAACGAGGTCCTGAAGGACCTGGACCTGGAGATCGAGCCCGGTAAGATCTACGGCCTCATCGGCCGCAACGGGGCGGGGAAGACCACCCTTCTGGGCATCCTCACCGGGCAAAACACCCTGGATGCCGGGGAAGTGACCTACGGCGGGGAGCCGGTGTGGGAGAACCAGAAGGCTTTGAGCCAGATCTGCTTCTCCCGGGAGCTTCAGGCCACCCTCTTCACCGGGCAGAACACCCTGAAGGTGAAGCAGTACCTGAAGATGGGCAAGCTCTTTTATCCGGGCTGGGACCAGGAATATGCCGACAAGCTCATGGCCGAGTTCAAGGTGGACCCCAAGAAAAAGATCCACCAGCTCTCCAAGGGGCAGATGTCCATGGTGACCATTCTCATCGCCCTGGCCAGCCGGGCCCCCCTCACCATCCTGGACGAACCGGCCGCCGGACTGGACGTGGTGGCCCGGGAACGGTTCTACCAGCTCCTGCTGGAGGACTACATGGAGACAAACCGTACCTTCATTGTCTCCACCCACATCATCGAGGAGGCCGCCTCGGTCTTCGAGCAGGTCATCATTCTGGACCAGGGGAAGATCGTTGAGAACTGCCCCACCGAGGAGCTCATTTCCCAGTTCCACGGCATTTCCGGCCGGGAGGACGTGGTGGATGAGGCCACCCGGGGCATGGAGGTCCTTGCCACCCAGCTGCTGGGCAAGCACAAGCTGGCCACCGTGCGCTGCGACGGCACCAAGCTCGCCACCGCCCGGGACGCCGATGTGGACATCACCCCCCTCAGTCTTCAGAAGGTGTTCGTGGCCCTCTGCGGCCACGAGGACATCCAGCAGTAAGGGGGCGGGCGACATGAAGCAAGCCCTTCTCTTTCTTTGGGAGCGTTATGTTTCGGTGCTCCTGTGGTCCAACCTGACGCTGGGGGCGCTGATCCTGGGGAGCAATTACCTGTTTCCCCAGACCGACCTTTTTGCCTCCTATCTGATGGTGTACCCCATGTTTCCCATGATCCTCCTGCTGATTTACAGCTACACCCTCACCACCCTCTACCGAGATCTGGCCCTTAGCTTCCAGTGCCGCCGGACCGACTTTTTCTGGGGAAGCCAGCTGGCCTTCCTGGTTACAGGCCTGGGCTGCGCCGGGATCATGGCGGTCACAGGGTTTGCCTGTGAGCATTTGCTGGATCTGCCCGCTCTGGCGGACGGGAAGAGCATTTTGGAGAACGGCATCCTTTGGATTAAGCCGGAGGCCATCCCTGTCTTTCTGGTGATGGGGCTGTGTCTCCAGCCCATGGGGGCCATCCTGGGGAGCCTTTACGAGAAGCACAAGATCATCACCACGGTGATCCTGGTGGTCATTATGATCCTGGCGGTGGCCGCCACCGTGGCGAGCTTATTTGTGGCCGACGGGACCCTCTCCGTCTCCCGAACCGTGATCCTGGGGACCTGTGCCGCCTTCGGGGGGGCGGCTCTGGTCAGTGAGATGGTCTACTACCGTTCCAACCAAAAAACTGTGGTGAGGTGAGCAATATGCTGAAAAACGCCATGAAAATGAACCTGGAGGACCTGTGGCCCTTCCTGGTGGCGGAGGGTGGCGTCTTCCTGGTTTATGAGCTTATTGAGGCCATCCTCCTCCTTGCCGTGAAGCTGGACATCTCGGGGGCCATTTGTGGGGTGGTCCTGCTGGCGGTGGGAGTTATGATGAACCTCTTCGCCGGGTGTGGCTACCCCCTGATCAACGTGGACCTGCTCCTGCGGTATAGTGTCACCCGGAGGACCGCCCTCTGGGCCACCCTGGGCTCCATGGCCCTCAACGTGACCGCCTCCATGGCCTTTGCCGCCCTGCTGGGCTGGGTGGATGGCCTCATCGCCCGGGCCTGGGTCAACGCCCTTCCCTGGGTGGTGGATGTGGAGTCGGTGACGCTTCCCCTGTGGGCTTACTTTGCCGCCGGACTTGGGGTGGTCTGCGTCGCCCTGGGGGTGGGAAGCCTTCTCCTTCGCTTTGGCCGCAAGGCCTTCTGGATCACCTGGGGGGTGTGGATGGTCCTGGCGGTGGGACTGAATATGATGGACTGGCATGCGCTGAATAACCTGAATGCCTCGGTGGTGGCTGCGGCCGCCGCGGCTGCCTGCCTGGGGAGCCTCCTGGGGGGCTCGGCCCTGATCCTGCGGGCAAATGTCAAAAACTGAGTGAGAGGGCGGGCCTTGCGGCCCGCCCTTTTGTCCTCTATGCAGAGACCATAAAACCGGAAAAGATGGGGAACGTCATTCCCGCTTCGCGGGAACAACCGTTCCCGGTCGCATTGCCCCTTTGGGGCAAAACGACCCAGGCCCGCCCTTTTCAAAGAAAACCCCTTGCAAAATCCTTCCAAAGCCCTTATAATAGGATGAACCCGGGGCACTGCCCGGGAATCATACGAAAGGAGCGGACCCACATGGAACGCACACACATTGCCCGAATTTTCGCAGATCAGGAGTCCTTTGGGAATCAGACCGTCACGGTGATGGGCTGGGCCAAGACCATCCGGGACATGAAGACCTTTGGCTTTGTGGAGCTCAACGACGGTTCCTGTTTCAAAAACCTGCAGGTGGTGATGGACGCCAACATCCTGGAAAACTATAAGGAGATCGCGTCTCAGAACGTGGGCGCCGCTTTGATCGTCACCGGCACCGTGGTCCTGACCCCTGAGGCCAAGCAGCCTCTGGAGATCAAGGCCCAGACCATCGCTGTAGAGGGAACCTCCACCCCGGAATATCCCCTGCAGAAGAAGCGCCACAGCGTGGAGTTTCTCCGCACCATCCAGCACCTCCGGCCCCGGACCAACCTCTTTTCGGCCACCTTCCGGGTGCGGAGCGTGGCGGCCTACGCCATCCACCGTTTCTTCCAGGACCGGGGCTTCGTCTATATCCACACCCCCATCATCACCGGCTCGGACGCTGAGGGAGCGGGGGAGATGTTCCAGGTGACCACTCTGGATGTGAACGACCCGCCCCGCCTGCCCGATGGCAGCGTGGACTGGAGTCAGGACTTTTTTGGCAAGAAGGCCAACCTGACGGTCTCCGGCCAGCTCAACGCCGAGAACTTTGCCATGGCCTTCGGGGACGTGTATACCTTCGGCCCTACCTTCCGGGCGGAAAAGTCCAACACCACCCGCCACGCCGCCGAGTTCTGGATGATCGAGCCAGAGATGGCCTTTGCCGACCTCACCGATTATATGGATACCGCCGAGGCCATGATCAAGTATATCATCCATTTCGTCATGGAGCGTTGCCCCGACGAGATGGAGTTCTTTAACGCCTTCGTGGACAAGGGACTGAAGGAGCGGCTGGAGCATGTGGCAGCCTCTGACTTCGCCCGGGTGACCTACACCGAGGCGGTGGAGATCCTGAAGGCCCACAACGGCCAGTTTGAGTACAAGGTGGAGTGGGGCGCCGACCTCCAGACCGAGCACGAGCGCTTCCTCACCGAGCAGCACTTCAAAAAGCCGGTCTTTGTCACCGATTACCCCAAGGAGATCAAGGCCTTCTATATGCGGCAGAATGACGACGGCAAGACCGTGGCCGCCGCCGACTGCCTGGTCCCCGGCATCGGGGAGATCATCGGCGGGAGCCAGCGCGAAGAGCGTATCGAGCTGCTGGAGGGCCGTATCCAGGAGCTGGGCATGAAGCCCGAGGACTACTGGTGGTACTGCGACCTGCGCCGGTACGGCTCCTGCCGCCACGCCGGCTTCGGTCTGGGCTTCGAGCGGATGGTCATGTACCTCACCGGGGTGAGCAACATCCGTGATGTGGAGCTCCACCCCCGCACCCTGGGCAACGCGGAGTTTTAAGGAGAAGGGCGAAGAAGAAGGCAGGGAGGGCGTTTGGACTGGAGCAAGGCTGAGCGGAAAGCCGCAAGACGGCTTACAGACCAGCAGTCCGAGTCGGAGGGAAAGCAACCGACTGCTCTACCTGCTTTGTAGCCTGACATTGCAACCTGAAAGAGAACCAAAAGGGCTGACCGATTTTTCGGTCAGCCCTCGTTTTTTCCTTTTTCAGTTTCCCGGTACATTGTAGCCCAAAAATAACCGTAGGTTGACCGAGACAGACAAAATCCCCCGGCAGTTTTGGAGCGCCGGGGGAGTGGTTGGATGGGTTCAGGCCAGTTTTTTCAGGTCATACCGGCAGACCACCTGCCAGAGTATGAGGGTGAGGAGCAGCAAAAGGGCGCAGAGGGCGGGGCGGACCCAGGGGAAGGGGAAGAACACCGCCGCCAAGGCGCAGAGGATGGGGAGGGCCATGCCGATGAAGCAGGCCGTCATGGAGGCGGCGCTCTGCTTCACCACCCTCGTTTCGTTCTCCCAGTTCAGGGAGGGGAGGTGGAGGTTCACGAAAAGCCCCAGCACCG
>CAJUEU010000024.1 GCA_910585735.1 uncultured Oscillospiraceae bacterium | reverse complement strand
CCGATGTCAGTACCACGATGAACATTTACGCCCATGCCACGAGGGAGGCCAAGCGCACCTCCGCCCGACTGCTGGATAAGGTGGTCAACGGGGAGTAAAAAACTTTCCCTTGTTTCAGCCCATAAGGGCAAAAACAAGGGAAATAACATAAGGATTGAACATTTAATCAGCGGAAAGCCTTGACATATCAGGGTTTCAAGAGGATTTGGCAGATAAACAGGAATTTGAAGCAGCTGCTAGAGATGCTTTTGTTACAGTTGAAGAGGAACTACGAAAAAGATCTAAACTGGATCTGCATGGTTTTGATTTAGTCACAAAAGCACTATCTTTTGAATTTGACCAAAAGTCAGGAGAAATCAAAAGGGCACCGCTAATTTCAATCAATGAATTAAAAACAGAATCAGAGCGCAATGAACAAGATGGAATCAGATATATGCTTATGGGTTTCTTTTTGGGGCCAAGAAATATGTATCAACATAAACATATTGGATCGGGTGTTGACAATACTTTTTCGGTAGTAATTGAAGCATCTTTCTTTTTGAAATTGCTGGATGGGCATAGTATAATCCAAAAAGGCCATTGGATTCACACGAAAGTAGAATATAGGGAAATCTATAATGCTACACCTAAACGAATTGATAGATGGAGACTCAAGCGAATACTTAAAAAGCACAAAGATTTTAACAAAAAGATAAACAGCCCAAAAAGTGGAGATTAACCATGAGCGCATCCCAGAAGTTGACTGGGCTCTATGCTTATACTATTACTATCTTTATCTGCTGGAGAAGTCGGGAAAGGCTTCAATCCTTACTCTGCAAAAGCTATTACCCAATAGGCAAAATCATCAAATCTGACCGTTAGTGGAGCAGTTCAAGTTTTTAGTGAAGTACCACATCGACACCGAATCCTAACTCCGCACCCAGAGGAAGCCGTAAAAGCCAGACTTAGCATACTCCCCCAAAGGGCAAACTTCTGCCGCCAGAAGCGGAAAGCTTCTGAAAATGAAACACTTCGCTCCAGCATCGAATCCATCAATCGTTCTATCCTCAGTAGGCGGAAGGAGTTAAGGATATGCGCCCGGATCGAGGCGGACATTCCCATCATTCAACAGAAAATCATGAGCCGATCCCTCTCCCGCCCAAGCGGGAAAATTCATCGGCCCGCCGCAAGTTCCGTTAGCCACAACGATAGTGGTGTTGCCCTTTACGAGAGGGTACTCCGCCGCTCCGTCCCCTGTCAAGGCTAAAGTGAACTGGCCTGCCCCGGCGTGAGAGGGGCGGGCCGGGCCTTGACCGGAACCGGGCGGCGGAGTAATAGTCATTAAGGGCAAACGCCACAAGAGCCGGGCTTACGCCCGGCTCTTGCTATTTTGGGAGGATGGCGCTTTCGATGGTAGGGTGCCATCTCTAAAGCTCCGCCCAGGAATGCGCTCCACCGTGGGATTTATTTTGTCTAAATGTGCCTCAATTTGAGGTATATTTACATCTGGCATTGCAAGATATGGAGAAATATGTTATAATGTGTAAAATTTAGGCCAGCATCAGCACAAGGGTGTTTAAGGAGGCAATATTATGAACGCTGATTCTATTAAGATTTTAGCGGATGAATTCAATTATCCTATTATTGAAGAGAAGACGCATGTATGGTTTTTTCGGACACAATCCGGAACCTACTACCTTGATTTTTACATCAATCAGTATATTGCTTTGGGGTGGAATTTAGTTCCTGCATCATTGATTGTTGATAGCCAAGAAAAGCAAGCATCAAAGAGAGATAAAATTTCCAAACTCTATCCTGAAGAACAAAGACCGGGACTTATTCTTGGGCAAATGGAAACCTTTTACCTGAAAATGCAACCGAATGATTTGGTTGTCATTCCAGATATGGGAGGGCAACGAATTGCTGTCGGCGTACTTGGTGATGTTGTAACTACCATCAAGCGGAAACCTCAAGATAATGAATCCAAGTACGAGATATGTGAACATATCCATAAGCGTTCTGTAAAATGGTTAAAAGAAATTGAATCTTGGTCAGATGTATATCTGTTTAAGACATTGAGAGCACAACAAACGATTTCTGATATCACCACATACGCTGAAATGGTTTATCGTAATTTGCACCCGTGCTATATCGCTGATGGTGGATTGCACTTAACACTTCAGAAAAGGACGGCTTCCGAATATCGTATAAAAGATAATATTAGACTTCAATTTTCTATTTTGCAAATTAGCAGTACACTTTCAGAATATTACAAGGTTCAAGATGAGTCCGACAAAATAGTAATCAAGACCGCCGTGGGTTCTCCTGGTTTTATTGAAATCATATTGCCCTATGTCCCGATATCTGTGTTAACTGCTGTGTTTGTGTTTCGCGGTGTTCTCGGTAAGGTAACATCTAAAGATGGAGAAACAAGCACTGGTATAATGGCCCTTTTGACAAAGGGAAATGAATTACTGAACGATCGAAGCAATAGGAAAAAGATTGCAGCAGAAACTGAACAGATTAAAGCTAATACTAAAAAAACTCTCGCCGAAGTTACCTACACTGATGCGTTAACGCAGAAAACAACTGCAGAGGCAGTTTCAATTGAACTTGAGAACGAAAAAGCTTTTGAGGAGCTGTCTAAACATACAGCAACACTGAAGGAGGCTGCTTCGCAAAGTGGTATTATCTTAGGTAAGCAATTAGACAATGCCAGCTAAACTTTGAGCTTTTATAAAAGGAACCCATTTTATACCTAAGAAGTCAGTGCGCATAATAACTAATAAAAATGCGTCTCATCATGAGACGCATTTTTATTAGTCATTTTTTAATCAGCGTAGTGCGTCCTACACTGTGCCACCACGATTTGCCCAACCTCAACCTTATACACGATCCGGTTGGCCTCATCGATCCTCCGGCTCCACCAGCCTTGGTAGTTTCCTTTCAGTGGTTCCGGCTTGCCAAGGCCCACAAAGGGGCTGCGCTGAATTTCCTTAATGAGCGAGTTGATCCGCCGCAGGGTTTTCTTGTCCTGTGTTTGCCAATAAAGGTAATCCTCCCAGCCTTCGGGGAGAAACAGCAAATTAAGCATCATCCTCCGCCATCCTCTCCAGCTCCTCCACGGACTTTTTGATTGGCTCAGACTTACCGGACTCGTAGTTCTCGATGGCCCGCTTCAATCTGGATTGATTGGCGGCAGAGTAGAAGGGATCAATGCTGAGATCCAGGGGCAGCCGCTGCTCCCGGACAATAGATTTTGCGAACATCGTCATGGCCGTGGTCATGTTCAGGCCTAACTCTTCCAAAACGCTCTCGGTCTGCCGCTTCAATGTGTCGTCCATACGAAAAGATACTGTTGCCATAGTAATACCTCCATTCAAGAAGATTGTACTACATTATATGCTGTTTGTCAATACAACGTATTCTTCTGCTCTGTAAAAATGTACCTCAATTTGATGCACATTTCGACAGGATACGCATTCTTTTCCTTCCTCAGAACAATGCCCTTGACAATTTTCCCTTTTTAACGGACAATATAGATAAATAAAGGCTGTGGGGAGGGGAAATCGTGGACGAAAATCTGAAGCGGCTGCTGGCCGAGCTGAAACCGGCCAAATTCTACACCGCAAAACAGCTCTCCTCCAAACTGAATATCGGTGAGAAAACCGTCCGCCAGCGAATCAAGGAGCTGAACTTGTTCCTGATGGAGCACGGGGCTGAGATCCTGTCAGCCTCCGGGCAGGGATTTCTTCTCTCTGTCACAGAGGAAGAAAATTTTTCTGCTTGGCAGAAACAGATTCAAACAGAAAGTAATGCTTTGCCCACCACAGTACAAGGGCGGATCTCTTATATCGTGGAGCGCCTTCTCTATGCTGAAGACTATTTGAAGCTGGATGATCTGTGCCAGGAGCTTTTCATTTCCCGCACCACTATTACCACCGACATGAAACAGGTCAAAGAAATTCTTGAACGCTATCATCTCACAGTGGTCCAGCGGCCTGGCTCTGGAATCATTCTGGAAGGCAGTGAGTATTACCGCCGAAGCTGCATGGTCTATGAGCTGCTTCAAAAAGACTACTCCGGCGGCTCTGCCGCTATTTACACCGAAGATACGTATCCTATTTTAGCAATTTTATCTCAGGCTTTTAAGGTATGTGGTCTGAAGACTGCCGAGTGGACCCTGAAAAATCTGATTTTTTACATCTGCGTGGCTCTGCAACGGATCAAAGCTGACCATCCTCTCTGCCTGGGTACGCAGGTAAAAAGCGAGACACAAAAAGCCGCGGGCGAGAATGTAGCGCAAGCGGTAGAAATGATCTCCGACCAATTGGAACAATATTCAGGCTATCATCTTAACGAGGACGAGCGGACCATGCTGATGATTCAAATTGGCGGGAAAAGTGATTCAAGTACCATTTTGCCCAGCGAAATCCAAGCGCAGATAGACGAATATGTGGAGGACCTGGCCAAAAAAATGCTGGAGGCCATCTATGAAGCTCATGGCTTGGATCTTCGGTCTGATCAGGAAACCGTTGACAGTCTGAAGCAGCACCTGATCCCCTTGGATATGCGGATGAAATATGATATGCCGCAGTCAAACCCCATTTTGGAGGAAGTCAAGGAAGAGTATTCTTTGGCCTATACTCTCGCCTCTACTGCCAGTACAATGCTTGCTCAGCATTATCAAAAAGCGATTCCGGATGAAGAGGTCGGCTTTATTGCAATTCTTCTTGCGCTGGCCATACAGAAGCAGGAACAACGGCGCCCCAAGAAAAATGTGGTTGTGATCTGTGTCTCTGGGCAGGCCAGCTCCCGACTTTTCATTTACCGCTACCAGAAAGCCTTTGCACCATACATCGATCAGCTCTATGAATGCTCAGCTTTTGCTGTTACAACTTTTGACTTTATTGGGAAAAACATTGACTATGTGTTTACCACAGTCCCGCTCACAGTTTCTCTCCCTGTTCCGGTGATCCAGGTATCTCTGCTGCTTAGCGAGGAGGAAATTGAGCGCTGCCAGCAGCTTTTGAGCGGTGAAAATGAAGATTTTGTCTCCCAGTATTTCCGGGAAGAGCTTTTTCTCAGTTTTCTCAATGGAGAGAGCAAAAATGAGGTCCTTTCCCTCATGTGCCAAAACGCAGCCCGGAATCTTGACATACCGGATGGATTTTATGAATCGGTATGCCAACGTGAGGAAATGGGGCAGACCGACTTTGGCAATCTGATTGCGATTCCACACCCCTGCAAAATCATGGGTACGGAAAAATTCGTGTCAGTCGCTGTACTGGACAAGCCTATTTGGTGGGGCCACAACGATGTGCAGGTGGTTCTGCTTATCTCCCTTGCCCAAGAGGATAACGACATCGAACGATTTTTCAAGCTGGTCTCCGACTTTATGGCCTCTCCTTCCTCAGTCCAATCCTTGATCCAAAATCCGACTTATCAGCATTTGTTTGAGCTCTTTCGTCATAACCGCTAAAATCAGAAAGCATATTACCTCAAAATACCAGGTCGCTTTTGGTTAATCCGTCACATGACGGAAATTTGCCACAGGCCACCTGGTATTTTTGTGTCTGGAGATTCAGAGGAAATGCTGGTACATTAAAATCAGCAACGGGGAACCCCAAACCCACGACACAACAGGAAGGGAGGATCTGCCATGGAGGATATGGACGCTGTTGTCATGGAACTCATCGTCAACGCCGGCGACGGCCGGAGTTTGGCGATCCAGGCCATCCGGGAGGCTCGGGCTGGTCGGTTTGAGGAAGCTGAGAGCCTACTGGAGCAAAGTGGTGAAGCCCTGACTCGCTGCCATCACGCCCAGACTGACCTGATCCAATCTGAGCTTCAGGGCCAGAGCGTGCCCATGAGTCTTCTGATGGTACACGCCCAGGACCATATCATGAACGCTATGACCGTGAAGGATCTGGCCACCGAGCTGGTGGCCACCCTGAAAGAAAAGAAGTAAGGAGGAACTGTCAGATGAGGAACATTTTGCTGCTGTGTGCCCAAGGAATGTCTACAGGGGTCATGGTACAGCGGATGAAAGAGGCTGCCGCCAAGGCTGGCTATGATTGCCGGATCTCGGCCCATCCGGTAGCCGAGGCCAAGGCTCTGGGCAGCGAGGCCGACATGATCCTGCTTGGCCCCCAGGTCCGTTTTGAGAAAGATGCGGTGGCCGCCGTCTGCCCCGGCAAGCCGGTACAAGTCATTGATCCTGTCTCCTATGGCCGTCTGGATGGCGCCAAGGTCATCGCCATGGTCAAGACCGCCCTGGGCGACTGAGGCCTGTTAATCCATAAAACCAATAAAAAATAGAGGAGGAGAACCTCATGAGTAAAGCAACTTTCAACGACAAGATCGATGCCATTTCCGCAAAGCTTACCAAGTTCACCCAGATGCGGTATATCAAAATCATTACCAACGGCTTTATGAGCATTGCCGCCCTGTCCATTGCCGGCTCTATTTTCTCCCTGGTCAAGTCCCTGCCCGTCCCCGCTTGGCAGGCCTTCATGACCAGCAGCGGTATTGGAAATATCCTGTCCATTCCCGTAGCGATCACCTCTGACCTGGTGGCTATTCTGGTGGTATTGGCTATGGGCTACGAAACCGCAAGATCTTTTGACGAAAAGCCCTTTGCCCCTGCGATCATCGCCTTTGGCGCCTTTATGATCCTGACGCCTCTTTCCGGTATGGCCCAAGTGGTGACTGCCGAGGGAGAGACCATAATCGGTACCGCCCTTAATGTGATCCCGCTCACCGGAATGGGGGCCCGGGGTATCTTCCTGGCTATGCTGACAGGTATCGTTGCATCCCGGCTCTACATCCTCCTGGTCAAGAAAGGTATCACCATCAAGATGCCCGCTTCGGTGCCCCCTGCTGTGGGCCAGATGTTTGAGACCATGATCCCCGGCGGCTTGACCTTCATTGTGTTCCTGATCCTGCGGTATATCGTCTCTCTGACTTCCTTCGGTACTATGCAGAATCTGATTTACACCATCGTCCAGTCTCCCCTGATGGGAGCTACAGCCAATATGGCCGGTGCCCTGCTCTACTGCGTTGCCTCCAAGGTTCTGTGGATTTTCGGCATCCACGGCGGTTTGGTCACCTACGCTGCTTTCAGCCCTATCATGAAAGCCACCGGTGCCGCCAATGTGGCCGCCTTCGCCGCCGGCGAGTCCGTCCCTTATCTGGAGTGGGGCATGGTCACCGGCATGACCAATGTGGGTATTCTGGGCCTGACCATTGCCATGCTCATTTTCGCCAAATCCAAGCAGTACAAGAGCCTGAGCAAGCTGGCTCTGCCCACCTCTCTTTTTAACATTACCGAGCCCATCGTCTTTGGTTTCCCCCTGATTATGAACCCGGTGATGGCCATTCCCTTCATCCTGTCTCCCGTGATTAGCCTGCTGTCCACCACGGCAGTCATGAAGATCGGTCTCATCGCTCCTATTACCGGTGCGCAGATCTCCACCACTATCCCCACTCCCATTTATCTGGCCTTTATGAACAGCTCCATCAGCGGCTTCGTGTGGGGCACTATCCTGGTGATTATCAACGTGGCCCTCTACATTCCCTTCCTGAAAATCGCTGACCGTATGGCCTGCAAGGAAGAGGCTGAAAATGAAGCCCTGGAGGCCGCCCAGCAGTAAGCAAGTTTTCCGCAAGGCGCTCCGAAGGGAGATTACTCTCCCTTCGGAACGCTTTGCCTTTTTCTCACCATAGAAAGGATGGATCTATTTTGGAAACACTTCGGCTCCTGCTCCGCTCGGATGACCTGGGCTACTCTGAAGCGGTCAATTATGGCTTGGAAAAAGTTCTCCGTTTTGGCATGACCCAGAGCGTGGGTCTGATGCCCAATATGCCTGCCGCCGCCCACGGTTTCGCGCTGGTGCAGGACTTAGATGTCTGCATTGGCCAGCATACCAACATCTGTGTGGGAAAGCCATGCGCCGATCCCAAGGCCATTCCCTCACTTTTGGGCCCCAGCGGAGAGTTTAAATCCAGCCGGGAGTATCGCACTGCCGCTGAGGATTTTGTCCTTCTGGATGAGGCCGTTATTGAAGTAGAGGCTCAGTATGTCCGTTTCAAGGAACTCACCGGTCGGGAGCCCGGCTACTTCGAGGGCCATGCCGTCCGCAGTCCCAACTACATGAGAGCCATTGAGCTGGTGGCTCGGGCCCATCGCCTGAAATTCAGCGAAATGTATCTTCATGGACAGCCCACCGCACGGGTGGGTACGGAGCAGACCTATCGCTGGGGAATCAACAATCTCTCTCCGGATTATGACCCATTTCAGGCCTTGCAACAGGTGGTCCTGACCGCGAAGCGGGACCTGCCCGGGGTCTATGTTTGCCACCCCGGCTATGTGGACGACTACCTGATGCGGACCAGCAGTTTGAACCTGAACCGAACCAAAGAGGTGGTCATGCTCACCGATCCCACAGTCAAGTCCTGGCTGGAGGGGCAGAAGGTGGAACTGATCTCCTACGATGACATTGGAAACTGAGGAGGAATACAGCATGAGCGCATTTCCAAAAACCTTCCTCTGGGGCGGTGCCACCGCCGCCAACCAGGTAGAAGGCGGCTATAATGAAGGCGGCAAAGGACTCTCTGTGGCCGACACCCTCACCTGCGGCGGTCTGAGCAGCTATCCCATCAACCTGCCCGGCATCCCGCCTGAGCATCTGGAATACATGAAGAAGATGCGTTTCATCACCTATCGGGATGGCAGCAAAACCGGCGGAGCCTTGATGGTCAAGCGGGAGACTCTTCCTGACCGAGGCATTCCTGATGTGCTGGAGGGAGAATACTACCCCGGCAATGTGGCCAGCGACCACTACCACCGCTACAAGGAGGACATCGCCCTCTTCGCCGAGATGGGCTTTAAGTGCTACCGCATGTCCATTGCTTGGACCCGGATCTTTCCCACCGGGGAGGAGGAGACCCCCAATGAGGCCGGCCTGGCCTTCTACGACAGCCTCTTTGACGAGTGCCTGAAATACGGTATTGAACCTGTGGTCACCCTGTCCCACTACGAGATGCCCCTTCATCTGGCCCAAAAGTGGAACGGCTGGGCCGACAGAAGGACCATGCCCTGCTTTGAAAAGTATGTGGCCACCGTATTTGAGCGCTACAAGGACAAGGTAAAATACTGGCTCACCTTCAACGAGATCAACTCCATGGTCCATATTGCTTATGCCAACGCCGGTGTGTTCTCCAAGGACCCTGCCCTGCTGGAGACCGCATCCTATCATCAGATGTTAGCCAGCGCTAAAGTAGTCAAGCTGGCCCACGAAAAATATCCTCAGTTCCAGATAGGCTGCATGATCAGCTACTCGCCGCCATACCCCAACACCTGTAAGCCCGAGGATGGCTTGGCGGCGGTACGCTCTTTTGACCAATCCACGAACTACTACGGAGATGTGATGGTTCGGGGCTATCTTCCTGAATATAAGCTGAAGGTCCTGGAAAGCCAGGGGATCTCTCTGCCCATTCAGCCCGGTGACCTTGAGCTGCTGAAGGAAGGAACAGTGGATTTTGTGGCCATCAGCTACTACCAGACCTCCATTATGGCCGCCTCTCCCGATGGGCTCAAGACCACCGAGGCCAACCTGACCCGGAGCATCGTCAATCCCTATCTGGAGAAAAGCGAGTGGGGCTGGCAAATCGATCCGGTGGGTTTGCGCTATGCTCTGAACACGCTTTATGACCGCTATCACAAGCCGATTTTCATCGTGGAGAACGGTCTGGGCGCTAAAGATGTGGTGGAGCCTGACGGTACTGTCCATGACCCCTACCGTATCGACTATCTGAAAAAGCATATTCAGGCCATCGGGGACGCCATCGAGCTGGACGGCGTAGATGTGATGGGCTATACCCCCTGGGGTTGTATTGACCTCATTAGCTGCTCCACCGGCCAGATGTCCAAACGCTATGGCTTTATCTATGTGGACGCCGATGATGCCGGTCACGGTACCTATCAGCGCATCCGCAAGGATAGCTTCTATTGGTACAAGAAGGTCATTGCCAGCAACGGGCAGGATTTGGACTAATTTCTGGGTAATAGGCAAGTCATAAAAAACATACCTCAAATTGAGGCATATTTCGGCTTAATTCCAATCAATTTTCAAAAATTTGCCCTTCATTTTTTGACATGGTATAATATATTTGAGGGGAAATACCGCCATTTTCTGCTTTTATATGGATTACAGTACGAAACCGTACCAGAACGCATACCAGAATGAGCCCGGAAAGTAGCGAAACAGGGCGGTACTCAATGAGAGTGCCGCCCTGCTTGAACCATTGGAAATACTGCGTTTTATCTTTTTCCGTATCACTGCATTTTTGGTTTCGGGCCCCTGGGGGTCAAGAGGCCGTGAGTTCAAGTCTCGCCACTCGGACCAACAAAAAAGAGTAACCGAAAGGTTACTCTTTTTTGTTGGTGTGGGGACTGAAGGGGGAACTCACGGCCTCCAATGAGATTTGCCGCTGGCGGGGGCGAGAGCGAAGCCCCCGTGAGTTCAAGTCCCGCCACTCCGCACTTTTTATACCTCCGGCAGAGTTAAGCCCTCTTTTAGTCATTGCATCTTCCTCAAATATCCGTTTTATCCAGCATGCCTATTTTGTTTATATATATCAAACGTTATTGATGAACAAAAGCGGTATAAAGATGGGGTATATATAGTACAATTATCATCGTGAGGGTGATGATAATTGGAAGATTTTTCTTTTAGTGCTCGCTTGGCAACGTTAAGGATAAGCAAAGGTGTCTCTGCAAGAGAGATGAGTTTATCCATTGGACAGAGCGAAAGTTACATTAACAACATAGAGAATGGGCGCAGTTATCCTTCCATGCAGGTATTTTTTTATATTTGTGAGTATCTGCAAATAAGCCCCAAAGAGTTTTTTGATGAAGGGACTGCGCTTCCAACAAAGATACACGAGCTTGACGAAGCCGCAAAAGGATTAAACTGGGAACAGTTAAATCATTTGATTGCTATTGCACAAGGTCTAAAACGATAATAAAAGGCGGGTGCTGGAGATTCCAGCACCCGCCTTTTGCTTTGGGACATTTTGTCCCAAGGCTGGGTAAACCGGGGAACGTGTATCGTTCCCCGGCCAGCTAATATGAAATTACGAAAAGCCTTTCCGGAAAGTCCTTGAGGAGGAAACCTCCCTGACTTTTTGGAAGGCTTTTTTGAAAGTGCGAGGGATGATAAAGCAGAAAGTAAGGGGCCGCGGAAATTCCGCGGCCCCTTTCGGTACGCTCTTCTATAGGGACGGTCACTGCTCCTTATTGGGCCCCTCGTCGGAGGGAACGGAGGGGACTTCCTCCTGCGCGGCGGGGGCCCCTTGGGGCCCGCCGATGATGAAGGTGTTGCCCAGCTGGTTCTCGCCAGCGGCAAGCTTGCCGCCCAGCAGGCCAGCCAGCAGACTCTTCAGGTCAATGCCCATACCGGCGGTAAAGCCCTCAGTGACTTGGGTGGTGCCGTTGACGATGTCGGAGAGGAGCTTGGCGCTGTTGCCCTCGCCGTACATGGTGATCTTGTCCACCTTGCTGAGAGGCTCGGCCACGCCTCTGGCGATCTCGGGCAGGGCGGCCATGACCATCTCCACAATGGCGGCCTCGCCGTACTTGGCCATAGCTTCGGCCTTCTTGTCGATACCCTCGGCCTCGGCCAGAGCCTTGGCACGGATGGCCTCAGCCTCGGCACGGCCCACGGCGGCGATACCGGCGGCCTCCTGCTCCCGGGCGAACTTCTCAGCCTCGGCCTGCTTCTTCACGGCCTCGGCTTCCTTCTCACGCTCAAAGAGCTGGGCTTCGGCTTCCTTCTGGCGCTTGAAGAGCTCAGCCTCGGACTCCTGCTGCTGGCGGTAGCGCTCGGCGTCCGCCTTGGCACGGACCTGGGCGTCCAGGGTCTGCTTGGTCACGTCCACTTCCTTGGCCTTCAGTTCGGCCTCCCGCTCCGCCTTGGCGATGTCGGCGTTGGCGGAGGCTACTTCGATGGTTTTGCGCTGAGCCTGCTCCTGGATGGAGTAGGCGGCGTCGGCCTCAGCCTTTTTCACGTCGGCCTGCTGCTTCAGCTCGGCCTCACGGATGGCCAGAGTGGTCTGCTTTTCAGCGATCTCCATGTCGGACTGGACCTTGGCGTCGTTGGCCTCCTTGGCGGCCTGGGCCTGGGCGATGGCAATGTCACGCTCGGCCTGGGCCTTGGCGATGGAGGCGTCCTTTTTGATCCGGGACACGTTGTCGATACCCAGGTCGTCGATGACCCCGTTCTGGTCCGAGAAGGACTGGACGTTGAAGCTCATGAGCTCCAGGCCCATCTTAGCCAGGTCGGGCACGGCGTTGGCCTGGACCCGCTCTCCGAAGGCCTTACGGTCGGTGACCATCTCGGAAAGCTTCATCTGGCCGATGATCTCACGCATGTTGCCCTCCAGGGTGTCCTGGACACGGCTGATGATGACAGACTCCTTTTCGTTGAGGAAGAACTTGGCGGCCAGGGCCATCATCTCAGGGCTCTGCCCAATGCGGATCTTAACGGTGGCGTCCACCTTTACATTGATGTACTCGGCGTTGGGCACATAGTCGGTGGTTTTCACGTCTACCGAGAACATTTTCAGGGACAGCTTATCCAGCCGCTCCAGGAAGGGGATGCGGATGCCGGCCCGCCCGATCAGGGTCCGGGGCTTACGGAAGCCGGAAATGATGTAGGCGGTGTCGGGGGGCGACTTGACGTAGCCCAGGGTGAGGGTCAGGATGACCAGAAGAGCAACGACAATGACCGGGATGAGCTTAAGAAAAACTTCCATTGATTTCTCCTTTTCTGTGAATGATGAGTGGTGTGTGTTGAACTTTGGGGGCGCCCGTTGTTCATGAAACTATGATACCACTTCGTGAAGAAAAGGTCAAAGTCGTTAAGGGGCGCTGTGGGGCAAAAAAACGCCCCTGGGGGACCAGGGGCGAAGCTCGAAAACATATTTTCTTCCATTTTCGCGGTTTTTCGCCTCCGCACGGCCTTGCGCAAAGGTGGGGGCCGGATGGACCCTTTTGCTCCCCGGAAGGGTGAGAAACCCAGTCAGGGGAGGGCTTTTCCAAAATATTCCCCCACAAAACCGATTCCCTCCGGGGGCACCTCCAGGGTCCTGCCCCTCAGGTACTCCAATATCCCGGCGTCAGTGGGGAAATCGAAGACCAGCTTGTAGGACCACAGGGCCTGGCCCTTCTGGCCGGTCTTGGCGTTGTCGGCGCGGCGGCCATACTTGCCGTCCCCCAGCAGGGGGTGACCCGCATGGGCAAACTGGGCCCTTATTTGATGGGTCCGCCCGGTGAGCAGCTCGCACTCCACCAGGGACAGGCCATTTTTGACCGTTAGGGTCCTGTACCGGGTGACGGAGGTCTTGCCTCCGGGCACCGGCTTCTGATAGACTGAGACCTGATTTTTCTTTTCGTCCTTCAAAAGAAAGCCCTTCAGCTCCCCGGAGGGCGGGGCCATTTTTCCCACCACGGCGGCCAGGTAGAATTTGCTGATCTCCCGGTCCCGGATTTTGTCGTTGAGGATGCGCAGGGCCTCGGCGGTCTTGGCGGCCATGACCAGCCCCCCGGTATTTCGGTCGATGCGGTTGCACAGGGCGGGGGTAAAGGAGTTCTCCCACCGGGGGGACCACTCCTTTTTTTGATAGAGGTAGGCCTGAATGTGGGTGATGAGGGTGTTCACATATTCCCCCTGGTCCGGGTGGCAGAGGAGCCCGGGCCGCTTGTCGCACACCATCACGTGCTCGTCCTCGTAGACGATGTTAAGCTCAGGCCGGAACACCGAGAGAAAGGCATTGTCCTCCGTGGGAGCGTCAAAGAATTCATCGTTGATGTATAATTGAAGAAGGTCCCCAACGTTCAAACGGTAGTCCCGCTGGGCGCCCTTGCCGTTGACTTTGACCCGCTTGAGGCGGATATACTTTTGGGCCAGGGGGGCGGGGAGGAGGGGCACGGCCTTGCCCAGCCAGCGGTCCAGCCGCTGTCCGGCGTCATTTTTCGTGATGGTGAATTCCTTCATGTTCCACACCTGCTCTCGGGTCTTTTTCTGTATTGTATCATCTTTCTGGAAAAAAGTGAAGAAAGTATTTGACATACCGGGATTTTTTCGGTATAATGTCTGCTGTCCCATTGTGAGGAGAACATTATGCGTTTGGATTTAAGAGATATGATCCATAGACCCGGGGCGGTCAAAGATTTTGCTTATGAGCTGGACCTGAGCAAGGTGCGCCACTTCGGAGAGCGGCCCTTTTCCCGCTTGGTGAAGGTGAGCGGCGCGGTCCGCAACGCCGCCGGTGCCCTGGAGCTTGTGGGGGCAGCCGAGACTGTGCTGGACGTGGTCTGCGACCGATGCCTGAAGCCCATCACCGAAGAGCTCCATGTTCCAGTGGAGACCCTTCTGGCGGAGGAGCTGGAGGGGGAGGAGAACGATGAGATCGTTCTCCTGGACAAGGGTACGGTAGAGCTGGACGAGATATTTTCTACCGCCTGTATTCTGGATCTCGACAGTAAGCATTTATGCCGGGAGGACTGTAAGGGGCTGTGCCCCACCTGTGGCAAGGACCTGAACGAAGGACCCTGTGGCTGCGGGAAAGAGTTGGATCCACGCCTCGCCGTCTTGGCGAAGCTTTTGGATAAGAAAGAAGGTTCCCAAGACAAGGACGAGGAAGCATGAACGTGAATGCCCCTGTCAACACTGAAGGAGGTGTCTGAAATGGCAGTACCCAAGAGTAAAGTGTCCAAGCAGCGTCGGAACAAGCGTCGCAGCTCCGTATGGAAGCTGGATACCCCCAGCGTCAACGTGTGCCCCAAGTGCGGTGCTTTTCGTCTGCCCCACCGGGTGTGCAAGTCCTGCATGACCTACAACGGCCATGATCTGAACAAGGTCGAAGCCCCCGCCAGCAAGTAAGGACGACCACTGAAAAAGAGAGAGGAGTGATCCTCTCTCTTTTTTTATAACCTCCGATTTTCCTTTGACTTTTTTGGGGTTTCGTGGCATAATAAGATATAATTGGTATTACTATGAGCGAGAGAGGAAGTGGTTTGGATGTCCAGACCTTTGGTTGCTATCGTGGGCCGGCCCAATGTGGGCAAGTCCATGCTGTTCAATAAGCTTACCGGCCAGCGGCTCTCCATTGTGGAGGACACCCCTGGGGTCACCCGGGACCGAATTTACGCCCCCTGTGAGTGGGCCGGGCGGAAATTCGACCTGGTGGACACAGGCGGCATTGAGCCGGGCACCGACAGTGAGATCCTGCTTTTCATGCGCCAGCAGGCCGAGATCGCCATTCAGAACGCCACAGTTATCATTTTTGTCTGCGATATTCAGACCGGCCTTACCGCCTCAGACCAGGAGGTGGGGGCTATGCTCCTGAAATCGGGAAAGCCTGTGGTGCTGGCTGTCAACAAGATGGACAAGACCGGCCCTACCGACCCGGAGATCTATGAGTTCTACAATCTGGGCTTGGGAGACCCGGTGCCGGTCTCTGCCGTCCATGGGCACGGTACGGGGGACCTTTTGGAGGAGTGCGTGAAATTCTTCCCTGACACCGACGAGAAGGAAGAGGATGACGACGTTATCAAGGTGGCCATCATCGGTAAGCCCAACGTGGGAAAGTCCTCCCTGGTGAACCGTATTCTGGGGGAGGAGAGGGTCATCGTCTCCGACATGGCGGGCACCACCCGGGACGCCATCGACAACTATTTTGAAAATGAGAAGGGGAAGTACCTCTTCATTGATACTGCCGGAATGCGCCGGAAGTCCCGGGTGGACGACCGGGTAGAGAAGTTCTCCGTTCTCCGGGCCACCATGGCCATCGAACGGTGCGACGTGTGCCTTATTATGATCGACGCCAACGAGGGGGTCACCGAGCAGGACACCAAGGTGGCGGGTCTGGCCCACGAGGCGGGGAAGGCCTGTATCATCGTGGTCAACAAGTGGGACGCGGTGGAGAAGGACGACAGGACCATGGACAACATGTGTAAGGACATTCGCCGGGACCTTGCGTATATGTCCTACGCGCCCATCCTTTTTATCTCGGCCCTCACCGGCTCCCGGGTGGACCGGCTCTTTGACGCTGTCAACGATGTAGCCGACCAGGCCGCTATGCGCATTACCACCGGCATGCTCAACGAGGTTTTGGCCGACGCCACCGCCCGGGTCCAGCCCCCCACCGACAAGGGGAGAAGGCTCAAGGTCTACTATATGACCCAGGTGGGCATCAAGCCGCCTCACTTTGTGGTGTTCTGCAACCGGGCCGATTTGTTCCATTTCTCCTACCAGAGGTATATTGAAAACCAGATCCGGGCTACCTTTGGCCTTCAGGGCACCCCGGTGAAGCTGACCATTCGGGAAAAGGGAGATAAGGAGGGATGAGCATGCCGTTGATTCCAAGCCCCTGGAGCACAGGGACAGAGATAGGAGCGATCCTGGCGCTTTTGGTGATCGCTGTGGGAGCCTATTTTCTGGGCTGCTCCAACGGAGCGGTCATCATCTCGAAATATATCCTTCATGACGATGTTCGCACCCACGGCAGCGGCAATGCGGGGCTGACCAACTTTTTCCGCACCTTTGGAGGTCCCTGGACCCTGGGCGTTATTGCCATTGACGTGGGCAAAGCCGTCCTTGCGGTGTGGCTGGGGGTACAGGCATTTCATTTTGCCAGTTGGCCGGGGCTGGAGATCTACGGGAAATATGCCGCGGCCATGTTCTGCCTGCTGGGCCACATATTCCCCTGTATGTTTGGGTTTAAGGGGGGCAAGGGTATCCTCTCCGGGGGGACCATCGCCCTTATGCTGGACTGGCGGCTGGCTCTGCTGGTGTGGGGCGCGTTCCTGCTCCTTGCCGTACTCACCCGGTACGTATCTCTGGGGTCGGTGTTCGCGGCGGCGGCGTTCCCGTTGGGCACCTGGCTCTTTGTGAGCCGCGATCCCATCATTATGGCCATCGCCGCCTTCCTGGGCGTGCTGGTCCTGTGGATGCACCGGGGAAATATCAAGCGGCTTGTGACCGGGACGGAAAACAAGCTGTCCTTCCACAGGAAATCGTAGGGGCGCACATTGTGCGCCCGCCGCCGGTTTTCGCACCACGTTTCGGGTGCACGATGTGCGCCCCTACAAAAACATTGGAGGAACCATCATGAACATCACTGTCCTTGGTTCGGGAGGCTGGGGCACCGCCCTGGCCCTTCTGCTTTTGGAAAACGGACATGCTGTGACCCTTTGGTCCCATAGGGAAGAGGAAGCGGCCGCCCTTCGGGAGCGTGGAGAAAATTCTGTCCTTCCCGGCGTTTTGCTGCCCAAAGGATTAAAATTCACCGCAGACATCGCCTGTGTCAAAGGCTGTCAGGCTGTAGTGCTTGCCACGCCTTCCTTTGCCGCCCGAAGCACCGCCCGGCAGATGAAGGAGCTGCTGGAGCCCGGCGCTGTGGTGATCTCGGTGTCTAAGGGGATCGAGAAGGATACCTCTCTGACGCTGACCGAGGCCATTGGGGAAGAGCTTCCCGGCCACCCGGTGGCCGCCTTGTCGGGCCCTTCCCACGCCGAGGAGGTGGGCCGCCATATCCCTACCGCCGTTGTGGCTGCCGCGAAGGACAAGGCGGTGGCTGGGCTGGTACAGGATATTTTTATGAGCCAGCGTTTCCGGGTCTACACCACCGACGATGTGGTAGGGGTAGAGCTGGGAGCCGCCCTCAAGAATGTCATCGCCCTTTCGGCGGGGGTCAGCGATGGGTTAGGCCTGGGAGATAACACCAAGGCTATGCTCATGACCCGGGGGCTTACCGAGATCGCCCGGCTGGGGGAGGCCATGGGGGGAAGAAAGGAAACCTTTGCGGGCTTAGCTGGAGTGGGAGATCTGATCGTTACCTGTACCTCCATGCACTCCCGGAACCGCCGCTGCGGCATCCTCATTGGGAAAGGGACCCCGGTGGAAGAGGCCGTAAAGGAGATCGGTATGGTGGTGGAGGGCTATTACGCCGCCGCCACGGCCAAGACCCTGGCTGATAAGCTTGGGGTGGAGATGCCGATTACCAACGCCGCCTACCAGGTGCTGTACGAGGGGAAGGATCCCCGGGCTGCGGTCACCGAGCTGATGACCCGGGATAAAAAGCCGGAAAACGAGGAGAGTTGGGTGTAGTCCTTGGGCGAGAAGGCTTTTGCGGGAATCCACCTCCTGAAATTCGGCACATTGCACAAAAAAATACAAAAATTTTTGTGCAATCAGACGAAAAAATTTGAAAGAAAAAATGAAAGATGTAACCGTTTTTGTAACCGGCGCGTGCTATAATACCCATAAAAAATATGGAAGCCATGACTTGTCTCTGATGAGTCATGGCTTTGCTTCGCGAAACCATAACAGGGATTGGCGAAACAGTACAGGGGTTATATTCCGCGCAAAGGAGAAACGGTATGAACCAGATCATGAACAAGTGGAAAAAATTGTCGATGTGTGCCTTGGCTGCCGGCATGACGCTGTCTCTGCTGATTGTGGGAGCTTCCGCGGCTAAGGATGTGGCTCAAATAGGAGAGGCCACTTATACAACGTTGGCAGACGCGATCAAGGCGGCTGGCGATGGGGACACGATCACCCTGCTTGACGATATATCTTTGGGTAGCCCTGTTTTACTTTCGAAGGATTTGACCTTTGACTTGAATGGGTATACATTGTCCGCCACAGGAAATGGACAGCTTAACTGGAAGGAAAGCAGAAATATTGTGATCCAAAATGGTTCTCTCAGCGGCATGGGCAATATTGTTCAGATGGAGACTGGAGCGCTATATCTGGAAAATCTTTCCTCCAGCGGGGGAGCCTTTTCGTTTAATTTGAAGGGGGGCAACGCGACCCTTTCGAATTGCTCTTTCCTGGATAACAGCTATGTTTTGCTCAATATATGTGGCGCGAATGTAACGGTGACCGGGAATAGTTGTCTGACTGTCACGCCCGGCAGCGGGAGCGTTAACGGTGCGGCCTATGTTACATGGGGAAGCCTTGCGGTGGAAGACTCGGTCATTGAGGGCGGGACGGCCATTTACGTTTCCGGCTCCAACGCAAAGGTGTATCTGAACTCCGGGGCGGAGATCAATACCACAAACAGCAATGACGGGAAAGCTGTTATCCTGGCGAATGGTACGCTTTATATGAATGAAGGAGCGTCTCTGGGAGCTATGGTCTACCCCATTGATGAAAGAGGCGGCAAGGTCGTGCTTCCTGTGGGAAAGACCTTGGAGAACCAGGGCGGCAGGTACGTATTGGGAGATTGCCCGCATGAATATGAGGGGCCTGAGCATACACCGCCTTCTTGCACCCAGGAAGGGATGGATGTGTGGACCTGTGTAAAGTGCGGAAAGACACGGACCGATATTTTTGAAAAGCTTCCTCATACGGAAGTGACCGACCAGGCGAAGGAAGCCACTTGTACCACCGAGGGCAAGACGGAGGGAAAACACTGCTCTGTGTGTAATACGGTCCTTGTAGCCCAGGAGACCATTCCCGCCGGACATGCCTGGGGGATGTGGACGGAGACGAAACCTGCCGGCTGCACCAAGCCCGGTGAAAAAGTCCATAGCTGTGCCAGGTGTGACACGAAGGAAACGCAGGAAATTGAGGCCAAGGGACATACCGAGGCGATCGACAAGGCGGTGGAGGCGACCTGCATTTCTGAGGGCAAAACCGAAGGCAAGCATTGTTCTGTATGTAATATGGTCCTTCTGGCCCAGAAAACAGTTCCCATGAAAGAGCATGCCCCCACAACCGAATGGAACTTCGATGGGACCAACCACTGGCATGAGTGTGCGGCCTGCGGCACCCATCTGGAGGAGGCCGCTCATACCGAGGACGGGGGAGTGGTCACGACAGAGGCCACATCCACTGCCAATGGAACCAGAACCTATTCCTGCACGGTCTGCGGCAAGGTCCTGAGGACTGAGACCATCCCGGCTGTTGGGGGTGGAGGCTCCAATGGCGGAGGCTCTATTGGCGGGGGCACTCCTGGCGGCGGCGCTGAGGAACTGCCTGATAATGACACCCCACTGACGGAAGACCCCGAGGAGGGGGAGGACCTGGAGGAAGGAGACGTTCCTCTTGGAGAGAAGCCCTTCTTTTTTGAGGATGTGGGGGAGAAGCGGTGGTTTTACCCTGCCGTGAAGTATGTCTTTGACCGTGGGTTGATGAGCGGTGTGAACGCCACCCGCTTCGATCCTTCGGCCAACGCTACCCGGGGTATGGTGGTCACTGTGCTCTATCGGATGGAAAATGCCCCTGTCTCCGAGGCCCAGGACGGCATCTTTACCGACCTGAAGGCGGGAAAATGGTACAATGATGCGGTGCTTTGGGCGGCGGATAGCGGCGTGGTGAACGGCTATTCCAATGGGGCCTTTGGGCCTGAGGACAATGTGACCCGGGAGCAGCTGGTGGCGATTCTCTATCGGTATGCCCAGTATAAGGGGTATGATGTCAGCGCCCGGGGTGACCTAAGCTCCTTTGGCGACCAAAATAAGGTTGCCAAGTATGCCCGGGAGGCCATGGAGTGGGCCGTGGGCATTGAGCTCATTTCCGGGGTCACTGAGACCTCCCTGGAGCCAAAAGGCAACGCTACCCGGGCTCAGATCGCCACGGTGCTTATGAATTTCGACCGTTTTGTGGCGGAAAGTCAGACTGGCGCACAGGACAAATAAAAGAAACAGAGAGAAGTCCGGGCAAGCTTGCCTGGACTTCTTTTTGGATCGTATTCACAGTTGACAAGCCATGCCTGCGGGGCTAAAATAGGGGAAACCAAAAAAGAGGATGGAAAAGCATGGAACCAATCAAGAAATTTTTGAAGCGGAAGGACATTGAGCTGTCCCTTCGGCGGTACAGTATCGATGCCCTGGGGGCTATGGCCCAGGGCCTGTTCTGCTCTCTGCTCATCGGGACCATCATCAAAACGGTGGGACAGCAGCTATCCCTGTCCTTCCTGGTGGAGGTGGGAGGATATGCCTCGGCCATGAGCGGTGCGGCTATGGCGGTGGCCATCGGCTGGGCGCTCAAAGCCCCACCGCTGGTACTGTTCTCTCTGGCCACCGTAGGCTACGCCGCCAACGCCCTGGGAAATACCAGCCTGGTCCCGAATCAATCCGGTTCGGGCGGGCCGCTGGCGGTGCTCTTTATCGCCATCGCCGCCGCCGAGTGCGGCAAGGCGGTCTCTAAGGAGACCAAGGTGGATATTCTGGTGACGCCGCTGGTGACCATCCTGGTGGGGGTGGGGCTCTCCGCCCTGATTGCCCCCGCCATCGGGACCGCTGCCACAGCGGTGGGGAACATCATTATCTGGGCTACCGATCTCCAACCCTTCCTTATGGGGATCGTGGTGTCGGTGGTCATCGGTATGGCTTTGACTCTGCCCATTTCCTCAGCGGCCATCTGTGCCGCTTTTGGCCTCACCGGCTTGGCTGGGGGAGCGGCTGTGGCCGGTTGCTGTGCCCAAATGGTAGGCTTTGCGGTCATGTCCTTCCGGGAGAACGGCTGGGGCGGCCTGGTGAGCCAAGGCCTGGGGACCTCTATGCTTCAGATGCCCAATATCGTAAAAAATCCCCGGATCTGGATCCCACCCACCCTGGCTTCGGCAGTCACAGGGCCATTAGCCACCTGTCTCTTCCATCTGGAGATGAATGGGGAGCCTGTGTCGGCGGGTATGGGGACCTGTGGTCTGGTGGGACAGATCGGGGTGTGGACCGGCTGGCTTGCCCCCAGTGGGAAGGCTTTGGCCAATGGCGCGGCGGCCATCACGCCCGGTACTTTGGACTGGATAGGGCTGCTCCTCATTTCTTTTGTGTTGCCGGCGGTGTTGGCCTGGGCTTTTGGGCTTATACTGCGCCGGATGGGGTGGATCAAAGAGGGGGATCTGCTTCTTCATTGAGTGATGAAAAAAACACAGACGGCGTTTTGCCGTCTGTGCTTTTTTGTTGTAAAAGAAATAAACTCAGGCCTTGGTAAAGCCCACCACGCCAAAGGCGCTGGGACCGCTATGCGAGGTAATGACGCCGCCGCTTTTGACCCAAGTAACCGTTTCAAAGCCCAAGTCTTTGGCGGTTTTTTCCACCACCTGCTTGAGGTCGTCAGGGAAACGGGGAGTCCAAATGAGCCAGAGCTCCTTTCGGTCCAGCGACCACTTTTCAGCGTATTCGCGCACCAGCTTGGGGGCCAGAGCCTCCAGCTTGCCTCGGAGCTTTCGGGTGGCCACCAGCTTGCCCTCCAAAATCTCGATGAGGGGAAGGATCCCCAGAAGCTTACCCCCCAGAGCCACCACATTGCTCACCCGGCCTCCGGCCCGAAGGTATTCCATATCTTTGGGAACAAAGCACATATTGGCGCGGGCAATGAGGTCCTGGGCAACCTGGGCGGCCTCCTGAATGGTGGCCTCAGGGTGAGCTTCCAGCCATTTGGCGGTCTCAATGACAATGGAGTATTGCCCGGCGCTGACCGCTTTGGTGTCCAGCGCGGTCACGTAATCCCGGTCCTCAGCGGCGATTTGGGCGCTCTGGTAAGAGCAGGTGGTGACGGAGGAGTAGGCCAGATAAAGGATCTGAGCCTGAGGCCAGCGGGTGTGGATATGGTCAAAGCATTTGGTGAAGTCTTCAGGAACGCTGCCGCTGGTTTTACACAGGATGCCGGTACGGTCGTAGAAATCACAGACCTCCTCCGAGGGGAAGGTCCCGTCGTCTCGGGTATCTGTCCCGAAGGCGACGTGCATAGGAACAAGCTGGATGTTATATTGCTCTGCTACTTCACGGGGAATATCGCCGCCGGTCTCGGCCACTAAAATAATGCGGGGGTCCTGCATGAGCATCACTCACTTTCCTAAATTTCGAAGTGTAAAATATTAATAAAATCATACCACATAACAGCTGTTCCTGTCAAGAAAACTTCCCCCAAAGCCGGCGTACTGCTTGCCTTGAGCCTGAGTGTACAGGATTCAAGATTCTTCTTTATTTTATATATCCGCAATATAATCGGTGGAAATTTGACTGATTTTAGGTGATAATTACTAAAGGGGTCGATAGAATGCCGGAGGTAAATGCATTAGCGGAGAGAGTAAGAGCGTATCGAAAAAGCCTAAGGAAAACACAGTTTGATTTTTCGCATGAAATAGGAATCAGCATAGATGAACTCAGCTTGGTGTGGCGGCAAATTACACCGGCTTTTTCCAGCTGGCCTACGCGGTATCGCTATGTGTGGAGAAGCCGGACCGGCTCTTACTGGTGACAAAGTGGGTGTATCCAGAGGTGGCAAAGCGGTATAAAACAAACTGGAGAGCAGTAGAGAGGGATATTCGGACGGTAAATAGCATCATTTGGCGGGAGGGCCGTCCTCTACTGGAAGAATTGGCACATAGACATCTGGAGCATAAGCCGAGAAACGCCCAAATGTTGGCGATTTTGGCATCTTCCCTGGGGAATTGATCTCTGCTGGTTCATGGGCTGAGGGGATCTTTTGATCTGGATAGCTCTCCGCGTCCAGATTTGAAATCCTTTTGGCCTGCACAAAAATATTTTTATGTTTGTCAATCAAAACAGGGTAAACGAAAAGGGACTGTTTTGAGAGAAACAATCCCTTTTTGTTTAAGGAAAAAATGAACGTGACCGCCGCCCGGCGGTGTCGGTATTGTACCTCAATTTGAGGTATATTTTCTGCGGGCAAAAGAAGGGGAGCGGTCAAACTTAGACCGCTCCCCCTGAGGAATCATCTTTCGGTCATTCAGTTAAGAAGGACCAAACAGAAGAACCGTCCGCCTGTCTTTTGGCGGTGTTGCCTAATAGGAGTGTTTTTTATTCCTGTTAGGTATCAGGGTGGGGCCCACACGGATACCGTTGCCGTCGTAGGTGTAGTTTTCCACCCAGCCGTTGGGGTAGTCAATTTCGTGACCCGCCCGGCATCGTCGTACTGGTAGAGGTAGTCCTTGTTCTCCGCGTCCTGGACGTCAGAAAGGTTGGTGGTGCTGCCCAGCCGGTCTTGGTGGGTGTAGTCCTTCAGAATGTCGGTGGTGACGTTTTGGCCCCACCAGTTGGTGCCCTCGCTGGTGATCTTCACGCTCAGCCGCTCCAGCCCATAGACCCATTTGTAGTTGAAGCCGCCCTCCTCGTCCATGACAAGGGTGTTGAAGGTGGCGCTGGTGTAGTCAATGACGTAGCTTTCCTTGACCACCTCGGGCTTGTCGATCCCGGTCTCCACGCTGGGGGTCTGGGAGTGGAAATCGGTGTAGCCGTGGGTGTTGTATGAACAGGAAATTTCCTTGATTCCATTATAATTGATACTGGCGGCAAGGTCAAGAGAACTTCGCAATTTTTTTGACAAAAATTGGGGCGGGGTGCGAGTTTCCGCACCCCGCCCTGGTGGGTCAGTCTGTCAAGACAAAAGAACCGTCCCCCCGTCTTCCCCTGTCTTCTGCCTTCCTGTCTGCATTAGGGCCATTGATATTTGTCTACTGCAGACATCACAAAATTGGTTAGTTTATATTGTCGAACACAATCATAAAACCGCTCTGATACTATAGTTCCGAACGCATAAAGGCGCATAATATCCTGCCCATCCCAACTTGTAGTAGACAAGGCCAGCTTAAGTATCTTGTCCTTGCTTGTCCCCCAAGGATTGCATATGGGACATGACCATTCTTTGGGTTGTCCCTCTACAATCGTATTGAATAAATCAATTTTCACACTCTGGTTAAAGAGAACATGACCCAAGTAGTAATTGGGGGAATCCGTAGTGTTAACCACTTCAATTGGGGCAAACTCTGAGACACCAGATAATTTCTCATGCCGAAACATTTCTACAAACCGATCTGATACTATCAACGGTTCATATAAATCATCGACCAATCGATCTGGGTAGCGTTTGCCAATCAACCGCATTTTACGAGGCGGCAGCCACGACAGCATGGAAACATGTCGCCCACATATGGGACATTTTTCGCTATCGCCGTTTATACGCGCAACTTCCTGTGCCGTGCTCCACAAATTACGAGCTGGACTATCGGGAGTTTTTCCAACGGCCCATTCACTTTTTAGTTCTAAAACATAGAATTTCATTTTATCAGTCCTTGAATCCATTCTAATGCAGAATATCCAAACCGTCCAATCATTTCAGGTGTATTATACAGTGAATACAGTTCGTTTGCAAATTCCTCTAATGTTGCCTGAGGGTTGTCACGAAGCCATTGGACTACCGTGTTATCGATTATTCTGTGCCATGTTTGATACCCCTTATGGGCTTCTAAAGTTAGTGCTTGAACTGTCGAAGATGCTCTATCTAACAGTCCGCTTAATGTTGGGTGATTGTTTAGCGCTGCCATAATTTTATTTGATAATATATGATGCCATTGTCCAGTAGCCGTTGCTGTTGTTGCTGTAGTAATTGTTACTATGGTTTTAGGTGTGAGCGTAGAAATAGCCTTTTTAACTACAGGGCCTCCCAGTTTTATAACCGTAGTTCCAGCAAAGACCATCATCATAATATCTGTGCCCATATCCACGCCTGAGCCAACAAAATTATCATGTTTAACCTGTTGGATAGCTTCTATTGTTTTCCGAGTATCTTCTGCCGTTGATGTACTATCTTCGTGTATGATGGCCCAGAACTTAGAATTACTACCAGGATACTCCGTCATGTATACATTGGCCAGAGTATCACTGTACATCCAGCCTCTAAGATAAGCCCGGATCTCGTCCGCACGCATATGATACAATTCTGGGTTTTCACTGTAATGTTCTTGATAGTATAGGAGGTCGGTCAAAGACTTTATGGCCTTTTCCTTTACGGTTGTGTATTCAACCCCAGGGCAATAGAGCTTTGGCTGATATTCCTGTGGAGGCATCGGCGTATTGTTGCCGACAGAAGGCCCGTCATCAAAGTAAACCTCGTAGACACCATTCGAGTTTTGAGTGGCGGGAACGGGCTTTCCGGGCTTGTTGGCGCTGCTGCCTGATGTTTCGCCATCAAACGCCACAGGCTGATAGGGACTCTGCGAATTCCCATTAGACAGGATCTGGAGGTAGTCAGCAGCAACCCAACCAGTCAAGCCATTGTACTGAACATTGGCCCAGGTATAGCCGTTTGCCGTTGCTCTGCCGCCCATATCCTTCACCCGTGTACCTCGGGTAAACTGGAGGTAGGAGACCGCGTTCAGGCTCGGTTCAGCCCTGAAATTCACATTACTGCCTGTAATTTCAGCCGGGATTGGAGTTATTCTCAACCCCAACGGGTCCACCCATCTGAGCGGATTATCCACACAGTAGAGATAAGAAACCAGGCTCAGGGGGTCAGTGATCTGGCCCTTGATGGGGTCGATAGCAACGAACCGCTTGTCGTCGGCGGAGTAGAACCGGGCCTTGGCATAGTACATGCCCAAGACATCGTCCCAATCATACCCCGTGTAGTTGAGCTGGGGGTAGATCCTGCGGTAGCTGCTGGAGATGGAAAGGGATTCCCGGTAGGTGACCTCGCCCCACTCGTTGTAGTCGGCCCGGCCCACCACACGGCCAAACTGGTCGGAAAGGTTGGTGGTGCTGCCCAGCCGGTCCTGATGGGTGTAGTCCTTCAGGATGTCGGTGGTGACGTTCTGGCCCCACCAGTTGGTGCCCTCGCTGGTGATCTTCACGCTCAGGCGTTCCAGACCGTAGACCCACTTATAGTTGAAGCCGCCCTCTTCCTCCATGACCAGGGTTTGGAAGGTGGGGGAGGTGTAGTCAATGACGTAGCTTTCTTTCACCACCTCCGGCTTATCCAGCCCGGTCTCCACGGAGGGGGTCTCCTTGTGGAAGTCGGTGTAGCCGTGGGTGTTGTCCTTCATCACCAGCTCACGGCCCACCCGGATCCCAAGGCCGTTGTAGGTGTAGAGGCTCAGTTCGCCCTGCTCGTTGGTGCCTTGGACCATGTGATTGGTCTCGTCGTAAACGAAGGACTCCTCGTTCTGCCAGGCCATGCCGGAGGTCGTTCTTGTGTACTTGTCGTTGGAAATGAGGTTGCCCCGGCCATCGTAGGTGTACTCCCAGTAGGAAGTACCAATGGAGTTGGGGATGGTGCCGCACTTGGTACTCTCATCCAGAGCGTAGCCGTTGTACTTGTACTCGATGCACCCGTCCTCTTCCTGCCGGATCAGGTTGCCCAGGGTGTCGTAGTCGTAGGTGCGGGTGGTGTTGAGGCCAACGCCCTCCTCGTGGGCGGAGACCAGACGGTTCAGGGCATCGTAGGCGTAAGTGGTGGTCAGGGCCTTGTTGCCCGCCGTGGTGTCCCGCTTGTACTCGGAAATGAGGTTGCCCTCGGCATCATAGCGGTACTCAAACTTGGTGGAAACCTTGTTGTTGTGGAAGGGGTCGGTGTCCACGGTCTTGAGGAGGTTGCCCTCGTTGTCGTAGGTGTAATCCTCCACCCAGCCGTTGGGGTAAGTGAGCTTGGTGACCCGGCCCGCATCATCGTACTGGTACAGATAGTTCTGCTTCTCGGCGTCAGTGACCTTGGTGAGGTTGTAGGTCTCATCGTAGGTCTTGGTGACGGTGGTCTCGTCCGGGTAGGTGACGGAGGTCTGGTTGCCCACGGCATCGTACTCATAGGAGACCACCTGCCCCTTGTGGTCGGTCATCTGGGTGAGCCGGCCCAGCAGGTCCACCTCAAAGGTGGTGGTGCCCAGCCAGTCGTCCATCTTGACGAGCTCGCCCACGGCATTGTACTGGTAGGAGACTTCCTTGGTCCCATTATAGTTGATGTGGGAGACAAGGTCAAGGGAATTGTAGGAATATTCGGTGACGTAGCCGTCCCCGTCGGTCTTGGTCAGCATGTTGCCGTTGCCGTCGTAGGTGTACAGCTCCTCGCTGTCGGCACGGACCACCTTGGTGACCAGGTTCCGGCCGTCGTACTCGTAGAGTGTGACCAAAGTCTCGGCCTGCTCGTGGATGCCGTCCACCCGGTTCTGGGTCATCTTGACGAGCTGGTCGTTGGCGTTGTACTGGAAAAGGACCTCGGTGCCCAGGGCGTCGGTAGTTTTGAGGATGTTGCCGTTTCCATCGTAGGTGT
>CAJUEU010000023.1 GCA_910585735.1 uncultured Oscillospiraceae bacterium | reverse complement strand
TGGTCACCGTCACCGAGCGGACCAGGGAGATCGGTATTCGGAAGGCCATCGGCGCCGAGCGGCGGACCATCATCATCCAGTTCCTGATCGAAGCCTGTATGATCTGCGGCATCGGCGGACTGCTGGGCATCGCGGCCAGCTACCCGGCCACCTGGATCTATTGTAAGATACAGCTGGGGTACCTGGTCCAGCCCGACACCCAGATCATGGCGGTGGCCGCCGGCGTGTCGGTGGTGCTGGGCATCATCTTCGGCCTGTACCCCGCCGTGAAGGCCAGCGGCCTCCAGCCGGTCGAGGCACTCAGAGCTGATTAATAAGAAGAGCGGAGCGAGGGCCTGTGAGGGAGCTTGGACCGAAGCGAAGGCGAGCGACGGGGGCGTCATTCGGCAGAGCCGAACGACCGCCCCGGCAGTCTTACGACTGCCCGTCAGCCTGAGTCGGAGGGAAAGCGACCGAGCGGTCAGGCACTTGCGGAGCTTGACATTACGAGAGGAGAGAAACCTATGAAACTCAGAAAATTCCTTGCGGCGGCGCTGTGCGCCGCCACCCTGGCCGGGCTGGCCGTCACAGGCCCTGTCCTGGCGGCCGAGCCCGTGACCTCCTCCTTTGCCGATATTACCGATCCCCAGGTGGCCGAGGCCGCCGAGTTCCTGCGGCTTCTGGGGGTGATCGGCGGCTTTGAGGACGGCACCTACCGTCCCGACGAGCCTCTGACCCGGGCCCAGTTCTGCCGCCTGGCGGTGGACCTCCGGGGAGAGGGCGCCCAGGCCGAGGTGCTCATGGGCTACACCTTCTTCAACGACGTGAAAAGCGACCATTGGGCCCGGGGCTATATCAACTACGCCTCCCGGGTGACCGTAGGCGAGAACGAGCGGCTGGTGATGGGCGTGGGGGACGGCAGCTTCCTTCCCGACGACTCCATCACCCAGGCCCAGGCCATCACCATGGCCATGCGTCTGCTGGGCTACGCCCAGAAGGACGTGGCCGCCGGGAGCAACTGGTACGACGGCTACGTGGCCTCGGCCCGGACCCTGGGGCTTCTGGAGGGCATCCCCCTGTCCCCTGAGCTGCCCTTGACCCGGGGCAACGCCGCCCTGCTCTTCAAAAACCTGCTCTATGCCTCCCCCAAGGCGGGAGAGGACACCTTCTTCGTCACCCTGGGGGGCAAGATCCTGGAGGACGTTGTCCTTCTTTCGGTGAACGCCACCACCGAGGACGGGCAGACCGGGGCCCTGGCGGCCCTCAACGGGGAGGCATTGTCGGTCTATAAGACCAGCCACGCCCCCTTTGCCCCCTCCCTCCAGGGGGAGCGGGTGACCCTGGTGCTGGACAAAAACGGCAGCGTCATCGACCTGCGGCTCTCTGATAAGGGGACCCGCCGCACGGTGACCCTGGCCGCCCACGAGGCCAACTACATCACCGACGCCAACGGAAGCCGCCTCACGGTCAACGGCGACACCCCCCTCTACCGGGGCACCACCCAGACCACCTACGGCACGGTGTACATGGACCTGCGCTCGGGCAGCCAGCTCACCCTGTCCTACGACGTGACGGGCAAGCTGGAGTACATTTACCTCCCCACCACCGCGGAGGAGGAGAAGGTCCAGGCCACCACCCGGCTCACCTGCGTCTACGAGAACGCTTCCCCCAGCCCCAAGTCCCCTCTCACCGCCACCGTGCTGGGCACCGACCTCACCGTGCTGCCCCAGGCCTCTGAGGAGCTGGCGGCCTTTACCCCCGGCAGCGTGGTGAGCTTCCTGCTCACCGCCGACGGAAAGATCGCCGGGGCCATGGCCCCCACCTCCACCGCCAAGTCCACCCTGGTGGGCGTGGTGACCGAGGCGGCTGACGGCACCGCCACCGTAGAGACCGTCATGGCCAACGCCGCCGGGCAGAAGCTCACCTTCACCGGCAAGGTCAGCTCCTCCGCCGAGCGTCTGGTGGGGCAGCTTGTGACCATCTCCTCCAGCCGCAGCGGCTACCTGACCCTGACCCAGGTGTCCTCCTCGGGGACTGCCGGGGTCCTGAACGTAGCCCAGCGGACCCTTGGAGGGGAGCAGCTCTCCTCCCACGTGGCCCTTTACGAGCGCACCCAGAACGGGGTCCCTAAGCGGATCACCTGGGGCCAGATCACGGTCTCTTCCGTCCCCGCCAATAAGATCTCCTACGTGGGTACCGACCTCAGCGGCGCCATCGACGTCATCATTCTCAACGACGTTACCGGGGACGGGTACATTTACGGGTATATACGGTCTGAGCAAGAAAAGCATGAAGTGCCCGGACTGAATCCCGGCGATGATCCCAGCGAATATTATCTCAATTTTATTGTGGTGGAGAATTCCGGCTCGCCCATAAGGGTCCAGACCCTGTCCTCTACCCCTATCCGCTCCACCCCCGGGGGCATGGCCGTGGCGGCCAACGGCCGGGTGGGAGGCACCGTGACCCTCACCGCAGTCACCAACGTGCCCCGCTCTGCCTTTGATTCCCAGAACATGACCGTGACGGTGAACGGGGTAACCTACCCTGTGTCCAAGGACGTGGAGTGCTGCAACAAGGCCACCAACGTGTGGTTCGGCAAGGGCACGGAAGGGCTCAACGCCGCCCGGGCCTATTCCGACACCCTGACCATCTATTACGACAAGGCCCCCGGCCAGGGCGGCAAGGTCCGGCTGGTGACGGTGGGGTAAAAGGGAGCTATCATCCGTTCTTTGCTTCGCAGGGCTGCCTCATCTGCCCCCTTCGGGGGCACCTTTCCCATGTAGCACGTCATTTGCCCTTTGGGTGAACGACCGTGCCGGGCGGCAAAGCCGCCCTGGGGAAGGCTTAGGACCATACCTTTACCTGGCTTCCCCGTAAATGGGGAAGCTGTCAGCCCAACGGGCTGAATGATGAGGTCATTGCAATAAAGGGCCCCCTCATCCGTCACGGCTTCGCCGTGCCACCTTCCCCGTAAACGGGGAAGGCTTAGGACCATTCCTTTATCTGGCTTCCCCGCAAGCGGGGAAGGCTCAAGGGCATACCTCTGTTAGGTTTCCCCATTTCTGAGGCCACTGTGACTATGCCTCCTCAAAGGAGGAAATCTGTTTTGCGTAACCCATCATTGACCAGGCGCTCGCAAGAGCTGAGGCGAAACGCGACAAAGGAAGAGCGGCACCTCTGGTTTGACTTTTTGAGAACATATCCTGTTCAATTTCAACGTCAGAGGGTTGTGAACCATTTTATTTTAGATTTTTATTGTCCAAAAGCCAAAGTAGCCATTGAGTTGGATGGCTCACAGCATTTTACCCCGGACAGCTTGGCCTATGATGCTGAACGAACTGTTGTTTTGAATTCCTGTAATATCAAGGTCCTTCGTTTTACGAATTTAGAAATTTTACATGATTTTGAGGCTGTTTGTAAAATGATCGACCTTGAAGTTCAAAAAAGAATATGAAAAGGGCCGCTTCCATTACCTGAATGGAAGCGGCCCTTGATTACAGTAGCCTCATCCGTCAGCCAGGAGAAGCCTAATAGAGGTATGCTCTTAAAGCCTTCCCCGCAAGCGGGGAAGGTGGCACGGCGAAGCCGTGACGGATGAGGGGTGCTTTATTGAAATGACCCAAGACCGGTCCCTGCTGTCTTGCTATACCACCCGAAAAGACGCAAAAAGGTGCGGTCCCGTTTCCGGGACCGCACCTTTTGTTACAGAGCTGTAATTTGACTTTGGGGGATTTGGGAGTATAATGAAATGGTCTGTATGGCAGTTACTGGGCGGCTTTCAGGTGCTCCACATCACCAACCAGCTTTTTGATCGCGTAGGTAATTATTTCCTGCCCCTGCTCGATTTTTTCCGTCCGCTCGATGGGCGTTTTGCCCGCCAGCTCGTTCAAAATGGCCTCCTGGCCTTCAGCCAGCAGTTTCAGCTTGTAGTCAATGTCCACATCCACCAGAACACGGACCTCGGCCACCGCGGCTTCCACCTTGTCCAGGCGGGAATCCACCTTGTCCAGGCGGGAATCGATGCCGTCGAAACGTTTGTTCATTGCTGTCAGCATTTCAAGGATCTTTTCTTCGTTGTTCATCCCGGCACCTCCCATCGGTTTTTGTCTTTTTCTGATTTATTATAGTCCATGGCGACCGAGTTTGTCAAGTAAGACCCCCCTCCCCTTACCTTATAATATAATTTCTTTTTTCGTCGGTGTACCGAAGGGTACAACTCCTACATCCTTCCTGCTTTTTTACGAATGTGTTACAAATGAGAAAAGGCGGTTGACGGGGGGTGGTGGGGGGTGGTATCATACGTGCGTAAGGCAAGAGGGGATTTATATTCGACTGTTTTCGGGTCCAAAAGAAGAAAAACCGAACTTATGAGCGGCAAAGAGAACGGTTTTTCGACAAAAGACAAGAAAACAGGAAGATATGACCACCTCAGCCAAAATTAATCAAGGAGGAAAAAGCAATGAACAATCTCAAGCGCATTCTTAGCTTGGCTCTGGCTTCCGTTATGCTGGTCGGCATGATGGTCGTCGGCGCCAGCGCCACGAGCTATCCCGATGACGAGAACATTGTCAACAAGGAAGCTGTGGACACCCTTCAGGCCCTGGGCATCATGAAGGGCGACGACAAGGGGAACTTCAACCCCACCAACAGCCTGAAGCGTTGTGAGGCCGTCAAGATGCTGGCCACCATTCACAACAAGGGCCGTGAGGTAAACTACGGCTCCACCGCCGGGGCTCCCTTCCCCGATGTCCCCACCACCCACTGGGCCAGTGAGGTCATCAGCTACGCCAAGAGCTTCGGCATCGCCAACGGCTATGACGACGGCACTTTCAAGCCCGAGGACTCCCTGACCGTGGCTCAGCTGGTCCGTATGACCCTGAACATGATGGGCTACACCGAGGGTCAGTCCGGCCGTGACTGGGAGCTCCAGACCACCGTTCTGGCCAGCGACCTGGGCCTGTTCGACGGACTGGATGGCTTCATCCCCTCCGCCAACGTGTCCCGTGACCAGGCTGCTCAGATCCTGGTGAACTCCATCAACGCTCCCATGGCCAACGGCAACGTGTCCAGCGAGGACATTTACACGCTGAACGGCAAGAAGGACGGTGCGGCTATCACTCCCATCGAGTTCGATTCTTCCACCGCCGCTTACCTGTACGCCAGCATCAACGAGCTGACCGAGATCTCGGTCACCAAGACCACCAACAAGGTGACTGAGTCTCTGGCCACCAAGTACCTGTCCCTGCAGACCAACAACACCGGCATTATCGCCAAGGTGGTTGCTGACGACAAGGGCACCTACACCGTGACCATGAGCAACGGCACCGAGTACACCAAGGTCGCCACCAACTACTCCAACCTGATGGGCCAGAAGGTCAACGTCCTCTTCAAGGCCACCGACAGCGTCTACGGCATCACCGCCATCGGCACTGTGGTCTACGAGGGCACCGTGGGCGGCTACACCGTGGCGGCCAACGACAAGGACAAGACCGAGATCGAGGCCACCACCATTGTTGAGTTCAACAAGTTCGGGACCACTCACGGCACCATCGGCACCCCCAACGTCGCTCTGGGCGCTGAGCAGAGCCTGAAGGTCGTCAAGAACGGCAACAAGAGCTACACCGCCGTGACCGTTCCCCAGAAGCTGGCTGAGGTCACCGGCCTGACCGCCAAGAACGCCACCGTGTCCGGCGTGGGCACCAAGGAGATCGACAAGGAGATCGTCCTCAACGGCGCTGTGAAGGGCGACAAGGTCATCGTGACCCTCGCCGACAACACCGTGTCCGGCAAGGTGGAGCTGACCCTGGCCGAGATCAAGGAGAACGTGGCCGCCGACGCTTACCGCACCGTGGGCACTCTCAACCAGGTCCGCATCAACGGCGAGTGGCTCACCGTTCTGAAGAGCGACGACTTCAACACCCTGAAGGCTATGGCCAAGAACACCACCTACGACCTGGTGATGATCAACGGCTACGTGGCCGCTCAGGATGTTTCCGTGGCCGGCACCGAGGCCAAGGACCTGCTGGTCCTGACCGCCAAGGCCGCGAATCCCTCCACCGGTCTGGAGAGCTACTACGAGGCCCGGGCTTACTTCGTGAAGGACGGCTCCACCGCCGTCATCAAGCTGCCCAGTGACGACAAAACTTCCGCCGCCGGCAAGCTCTACACCTACACCGAGAAGGACGGCATCTACACCCTGGAGGCTCCCACCGCCAAGGCTCTGGGCTACACCAGCGAGATCAAGGGCAAGGGCGTGAACGCCAAGAACACCGTCAACGGCACCCTGATCGACGAGAACGCCCAGATCATCGTCCTGCTGAAGGACGGCAAGGTCGAGGTCGTGGACGGCAAGGCCGCCCGTGCCTGGGACCTCTCCGCCGAGTTCGGCGCCTCCAACGCTCTGGCCTACACCAAGGCTGTGAACGGCGTGAACTACGTGCAGTTCGCTTTCCTGACCGACACCTCCGCTGAGGCTCTGCCCGGCGCCGGCGCTTCCGGCAAGAACCACGGCTACATCGTTTCCACTCCCTTCACCAGCTCCAAGGGCGTTGAGTACAAGCTCTGGAACGGCACCGAGGAGATCGATGTTGTGGATAAGGCCGACGACGCCAACACCCTGGTCAAGGGCGACTTCATCGAGTACAAGGTCGGTGACGGGTTCATCAAGAGCACCAAGATCACTAACAGCCTTAACAAGGACGCCGTCCTGGGCTGGAACGACGCCGACAAGGTTATCCAGCTGGTCGTCAAGGGCACCAAGGTCATTGATGACAAGACTGTCTTCCTCTACGTGGACACCGAGGCCGGGAAGGGCACCGAGGGCGCCCTGACTGCCGCCGATCCCAGCGCCACCACCGAGGGCAAGTATGTTGCCAACGTGATGGTCATTGAGGGCACCGAGAATCACATCGACGTGATCGTCGTGGACGTGAAGAACGACCTGGGCGAGGACGTGGGTACTGCTGTTACTCCCGCCTGTGACCATGCTCAGGCCAAGCGTACCCAGAAGAACGCAGGCGGCCTGAAGGGTGATACCTGCCAGACCAAGGGCGAGGGCGAGTACTATCTGTGTGAGTGCGGCAAGAAGTTTGAGACCGCTACCAGCACTAGTGAGTATGATCCCACCGGCAAGGGCCAGAATGGCGATCACATCGCTATTGAGAATCCCTCTGCGACTACTGACTACGTGCAGGGCAGCGATACCAACGCTGGTCAGCACGCTGTGAAGTGCCAGCACTGCAATGAGGCTGCTAGCGCTTACGAGGCCTGCGCTGATGGTGATGATACCGATAGCGCTTGTGACAAGTGCGGTGCTACTGTTTAACAGTTGATTTTTCCGCATAACCCAAAGCAATACAGAGGAACCCCCTGCTTCGGCAGGGGGTTCCTTTCTTACCCGCTTATGCTCCTACCCAGGCCAGGTAGACATACTGGATGTCCGGGTCGTTGAGCCGGGTGGGGTTGGGGTCGTAAGTGGTGCCGGCGCCGCTGCAAAACACGCGGAAACGGTCGTTGTCGATCTCGCAGGTTTTGTAATACGGGGGGACGTTAGGCAGATGAAGGCCGCCGTAAGCATACAGGGAGCCATAGTCTGACCGCTCTCCCTTGGTGGTCTCGATCAAAATAGCCTTGATCTTGTGGCCTACGATGATCTCTTGCATTGCGGCTCCGTTTCCGGTGTAGCTTCCCACCACCAGCTCTCCCTTCCCGGCCATCTGGGCCGACAGGGCGGACCGTCCCCGGGCCGCGGTCTGGGCCTCGGCTTTGAGGGCGGCGTCCAGAAGGTCAAAGTTCTCGTTGACCTCAGAGAGATGGAACTCGTCGGTTGGAAGCCAGGAATGAAGGTTGTAGTTGGGTGTTTTGTTGGTTGACATGGTTTTTCTCCTTTCGTGATTGAACTTGTTTGCTCCCTCGGGCAGCCGGCGACTGCCCGAGGGAGCCTTAGGACCTTAGCCTCCCTCCTTGAGGGAGGTGGCGCCGCCGCAGGCGGTGACGGAGGGAGTGCAAACCAGGCAGTGAGCCCCCGGCGAAATAAGCTCGCCGGGGCCTACGCTAAAAATTTGCCCCCGGCAAATTTTCTTCACGCTGCGGGGTGGCGCCGCCGCAGGCGGTGACGGAGGGAGCGCAAACCAGGCAGGCTCCCCTCATCCGTCAGCCAAGGGACGTCATTCGGCAAAGCCGAACGACTGTCCCGGCAGCGGCAAAGCCACTGCCCGGCTGCCAGCTTCTCCGTAAACGGAGAAGCCTGATAGAGGTATGGTTTTGAGCCTTCCCCGTAAACGGGGAAGGCTTGAAGGGAAAAGGGGCAGCGGCGGGGGCAAGCCCCCCGCCCTACATAGGGATGTACCAAGCCAAAAAGAGATATTTTTTTGCAAGCAAATTTCCTCAGGGGGTGCTATGCCCTCCTGAGGGATATTTTTTTATTCTGGTGAAAAATTTTTATCTTTTTTTCGTTGGGTGTACCGAAAGGTACATCCGGGAGGGGGGTGACGGCCTACTTTGGAAAGAGGTGAGGCCCGGGTGAAGCGGGAGGAGATCTTAAAGGAAATCAGGCGGCTGGCCAAGGGGCGGGTGAACGACGCGGTGCGGCTGGCCTATCTCAGCGAGGACGAGCTGGAGAATATTGACGAGCTGGAGCTGTCGGCGGTGACCGAGTTCAAGCGGAGCGGCAACGGCACGGTGGAGCTGAAGTTTGTGGACAGGCTCTCGGCCCTTCAATGGCTGTTGGAGCAGGCGGAGGACGACCCCAGGGGGAAGGCGCTGTATGAGGCGCTGGAGAAGGGGGCGGGGGGAGATGAGGACAGCGGGGAGACGGATGGAGAGGAGGGACCCCTCCGGCCCTTCCGGGCCACCTCCCCTTAAAAGGGGAGGCTAATGGTGGAGCGGTTTAAGCCTTCCCCGTTTACGGGGAAGGTGGCATTTGCGGAGCAAATGACGGATGAGGGGGCCTTTATTAAAATGACCTCATCCGTCAGCCCTTTGGGCTGACAGCTTCTCCGTAAACGGAGAAGCCTAGTAGTGGAGGAACCCCTCCGGCACGGCTTCGCCGAATGACCGTCCCGGCAGCCGGAGGCTGCCCGAGGGAGGCTTTAGACCAGATGCACGACAGAAGGGGAACGGAGTATGAAATTTTCGGAGAAGCAGAGGAGGGTGCTGACCTGGTGGTGTGACGCCTCCCCTTATAAGGACTGGGAGGCCATCATCTGCGACGGGGCGGTGCGGAGCGGAAAGACCTTCTCCATGGCCCTGTCCTTCTTTTGCTGGGCCATGGGGCGGTTTCAGGGGGAGCAGTTCGCCATCTGCTCCCAGACGGTGGAGGCGGCCCGGCGGAACGTGGTGAAGCCTGTGGAAGCGGCCCTGTGCTCGCTGGGATTCTCCATCAAGGAGCAGGTGAGCCGGGGACGGCTGGTGGTGAAATTCTGCGGCAGGGAGAACGTCTTTTACCTCTTCGGGGGCAGGGATGAACGGGGGGCGGGGCGGATCCAGGGGATCACTCTGGCGGGGGCGCTGCTGGACGAGGCGGCCCTGATGCCCCGGAGCTTTGTGGAGCAGGCGGTAGCCCGGTGCTCGGCAGCAGGGGCGAAGGTGTGGTTCGGGTGCAACCCGGAGAGCGGGGAGCACTGGTTTTACAAGGAATGGATCCTGAAGGCCGAGGAGCGGCGGGCTTTGCGGGTACAGTTCCGCATGGAGGACAACCCCAGTCTGAGCCGGGAAACCCTGGAAAAGTACAAGCGGAGCTTTCGGGGGAGCTTTTACAAGCGATTCATTTTGGGGGAGTGGTGTACCGCCCAGGGGCGGGTATACGACTTCTTTGACGAGAGCTGGGTGGAGAGAGTGCCCGAGGGACCCTTTGAGGAGTGGCGGATCTCCTGTGACTACGGGACGGTGAACCCCACCTCCATGGGGCTTTGGGGGAGGAAGGGGAGCACCTGGTACCGGGTGGATGAATACTATTACGACTCCCGGCGGGAGGGACGGCAGAAAACCGACGGGGAGTACGCGCGGGACCTGGAGACCCTGGCGGCGGGAAAGCACATCCGGCGGGTGGTGGTGGATCCGTCGGCGTGTAGCTTTATGGCGTGTCTCCGGGAGAGGGGGTGGCCTGTGGCGGCGGCGGACAACCAGGTGCTCACGGGGATCCGGGTGACGGCCGACCTATTGAAGCGGGGAAGGCTGGTGATCTGCAGGCCGTGCCGGGAGGCCATCCGGGAGTTTTCCCTCTACTGCTGGGCGGGAAAGGGGGAGCGGGACCGGGTGGTGAAGGAATTTGACCACGCCATGGACGACATTCGGTATTTCGCCACCTCCCTGGAGGGGGAGGGGCGGTTTATCGGGGGGTTCGGGGTGGAGAGGTAGCAAGACAGAGGGGGCAGTCCCACGCGGGGACCGTCCTCCCTTGCCCTTTTTCCCCTTGGGGGAAGGTGCCCCAGTCCGCAGACTGGGGCGGATGAGGGGGCGTTTATTAAAATGGCCTCATCAGTCAGCCAGGCAGTCGGAGACTGCCCGGCTGACAGCTTCTCCGTAAACGGAGAAGCCAAATAGAGGAAGGAGAGAAATATGAAGTGGTTTCGGAAGAAGGAAGCGGGCCGGGGAGGGCTCCTGGTGCAGACCAGGGAGGAGAGGCGGCACCCCTTTGGGGCTATCTATGATTATGTGCCCATGGGGGCGGGAGAGATGGAGCTGTACCGGGCCATCCGGGAGGCGGTGCCCATTGTGGACGCGGCGGTGGAGAAGCTGGTGCGGCTTTGCGGGGGCGTGAGGGTCCAGGTCCCGGAGGGGCAGAGGGAGCTGGAGCGGTTTCTGGAGACGGTGAACACCGGCTGGGGACAGCGGGGGCTTCAGAGCTTTCTGGACCAGTATCTGGATTCTATGCTCACCTGTGGACGGGGGGTGGGGGAGCTGGTGGTGGAAGAGGAGGGGAGAGAGATCACCGCTCTGCTCTGCGCCGACCCGGCCAGGATCGTCCTGCGGGAGGGGGAGAATCCCCTGGCGTTTCAGGTGTGCGTCCGGCGGGAGGACGGCAGGGTGGAGGAGCTGCCCCGGCAGGAGCTCATCCTCTTTACCCCCAATCAGCCCACGGCGGACACCCCCCAGGGGGCGTCCCTGCTGCGGAGCATGCCTTTCCTGGCGGGGATATTGCTGAAGATCTATGAGGCCATGGGGACCAACTGGGAGCGGATGGGCAACGCGCGGTTTTCGGTGGTCTACAAGCCGGGAAGCGGGGACGGCCCCTGGGCCAGAGAGCGGGGGGAGGAGATCGCCCGGGAGTGGCAGAACGCCATGCGGGAGAGCGGCAGCGGCGCGGTACGGGACTTTGTGGCCGTGGGGGACGTGGACATCAAGGTCATTGGGGCGGACAACCAGGCACTGGACAGTGAGGCGCCGGTGCGGCAGATCTTGGAGCAGCTGGTGGCCAAGACCGGGCTTCCCCCGTTCCTGCTGGGGCTTTCCTGGTCCTCCACCGAGCGGATGAGCGCCCAGCAGGCGGACATGCTCACCACCGAGATCACCGCCCTGCGGCGGCGGCTTACCCCGGTGGTGGAGCGGATCTGTGAAACCTGGCTCCGGCTCCACGGGTACCCGGAGAGGGTGAGGGTGGAGTGGGAGGACATCAACCTGCAGGACCTGGTGGAAGAGGCGAGGGCAGGGTTGTACCGGGAACAGGCGAAGGTATTACGGGAAGAGAGAACGAGGGATAAGGAGAGCAAGGCCGATGACACCAGGTCCTAAAAAGGGGCCCCCGCAAAAGCGGTTCTCAGCTTTTGCAGGGAGAGGAGGAGCAAGGGAGCGGGTGGAGTTTTCGCCGCAGGCGGAAACGGAACAAAGCGGACTTTGCGACGACGAGGTGGAGGAGGCGAGGGCAGACTTATACCACAAACAGGCGGAAAAATTGCGGAGAGAAACGGAAAGACAGGAGGAAACAGAATGAACATTCAGAAAGAAGTCAGAGCGGAGGGAGAGAAGAGGGTCAGCCCGGAGGACCTGGCGCTTATCAACATGCAAAGCAAGAAGGAGCTGAAGGCCGGGGAGGTCTACACCTTCACGGTGCGGCTGTGCGACAACGAGATCGACCGGGAGTGGGAGCGGTTCCCCCGGGAGACTTTGGAGGAGCTGGCAAAGCTCTTTGTGGGCAAGAGCGGCATTTTTGACCACAACTGGTCGGCTGCGGGGCAGAGCGCCCGGATCTATAAGGCGGAGGTTGTGGAGGAGCCGGGGACGGTCACCAGGGCGGGGGACCCGGTCTGTTATCTGAAGGGCTGGGCCTATATGCTGCGAAACGAGGCCAATGCCAACCTTATTGAGGAGATCGAGGGGGGCATCAAGAAGGAGGTCAGCGTGGGGTGCAGCGTGGAGCGGGAGGTCTGCTCGGTGTGCGGCGAGGCCCTGGGAAAGTGCCATCACGTGAAGGGGCGGACCTACAACGGGAAGCTGTGCTGGGGGGAGCTGAAGGGAGCGGGGGACGCCTATGAGTGGTCCTTTGTGGCGGTGCCCGCCCAGCCCAGGGCGGGGGTGATGAAGGGGTTGGCTCCCGGACTGAAGGAGCTGGCCCGGGAGCGGCCCGGGCTCCGGGGGGAGCTGGAGGCGCTGGAGAAGGAGGCGGCTCTGGGCCGGCGGTATCTGGAGGAGCTGCGGAGCCAGGTGGTGAAGCTGGCGGCGGCCGAGGCCTCCGGGCTGGAGATGGAGGTGATCCGTTCCATTGCCGGGAAGCTGGAGGAGAAGGAACTGACCGCCCTGAAGGGGTTTTTCTCCCGGGAGGGGGAGGGCCGGCGGGGGACGGTGCAGCTGAGCTACGGCTCCCGCAGGGAGGAGACGGGCGAAGGGGACGGGGCGTTTTTGGTGTGAAGGGGAAGATGGGGCCTGCAGGAATGCTTCAGGGCCCCCTCATCCGTCACCGCCTGCGGCGGTGCCACCTTCCCCGTAAACGGGGAAGGCCTAGAACAAAGTTATGTAAACTAAAAAGGAGAATGAAGGGATGATCAGAAGGGTTTCGTTTGAAGGGATCGGAGAGGTGGCGGCCACCTTTTACGCCGACGGGGCGGTAAAGGTGGGCCAGACCGTGAAGAGCGGCGGGGATTCCACCGTGAAGCTCTGCGGGGCCGGGGAGCGGTTCTGCGGGGTGGCCCTGGGCCACAGCCGGGGCGGCTGCGTGGGGGTGCAGACGGGGGGCTTTGCCCAGGTGAGGTGCGCCGACAGTACGGTGACGGTGGGCTATGTGAAGCTCGCCGGGGATGGAAACGGCGGCGTGAAGAAGGCGGGGGCTGCCGACGCGGGGCAGGAATACTGGGTGGCGGCCGACGACGGCGCGGGCACCCTCACCATCATGCTGTAAGGAGGAGAGAGACTATGAGCAATCATTTTGAGAACGTGAAGCTGGAGAAGGGGATGTACGCCGTGGCGGGGAAGAGCTTTTCCCAGCTTCTGGAGAAAGAGGATCCCTCGGAGCACTACAAGGGCACGGCCCTGGAGGGGCTGGACGCCTATCAGCGGCAGCTCAAGCGGTTCGACATCAAGGTAAAGGGCCCGGGGAGCGACCCGGTGGAGAAGTTTTTCCAGACCACCCAGTCGGCGGTGCTCTTCCCCGAGTACATGGCCCGGAGCGTGCGCCAGGGCATGGAGGAGGCGGACATCCTGCCCGCCATTACGGCCACGGTGACCAGCATCAACAGCATGGACTACCGCTCCATCACCTCCAACCCCGCCAAGGGGCAGAAGGAGACGAAGTGGGTCTCCGAGGGGACCAACCTGCCCCAGACCCAGATCCACACCCAGGAGAACCTGGTGAAGCTCCACAAGCGGGGGCGGATGCTCACCGCCACCTACGAGGCGGTGCGGTACCAGAAGCTGGACCTCTTTTCGGTTGCCCTGCGGCAGATCGGCGCCCACATCAGCCGGCAGCTGCTGGAGGACGCCATCGAGGTGCTGGAGAAGGGGGACGGCAACGACAACGCCGCCCAGCCTTTGGCCGTGGGCACCGCGCCCATGGGCGGCACCGCCGGGAAGCTGACCTACAGCGAGCTGGTGGACTTCTGGGCTCAGTTTGAGCCCTACGAGATGAATACCCTGCTGGTGTCGGGGGATGTGATGCTCCAGCTTTTGAAGATGGAGGAGCTCCAGAACCCCCTCACCGGGCTGAACTTCCAGGGCACCGGAAAGCTCACAACTCCCCTGGGGGCCAATCTGCTGCGGACCCCCGCCCTGGCCAGCGGCAAGCTCATCGGCCTGGACAAGCGGTATGCTCTGGAGATGGTGAAGGCCAGCGATGTGCTGGTGGAGTACGACAAGCTCATCGACCGGCAGATGGACCGGGCGGCGGTGACCACCATCGCCGGGTTTGCCAAGGTGTTTCAGGACGCTTCTAAGGTTTTGAAGGTATAAAGGGAGGGCGGAGAAGTGGGCAGCAGGATAGCTTGGACTGGAGCGAGGGTGAGCGATGGGGCTGAAAGCCCAAGAGACCAACCCGAGTCGGAGGGAAAGCGAACCTTCGATTTGCCTGTTTCGAAGCCTGACAAAGCAACAGATGGAGGGTGCAGGATGCTGGAAAATGAGAATGTGTCCATGACGGAGCGGGTCATGGAATTGGCCATGGCACTGGGCAAGCGGGGGGAGAGCCAGGCGCTCTCCCTCCTCTGCGCCGCCGCCGTGGAGGAGCTGAAGGGGCGTTTGAAGCCGGGGCTCACCCCCCAGGACTGCGGGGAGGTCTTCCCCCTGGGGGCGGCCTGGCTGGCATTGGCCGGGCTGGAGAGCGTTGAGAGCGGCGGGGTGGAGAGCTTTACCGCCGGGGATGTGACCATCCGAAGGGGGGAGGGGGAGTTCCGGCGGAAGGCGTTGGAGCTCCAAGCCCGGCAGGTGATGAGGCCCTACCTGCGGGATGAGGGCTTTGCCTTTAAGGGAGTGAGGACCTGATGGACAGCAGGCTTTGGGAGCTTATGCTGGAGCAATATGGGCAGCGGGTGACCCTCCGCCGGGAGGAGGGGGACCTGGAGACCCGGGCCTTTTTTCAGAGCGTCCGGGAGAAAAAGCCGGGGGAGAACCCCTCCCCCCTGGGGGTGGGGCCCGAGGGGCTGTACCTCTGCCTGGGGAGCGCCGGGGAGGGCCTGGAGGATGTGAAAGAGCTGCTCTGGGAGGGACGGGCCTTTGAGGTCCTGCGCCGCCGGGCGGTACACGTGGGCGGCCAGGTCCTTTACCAGTGGGCCCTCTGCCGGGAGCTGGACGAGGTGGAGCCATGAAAGGGGTACAGGAGCTCCGGCAGGCGTTGGCCCGGTATCTGACGGAGAAAGGTCTGGAGGCGGTCACCGCCTGGGGAGAGCAGCGGCGGTGCCGCCCGGGACGGGCGGTGGCGGCGGTCTCCCTTCGGGGGATGGAATGCAAGGGCTCCGGGCTCCAGGATTACCTGGGGGAGCGGTTCGACGGGGACAGGGGACAGTGGGAGGAGCTCTACGGCAAGACGGTGGAGCTCACCTTTGGATTGGACGTGTACGCCGCTACGGTGGAGGCGGTCCACAGCGGCCTGGAGGTCCTTACCGCCGCGTTGGACCGGGAGGGACCGGCGGGGATGCGGGTGGTGGAGCTCACCGTGGGTGAGCCCTGCTACAGGCAGGAGAGCAAGGGATATCTGTGCCCGGTCCAGGGGCGGTTCCGGGTCTGGGCGGTGGCGAGAAGCGGGGAGGACGGGTCCTTCCTGGACTTTGAGGTGAGAGGAGAACACAAGGTATGAATGTGACAGAGCATCAGAGACCGGGGGTGTACTCGGTATACGACGCATCCTCGGCGGTGAGCGGCCGGGCCGCCGGACGGGCGGTGGGGGTAGCCGCCGTCAGCGCCAAGGGAACGGCGGGGGAGGTCAGCACCTTCCACAGCTATGAGGAGGCGCTGGGGGTCTACACCGCCAAGGAAGCTATGGGGGAGCTCATCGCCCTGCTTTTCCAAAACGGGGCCTCCCAGGTGAAGGCGGCGCCCGTAACGGACAGCCAGGACGCGGCCGTCCTGCTGGAGAATTACAGAGGGGCCTTCGCCGCGCTGGAGCGGGCGGAGGAACTGGCGGCCGTTATCTGCGACAGCGAGACGGTGGAGGTCCAAAAGGCCTTGCAGGAGAGCGTGAAGGAGGCCTCGGCGGCCCGGCGGGAGCGTCTGGCCGTGGTGGGCGGCGGGGCGGAGGAGACCGCGACCCAGTTGGTCCAGCGGGCCAAGGCCCTCAACTGCGAGCGGGTGGTGCTGGCCGCCCCCGGCGGCGTGAAGGCCGCCGCCGCGGTGGCCGGGGCTATGGCCGGGGAGACCGACCCGGCGGTGCCTCTGGGAGGCGCGGTCCTCAAGGGGCTGGACAGCCTGGACACCGCTTGGAGCGACAACGAGATTGACGCTTTGGTGCTGGGGGGTGTCACCCCTCTGGAGCAGGTGGGGGGAGAGGTGAGCGTGGTGCGGGGGATCACCACCCGGACCAAGACGGGGACGGCCAACGACGCCACCTGGCGGGAGCTGACCACCATCCGGGTGGTGGACGATGTGATCCCCTCCCTGCGGGGCGCTCTGCGGGCTAAATTCAGCCGGGTGAAGAACACCGAGCAGGGCCGGGGGGCTATCCGAAGCCAGGTTATTGTGGAGCTGGAGAACAAGGTGGCCAATGAGATCATTACCGGGTATGAGGGGGTGACGGTGCGGGCCCTGGAGGACAACCCCACCGTGTGCCTGGTGGAGTTCAAATTTACCGTGGCCCACGGACTCAACCAGATCTGGCTCAACGCGCACATTACGGTGTGAAGAAGCGGGCGGGTTTGGAACCCGCCCCTATGGAATACCCCTCTGGCCCTTTGGGCCACCTCCCCTTAAAAGGGGAGGCAAGGGACCGGGCAATTCATAAAGCACCCCCACAGACATGAGAGGAGAAATTTGAGGAGGGAGACATATGATCGCATCCCAATTTCCCACCAGCGCGGACATTTATCTGGAGCTGAACGGGAAGAAAATGGCGGTGGTCCAGAGCTACGCGGCCCAGACCACCAAGACAAGCTCGGTGGTGGAGGCTTTCGGGGAGGACCAGCCCGTGGCCACCATCCCGGGGCCCAAAAAGCATACCCTGACCCTCACCCGGCTCTACGCCACCCAGGAGGCGGCCCGTGAGGGAATGAACTTCCACGACCTGGAGGACTTCAACCTGGTGATCTGCAAGCCTGACCGAAGGATCATCTACTCGGGCTGCCAGTGGGAGAACATCGGGGAGAGCGGCAAGCTGGGGGACATGGTGCTGGAGAAGGTGAGCATCGTGGCCGCCCGGCGGGTGGAGACCGCCCTGTGAGCGTGACATGGTTTGCCCTCCCCCCGCCTGCGGAGCTGGGGGAGGGCTGGAGCCTGGGGTTCCTCACCGCCGCCCGGATGCTGGAGTGCCGGGGGGAGGGGGAGGCTATGGCTGGGGAGGAGCGGGACAAGGCCCTCTGGGCCAACGCCGCCCTTCTCTCCAAGGTCCTTTTGAAGGAAGGGGAACCCGCTTTTGAGGACGGGAAGGAGGTGCTCTCCAGCCTGACGGTAGGGCAGATCGAGGGTTTGGTTTGTCGGTGGTGGAGGCAGGACGATTTTTCGGAGCGGGCTGTCCGAAAGGAAGGGGCCGTCCGGGAGGAAGGGCCCGCAGCGGAGGGCGGAGAGAACGAGCGCTTTGATATGGCCCGGTTTCTGGAGCTGGGGGGAAGGGCGGAGGCCGATCTCCCGGCCCCGGCAGGGCCGGGGCTCGTCCCGTCGGGGGAGAACGCCGTGCCCCTGCTGTGGCCCAGGAGCAGTCTGCCTCTGGAAGCTTTGGTGGAGAGGCAAAGGGCTTATGGAAAGCCGTATACGCTGCCCGGCGCGGCAGTCCCGTTTCAAGGCGGTAAGACCGAAGCGGTGGAGACCTCTGAGCCTCTGTCAGGCGTTCGGACCGAGGGGGGGACGTCCTTGGCGGAGGGACATCCTGTCGTTCAGATCCAGGAGCCCGAGGTGACCCGGGAGGGGCCCGGGCTGACCCTGGGGGACCTGGACCGGGCGGTGGAGCGGGACGCCCGGCGGTACGGCGGCGGATTTACATTGCTGTAAGGGGGAGGAAACATGAAGCTATCGCCCATGCGGTATAAGGATTTTGTATGGCCCCACAACCCGCAGACCTACACCATCGAGTACCGGCGGGCTATGGGGAACCAAAAGGTGCCCTATGGCCGATACCACCTGGAGGACATGGGGCTTACCCGCCGGGTGATGAAGGGGGAGGGAGCGTTCACGGGGGAGGGAGCCTACGACACCTTCAAGGCTCTGGCCACCGTGTTCTTCAGCGAGGGGCCGGGGCTGCTCATCCACCCGGTGTGGCAGGCATCCAACGCCTACTTTGTGGAGCTTTCCCTGAGCCAGGAGCCCAGGCGGGACTATGTGCGCTATACGTTTTCCTTTTGGGAGAGTTATGACGGCTACAACAGCGGTTTGGGCCTCTTTGAGGAGGAGAGCATATTGGGGACCGGGAAGGGAATGGCGGGCCCAACCGTCTCCGGCGCAAAGGTGGGGGAGGTCCGCCACCGGGTGAGGAAGGGAGAGAGCCTGTGGAAGATCGCCCGGGACTACGGGGTGGAGCTCAGTCAGCTTTTGACCCTGAACCCCGGGATCAAGAATCCAAACCTTATCTATCCGGGCCAGGAGGTGCGGGTGAAATGATGACGGGCTATCTGCTGACCGCCGGGGGAGAGCGGCTGGAGCTGCCTCCCTTCACCGGCTGGACCCTGACGCGGACCGGGACGGTGCCCTGTGACAGCTTTGTGGGGACCTGCCTTTGGGGGGAGGGCATGGAGCCCCGGCTGGAGGAGTGCTGCCGGCTGATCGTGGAGGAAAAAGGAGAGCGGCGGTTCACCGGGGTGCTGGACGAGTGCGGGCTACGGTGGGACGAAAAGGGGAGCGGCTTAACGGTCTCGGGCCGTGGGCTGGCGGCCCTGCTGCTGGACAACGAATCTACGGCCATGGACTACCAGGCGGCCACCCTGGCGGATATTCTCCGGGAGCATGTGACTCCTTACGGGATCCAAGTGGCGGGAGAGGGGGAGCTGCCCACGGTGCCCAATTTTTCTACCGCCACAGGCTGGAGCCAGTGGCAGGTCCTTTACAGCTTCGCCAAGTACCACGGGGGGGTGGCGCCCTGGTTCGATGTGTACGGGGCTCTGTGGGTGGAACGGGGGAGGAAGGAGCGGCGGCTCACGCTCACAGACAACAGAAGGCCCCTGGCGCTCACCTGGCGGGACAAGCGGTATGGAGTGTATTCTGAGGTGTTGGTCCAGGACCGGGGAAGCATGAAGTCTCAGCAGGTGCTCAATGAGAAGTTTCGAAGCCAGGGAGGGGCCTGCCGGAGGGTGGTGACTCTGCCGGGGAAAAGCGCTCACGAGGCCATGCGGTATTCGGGGGAATACCAGCTGAAAGAGTCCTGGGCGGGGCGGTTCCGGCTGGAGGTGACCCTGCCGGGAAGCTATTTCTGCGAGCCGGGGGACAGGGTCGAGATACGCTGGAAGCGGCCCAGGCTGGAGGGCACTTGGCGGGTATTGGAGACCGAGAGCGTATTGGATGCCCGGGGGCAGCGGGTAACGCTGACTCTGGGGGAGGGATAAGGAGGAGAAGGATGTTTTTATCACGAAGAGAGGGAACACAGCGGAACCGGAGCGTCGCTCTTACCGGGCCGGTGACCCTTCCGGGGGAGACAGCGGGGGCCTGGCTGGAGGGGGAGCGCCGGGGGGTGACGGTATATGCCCCCGGAGGCTACCATTGGGCGCCTGCCCTGGGGGATGAGGTGCTGGTATTAAAAACAGGGGAGAGTGGGGAGAAGCCCTGTGCCCTGGGGGTCCCCGCCGGAGGGCAGGGGCTGGAGCCCGGGGAGGTGCTTATCTCGGCAGGCCGGGCGGCCATCAAGCTGAGCCCGGATGGCCGGGTGGCGGTGGCCGGCAGCCTGACGGTGAACGGGATCCAGGTGGCCCCGCGGGGAACGGAGGGCTGAGAAATGGCGCTGATCCTGCGGCAGGGGGACTATGTTCCTGACGGCCAGGGGGGCTTTCAGAGCGTTCAGGGGGCGGAGGAGGCTCTGGAGCGGATCTTGTGGAAGCTTACGGTGAGGCGGGGGAGCTTTCCGTTTCTGCCCACCTTGGGCTCCCGGCTCTTTCAGCTGGGCAGGGCCCCTGCCCGGGAGCGGGAGGCCCTGGCGGGACAGTACGCCGCCGAGGCCCTGGCCGATGAGGACGTGACGGTGCGGGAGGCTCTTCTGACCCGGGAGGGGGACAGGACCCTTTTGACCCTTCGGCTGGACTGGCGGGGGGAGGAGCTGACCGCGACGGTGGAAGTGGGAGGTATGGAATGAGGACCGTGGAAGAGATCTACAATGAGATGCTGGGGGTGTTCCGGCGGGAGACAGGAGCCGAGGCCTCGGCGGTGAGCGAGCTGAGCGTGAAGCTCTACGCCGTGGCCGCCCAGGTCCATGGACTCTATGCCCAGGCGGAGTGGCTTTCCAGGCAGTGCTTTCCCCAGACCGCCCAGGGGGAGTATCTGGACCGGCATGCCGCCCTTCGGGGGGTGGAGCGCCGGGGAGCGGTGAGGGCCCGGGGAAGTCTGCGGTTTCTGGTGGATACGCCTGTGGGGCACGACCTGACCATTTCGGCGGGGACCGTGTGCGCCACAGCGGGGCTCACCCGGTTTGAGACCCTGGAGGATGGGGTGCTGAAGGCGGGAGAGGCCGCGGTGGATATTCCGGCCCAGGCGGCGGAACCGGGGGAGGGGGGCAATGTGCCCGCCGGGAGCGTACTGGTGATGACAGTGCCCCCGGTGGGGGTACGGAGCTGTGTCAACCCCGCCCCCTTCTTGGGAGGAGTGGACGTGGAGGAGGACGAGGCCCTGCGGCAAAGGGTGCTGGAGACCTACCGGCGGATGCCCAACGGGGCCAACGCCGCCTTCTATGAGCAGGGGGCCCTGTCCTTTGGACAGGTGGCGGCCTGCGCCGTTTTGCCCAGGCAAAGGGGCATCGGAACGGTGGATGTGGTGGTGTCCACCCGGGCAGGGGTGCCGGAGGAGGCCCTGCTGGCAAAGCTGCAAGGCTACTTTGAGGAGCGGCGGGAGATCGCCGTGGACGTGAAGGTGAAGGCTCCCACCCTCAGGACGGTGAACGTGACGGTCCGGGTCAAGGCAAAGGAGGGGGCGGGGACCGCCGGGGTAAAAGCCCGGGTGGAGGAGGCCCTGCGGGACCACTTCTCCGGGGAGCGGCTGAGCGAGGATGTGCTGGTGGCCCGGCTCAACCAGTTGGTCTTCTCCCAGGAGGGGGTGGCCAACTGTACTGTCACCGCCCCGGCCGTCGATGTAACGGTGGCCAGGGGAGAGCTGCCCCGGCTGGGGACTCTGACGGTGGAGGTGACGGAATGAGCCACGCCGAGAAGCTGTGGGAGCTCCTCCTGCCTTTGGGGCCCTACCGGCGGCAGGGGATCTACACAGCCGGGGAGCTGGCGGGAGAAGGGGAGGCCCTGGATGGGGTGCTGGAGGCTCTGGAGGAGCTGGAGCGGGAGGTCATGCTGGACAGGGCGGAGGCCTGGGGGCTGGAGGCCTTGGAGGGATTGCTGGCCCGCCGGCCCGTAGCTGTCACGCCGGAGGAGCGGCGGGCCGCCCTCTCAGCTCTTCTCCGCATCGGCGGGGACAGCTTCACAGCGGCGGCCCTCAACGACAATCTGAAGGGCTGCGGCCTCAACGCCGTGGTGAGCGAGACCGAAGAGCGGGGGGTGGTGGAGGTCCGCTTTCCCGATGTGCCCGGGGTGCCGGACGGCTTTGCCCGGCTGAAAAAGATCCTTGAGGACATTTTGCCCTGTCATCTTCAGATCAACTATGTGTACTGGTACGTGACCTGGGGGGAGCTGGAGGAGCGGTTCCCCACCTGGGGGGACATCGAGGCGGGGGACTATACCTGGGGAGAGCTGGAGAAATTGGTGAAATAGGACGGGGCAAAAAGGAGCGGCGGGACGAATTTCGTCCCGCCGCTCCTTTTTTGTTTTCCCTATGTGAAGTGAAACGGGTCGGGGATGTCACCGCCAAAGGTTCTGACCGCCATTCGATACATGGCCTTTGCGTGGATGCGGTCGTGCCAGATAAAGCGCCGCAGTACTTTCCGCAGGGACCATTCTTCGTCATAGCTTCCCAGGAAGACCCTGTCCTTCAAAAAATCGGACTGACCTTCCAGCAGCGCGAAACCACGCTGCCGGCATTCTGCGATGGTCCCCTCATGGTCGGTCTCAACGCCGATCTCCCCAAAGTAATAGTCATTGACATTTTTTGTATGCTCATACATTTCGGCTGCCGTGCGGGGGACTTGCCCATAAAAGGTTTTCCGGAGCGGCAGACAGCTTTTGTCCCTGTCGGGAATCGACTGATACAAGAACAGGAAATCTTGCGCCGATCTCAGCGCAAGGGCTTTCAATGCCTCGTATTCCGCTGGGGTCAGAGGCTCTTTTTCTTCCTCAAAAAGAACATCCGAATCCGCGTCCGAAATGGTAAGAGAGGAAGCCTTCTCCTGTACGATCACCGGCTCCAGAGAGTCCGGGACCGCCCCGCCCTTCCATTTCAGATAGGACACGATCTCTCCCGGCATCTTTTGAAGGGCGATCTCTTTCGTCTCGCCACGGGTATACGCGCCCACATAATTGCTGGCGTACAAGATGCTGTCATTGCCGTTATGTTCCCATACACACCGTATTTTCATAATCATCCTCCAATCAATTTTATGGATAAGCCTCTTTCAGAGGGCTCCCTCCAGGCGGAGGAGATACCGTTTTTTCTCCAGTCCACCGGCGTAGCCGGTGAGGGCGCCGCCGGTGCCGATGACCCGGTGGCAGGGGATGATGAGGGAGATGGGGTTGTGGGCCACAGCGCCGGCCACCGCCCGGGGGGAGGTGGGGATGAGCCCGGCAAGCCGGGCGTAGGTGACGGTCTGGCCGTAGGGGATCTCCAACAGGGACTTCCACACCTTTTGGCGGTACACGCTGCCCTTGGGAGCCAGGGGTGGGGTAAAGTCGGGGTCCCGGCCCTCAAAATAGAGGTCCAGCCAGCGGAAGGCATCCCGGAAAACGGGGCAGTCCTGCTCCTCCCGGTGTTCCGGCAGGGTGGAGCCGAAGTATTTCTGGCCGTCGAACCACAGCCCGGTGAGGGCCTCCCCGTTGGAGGAGAGGGTGATGGGGCCCAGGGGGGAAGAATAGTGGGAAATGAAGTCCATATGGGAAGCCTCCCTGCAAAAAGTCTGTAAGGATAGGATAACACGAAAGAAGGGTAGTGGCAACCGTTTTCGGGAAAGGACGGCTTGAAGAAGGGAAGAAAATATGATACCATAGAAAAAACGGAAGGGGGGTGAGCCCATGACCCTGGAAACGGGACTGGAGACCTTCAGCGGCATCGGGCCTGCCCGGGCCCGGGCCCTCAAGAAGCTGGGGTTGGAGACGGTGGGGGACCTTTTGACCTACTGGCCCAGAGACTATGAGGACAGAAGCAAAATTTACCCCATTCAGGAGGCCCCCACTGAGGAGCCCTGCTGTGTGTCCGCCCTGGTGGCCGACATGCCCACCACCTCTCGGGTCCGTAAGGGGCTTACCCTCACCAAATGCCGGATCGTGGACGGCTCGGGGTCAGCCAACGTGACCTTTTTCAACCAGGAGTATGTGCGCCAGGCGTTGGTCCACGGGGAGAGCTATATTTTCTACGGGAAAATAGAGGCTGTGGGCCGTCACAGGCAGCTCACAAACCCGGTGTTCGAGCGGGAGGACCGCGCCCGGTTCACCGGGCGGATCATGCCGGTGTACCCCCTCACCGCCGGGGTGAGCAACAACCTGCTGGCCGGGCTCTCCCTCCAGAGCGTGGAGGCCTGCGCCGGGGAGCTTCCCGACCAGCTTCCCAAGGGGGTGCGGCAGGCGTACCGGCTTTGCGCGATGGAATATGCCTGCCGGAACGCCCATTTCCCGGAAAACCAGGAGGCGTTGGAGACCGCCCGGCGGCGGCTGGTGTTTGAGGAGCTGTTTACCCTGTCCTGCGGCATGGCCTTCCTGCGGAAGCGGCGGGACAAGGCAAAGGGACAGGTGTTTCCCTCAAAAAGCATAGAAGAATTTCTTTCCCTGCTGCCCTTTGCTCCTACAGGAGCGCAGAGAAGGGCCATGGAGGAGATCGCCGCCGACGTGGCGGCGGGAAAGCCCATGAACCGGCTGGTCCAGGGGGATGTGGGCTCGGGAAAGACGGCGGTGGCGGCTTACGCCGCCTGGATGGCTTACCATGGAGGCTTCCAGACTGCCATGATGGCCCCCACCGAGATTTTGGCCCGTCAGCACTATGAGACCCTATCCAGACTTCTTGACCCGGCAGGAATCCGGGTGGGGCTCCTCACCGGGAGCATGACGGCCGCCGAGAAGAAGGCGGCCCGGAAGGCTCTGGCCCAAGGGGAGATACACCTGATGGTGGGCACCCACGCCCTCCTTTCGGAAGGGGTGGAGTACGAAAATCTGGCCCTGGTCATCACCGACGAGCAGCACCGCTTCGGGGTGGGCCAGCGCTCCGCGCTTTCCTCCAAGGCCAAGGGTATGCCCCCCCATGTGCTGGTCATGTCGGCTACCCCCATCCCCAGGACCCTGGCCCTGCTCATTTACGGGGACCTGGAGGTGACCATCATGGATGAGCTCCCCGCCGGGCGGAAGGCGGTGGATACCTTCCTGGTGGGGGAGGACAAGCGGCAGCGGATGTACGGCTTTGTCCGCAAGCAGGTCGCTGAGGGAAGGCAGGTCTATATGATCTGTCCCGCCGTGGAGGAAGGGGAGGGAGCCGACCTGAAGGCGGTGACCGCCTATGCCAGGGAGCTCTCTGAGAAGGTGTTCCCTGATTTGCGGGTGGCCTTTGTCCACGGCAAGCTGAAAAGCAAGGAGAAGGAGGCCGTTATGGCCGCCTTCCACCGGGGGGAGACCGACATTCTGGTCTCCACCACGGTGGTGGAGGTGGGAGTGGATGTGCCCAACGCCAATCTGATGGTCATTGAGAACGCCGACCGCTTCGGCCTCTCCCAGCTCCACCAGCTCCGGGGCCGGGTGGGCCGGGGAGAATGGCAGTCCTACTGCGTGCTGGTGAGCTCCAACCGTTCCCCTGAGACCAGGGAGCGGCTCAAATATTTCTGCTCCACCACCGACGGTTTTAAGATCGCGGAGAAGGACCTGGAGCTTCGGGGGCCGGGCGACTTCTTCGGCCAGCGGCAGCACGGCCTGCCCGCCATGAAGGCGGCCGACCTGGCGGGTGACACCCGGGTATTGAAGGAGGCTCAGGGGGCGGCGGAGGAGCTGCTTTCCGCCGACCCGGGGCTCAGGGACCCGGAAAACCGGGGGCTCATGGAACGGGTGAGAACACTTTTCGCTGAGGATGGCGATATTTTCAATTGAGGAGGGCTCTGCTATGAAACGCGCCTTTGTAAACGGATACATTCTGGACGGTACGAAAGGTATGACAGCCAGGGAGGGGATGGTCCTTCTCACCGACGGGGCGAGGATCGAGAAGCTGGTTCCCGCCGGTACCGACCTGGCGGGCTACGAGCAGGTGGATCTGAAGGGGGGCTATCTCATGCCCGGGCTCATCAACCTCCATGTTCACCTGCCCTCCTCAGGTAAGCCCAAGAAGAAGCAGAGTGACCCCAAACGGGCGGTGAAGCTGGTGACCAGCAGCCCCCTTTTCATGAAGGTGGGGGAGAAGATCTGTGCCGGGGCGGCTCTGACCCAGCTCATGAGCGGGGTGACCACCCTCCGCACCATGGGCGGAGTGGAGGACCTGGACACCCGCATCCGGGACAGGATCGAGCGGGGAAGCCTCCGGGGGCCCCGGATCCTGGCGGGGAATATGGCGGTGTCGGTGGAGGGGGGCCACATGGCGGGCTCGTTGGGCCACATCGCCCACACCCCAGAGGAGGCGGCCGCCTATGTGAAGCGTATCGCCCAGGACAAGCCCGATGTCATCAAGCTCATGATCACCGGGGGCGTGCTGGACGCCACGGTGAAGGGGGAGCCGGGGGTGCTGAAGATGCCCCCCGAGATGGTGAAGGCGGCCTGTGACGCCGCTCACGCCCTGGGCCTTCCCGTGGCCGCCCATGTGGAGAGCCCCGAGGGGGTGAAGGTGGCCCTTCAGAACGGGGTGGACACCATCGAGCACGGAGCCAGGCCGGATGAAGAAATTTTAAGGCTGTTCCGGGAGCGGGGGGCCAGCCTGGTGGCCACCTTGTCCCCCGCCCTGCCCTACGCACTCTTTGACCGCTCCGAGAGTCATGTCTCCGAACTGGAGCAGTATAACGGCAAGGTGGTCTTTGAGGGGATCGTTGCCTGCGCCAAGGCCTGTCTGGAGGCCGGGGTGCGGGTGGGCCTGGGCACCGACACGGGCTGTCCCTACATCACCCATTACGACATGTGGCGGGAGCTCCACTACTTCCATAAGTTCTGCGGGGTAAGCAATTCCTTCGCCCTCCACACCGCCACGGCGGTGAACGCTGCCATCGCCGGCATCGGGGACAAGGTGGGGACCCTGGAGGAGGGCAAGGGCGCCGACCTGATCGTGACAAAAAAGAACCCCCTGGAGGACCTGACCGCCCTGCGGCAGGTAGAGCTGGTGGTCACCCGGGGGGAACTGGTCCGGGAGCCCCGGGTGAAGAAGATGGAGAATGTGGAGAAGGCTTTGGATCGGTACCTATAAGCCAGAGGGAAAGAGAGAGGACCCATCCGATGAAAATCGGAGGGGTCCTCTTTTGCGGTTTTAAGCGTTGCCTCCGTTCCGGCAGCGTTCGGCGATGACCCGAGCCACCTTGACTCCCGAGGCTCCCGCCTGGGCCAGGCCCCGGGTGACCCCGGCCCCGTCCCCGATGGCGAAGAACCGGGGGAGGGAGGTCTCCAGCTCGCCGCTGAGGGAGAGCCGGGCGGAGTAGAACTTGACCTCGGCGCCATAGAGCAGGGTGTCGTAGTTGGCGGTGCCGGGAGCCAGCTTGTCCAACTGGTAGATCATCTCGATGATGTTGTCCAGCTGCCGCTTGGGAAGGGCCAGGGAGAGGTCTCCCGGTACGGCGGCGGTGAGGGTAGGCCGGACAAAGGACTTGCCCAGCCGGTGCTCGTTGGTGCGGATGCCGTTCACCAGGTCCCCGAACCGCTGGACCAGCACGCCCCCCGCCAGCATATTGGAGAGGGAGGCGATGTGCTTTCCGTAGCGGTAGGGCTCGTTGAAGGGTTCGGTGAAGCGGTTGGAGACCAGAAGGGCAAAGTTGGTGTTTTCGCTCTGGAGGGCGGGGTCGGCGTAGGAGTGGCCGTTCACCGTGTTGATGCCCTCTACGTTCTCGGCCACCACATGGCCGTAGGGGTTCATGCAGAAGGTGCGCACCTGGTCCCCGTATCCCTTGGTGCGGTAGACCAGCTTGGACTCGTAGACCACGTCGGTGATGTGCTGGAAGACGGCGGCGGGGAGCTCCACCCGCACCCCGATGTCCACCTGGTTGTTGAGGAGCTGGATGCCCAGAGCCTTGCACTGGTCGGAGAACCACTCGGCCCCGGAGCGGCCCGGCCCGGCAATGAGCCAGGCACAGTCCACGGTGTTCCCCTTTTCGGTGATGAGGCGGTAGCCTTCTCCCGTAGCTTCAATGGTCTTTACCCCGGTCTGAAAGCGGAATTCCACCCGCTCCTTCAGGTCCTCGTAAATATTGGTGAGGATGCGGAGATTGTTCTCGGTGCCCAGGTGCTTACATTTGGCCTGAAGAAGGTGAAGGTCAAATTCCAGAGCCTTTTTCTCCAGGGCCCTGGCCGCCGGGGTGTCGGTAGAAAAGAGCTCGGTGGTGGCCCCGTGGTCCACGTTGATCTTGTCCACATAGGAAATGAGGTCCATGACCTCCTCCCCGGGCATGAAGTCGGTGAGCCAGCCGCCGAAAGCGGTGGTGAAGTTGAATTTTCCGTCGGAAAAGGCCCCCGCGCCGCCGAAGCCGCACATGGTGTCGCACACGGGGCACTGGACGCAGGAGCGGACCTTCCCCGCTACGATGGGGCAGCTTCTGCTGTAGATGTCCCGGCCCTTCTCCAGCACCAATATCTTTAGGTCGGGGGCAAGGCGGGAGAGCTCGTAGGCGGCGTAGATGCCGGCTTCTCCGCTGCCAATGATGGCAACGTCGACACGTTCCTGAGTGGACATAGTAAATCTCCTTTGTGATCAGATGGGAATATCATACCACAAAAAGAGGAAGAAAGGAAGTCCGTTCCGAAGGAACGGACTTCCTTTTGACAGGCTGGGTTTTTATAACGTAGGCTCGATGAGGGCCCACAGTTCCTCGGCGGTGATCCGATCGCAGGAGTAGCTCACCACCACGCCGTTTTCGTGGCGGACGCTGAAGTGGAAGGAGCTTCCGCCCGTGTCGTGCTCGGTTTCCCGGGCCTTGACCGTTTCCAGGGACATATCCTCTGCCCGGAAAAGCACCGAGTAGAAGTCCACCACATACTCCCGGGGAACGCTGTCGCAAAGGGGCAGAGTGTAGAGCCGGTAGTCGTAGCTTTCAGGCAGGTTAATGTCCACCGGCTCCTTGTTCTGGGGGTAGCCGTCAGGGTCCTCGGGGAGGTAGACGCAGATCTCCACATTGTCGTACATTTTTGTCCAGCGGACGAAGAGGTAGTTGTAGCTTCCCTCCTGGTAGCTGAGCCGACCGTGGAACTCGCTCCAGTTCACAGGGGTGGTCTCGGGCAGATAGGGGGCAAATTCGGTCCGCTCCTGGGCGGCGGCCAGGGTGTCGAAGTTGGTTTCCTCCCAGGGGGGAATATTGTCATTGTGGGCGATGTGGCCGAAATAGCACCGGCTGTCCGTCCACTGGGCGGC
>CAJUEU010000022.1 GCA_910585735.1 uncultured Oscillospiraceae bacterium | reverse complement strand
GGCGGTGGAGGACGGCGTGGACCTGATGGGCTACACCCCTTGGGGCTGCATCGACCTGGTGAGTGCCTCCACCGGGGAGATGGCCAAGCGGTACGGCTTCATCTACGTCAACAAGTTTGACGACGGCACCGGGGACCTTTCCCGGGAGAAGAAGGACTCCTTCGACTGGTACAAGAAAGTCATCGCCACCAACGGCGAGGACCTGGACTGAGCGGGGCGGCATCCCGATCCACTGTTTGTGGAAGGAATGCGGCTGGAGTCCCGCCCCTTGGTGTGGGATTCCAATGCAATGGAAAAGGGGACGGCTCCGGCCGTCCCTTTTTCTTCCCCATTCCCTGGACGGAAAAGGAGAGCTGTGCTATAATAGAAAAAACTTATAAATCAAGGAAAGGAGCAGACTGCTCCTTTTCTTTGGCAAAATAGAAGGAGAGGACGAAGCATGAGCAGTCTTTTGTTTTTTGTGGTGAGCCTGCTGGCCTCCATCGCCGGGGCCATCTGCGGCATCGGCGGCGGGGTCATCATCAAGCCCACCCTGGACCTTCTGGGCTTGGCCAGCGTGGCCACGGTGAATTTCCTTTCGGGCTGCACTGTTCTGTCCATGAGCTGCTACTCGGTGGGCAAGGCCCTTATTGCCGGGGACAGCAGGGTGGACATGAAGACCGGCACCCCCCTGGCGCTGGGGGCCGCCGTAGGCGGCGTGGCGGGCAAGCAGATCTTCACGGTCATGAAAGCTCTATTTCCTGACCCCAACACCGTGGGGGCCGTCCAGGCCGCCTGCCTGGCGGTCATCACTCTGGGGACCCTGGTCTACACCCTGAAAAAGGCGGGGATCCGAACCCACCGGGTGACCTCACCCCCGGCCTGCGTGGCCATCGGCCTGGCTCTGGGGATCATGTCCAGCTTCCTGGGCATCGGGGGCGGCCCCATCAACCTGGTGGTCCTCTACTTCTTCTTCAGCATGGATACCAAGACGGCGGCCTCCAACAGTATCTACATCATCCTCTTCAGCCAGGCGGCCAGTATGCTCATGACGCTCCTGACCCGCACGGTGCCCACCTTTGAGCTTCTGGCTCTTGCTCTCATGGTGCTGGGCGGCATCCTGGGCGGGGTCATCGGCCGGAAGGTGAACAAAAGGCTGGACAACGCCGCGGTGGATAAGCTCTTCATCGGCCTGATGGTGGTCATCATCGGCATCAGCATCTATAACGTCTGGCAGTATTCCGCTTTCTGAACCTTACATCAAATGATATGCGCCCCCGGTGGAGGTCTCTCTGCTGGGGGTGCATTTTGCATAAAAATTTTTGTTCTGACCTGGAAATCTCTTGCCTTGTGCCCAAAAAACCGTTATAATATAACATCCGAAGCGGTGCTCGGAGCATATTCTGCAAAGAAAGGCGGTCCCGCCCCCGGCGGGCCGGAAGGGTGAGAGCTATGAAGAAAAATCCCGTACATATCCCCCAGGGCATGAAGGAAGGCTATATCCCCGCTCCTTACGTGCTGGAGGAGGGGGACAAGATCAATGACCTTTACCTGGAGCCTGTTCTTTTCCACAATCCGGACGGCGGCCCCACCATCGGGGTCACCACCTGCGGCGTTATCGTGAAGGACGGCCTGTTCTTCAAGGATATGGACAACTCCGGCGTTCTCGCCCCCTATAAGGATTGGCGGCTGGACAACGAGACCCGGGCCAGGGACATGGTGGCTCACCTTACCCTCTGGCAGCAGGCCGGTTTGGTGCTCAACACTCTGTGGAATACCCCGGTCTCCCTCACCCGGGAGGGGGCTCGGGACGACAAGGGGAACATTCTCCCCGACAAGATCTTCAAGCCCTTCGACCCCGCTGAGCCCGAGGGCAGGTCCATTCTGCCCGGGATCTCCATGCGGGTGGATTCCTCCGACGTGATGGAGCGAAAGATCGCCGGCGGCGTCTACCGGGGAGAAATGCGGGCCGAGGCGGGGGTGAGCGCCCTCTACCACAACATTGCCACCCAGATGCTGGAGTTTGAGGCCTGTAAGGGAGGTGTGGCCGTTCCCTACTCCCTCCATACCAACCCCATCAACATCGGCTATCCCGACTTTCTGGGCATCGGCGCCGCCGTCATGGGGGACGGCAGCTTTGACCTGGTGTTCCAGATGGCCGACACCGACCGGAAGATGATGAAGGCGGCGGGCCAGAACATCATGTACGGTCCCCAGGTGGACGTGTCCACCGACCCCCGCTGGCCCAGAAACAGCGGCACCTACGGTGAGCGGCCCGAGGTCACCGTGGGTATCATCAAGGAACTGGTCCGGGGCTATCAGAACGGGGAAGAGGGCCTGAACGAGGGCTCTGTGGTTCTCACGGTGAAGCACTTCCCCGGGGATGGCCCTGCCGAGAACGGCTTTGAGCCTCATATGCCCATCGGCCAGTGGCGGCTTTATCCCACCGAGGGCTCCATGGAGAAATACCATCTGCCCCCCTTCCAGGCCGCCTTCGACATGAAGGCCTCGGCGATCATGCCCGACTACTCCCGCATGGCCATCGATGGCCGGAGCAAGGCCCAGTTTTATAAGGGGAAGCAGACCTCCACCGAGCAGGTACCCTCGGCCTACTCCAAGGAGCTTATCACCGACCTGGCCCGGAAGGGCATGGGTTTCCAGGGCTATGTAAATTCGGATTCGGGCATCATCAACGTCCAGATCTACGGGGTGGAGCACCTCAGCGTGCCCGAGCGGTACGCCAAGGCCATCTCAGCGGGTACCGACGTGGTGGGTGGAAACTCCGACGTGGAGAACATCGTCAAGGCGGTGGAGGACGGCTTCCTGCCCAAGGCCGACCTGGACCGGGCCAACTACCGCCGTCTCCTCAGCCTTTTTGAGACCAAGCGGGTGGACAACCCCTACCTGGATCCCGACGAGGCCGACCGGGTCCGGGCTGAAAACTTTGACAAGGCCAAGAAGGCCGCCTATCAGGCTTGCCAGAAGGAAGTGATCCTGGCCAAAAATCACGGCAATGTGCTGCCTATGATAAAGGGCAAAAAGGTCTATGTGGCCGTGTTCTCCGGCGAGGACGCCGGCGCCGTTCTGGCCCAGTCCATGGGGGCCGGCGTGGCCGGCGGGGACAACGATGAAAAGTTGCGGACCCAGCTGGAGACCCTCTTCCGGGCCAAGGGCTATGAGATCGTGGAGCGGCCGGAGGACTGCGACTATGCCTATCTGCATGTCTGGCCCAAGCAGAACAACATCGTGTTTGTCCAACGGTCCATGCCCGTCCTGGAGCTGGTGGACGGCATGATGCACGAGGAGCGGGAGGTCAACAAGAGCCAGAAGAAGACCGGCAATCGGATCCCCATCCGCACGCTGCGGGGCGTGGATCAGATCCCGGCGCTGGCCGAGACCGTCCACAGCCACGGCGGCAAGGTCGTCGCCACCTGTGTGGTTTGCAACCCCTGGATCCTGGATAAGCTGGAGCCCTATGTGGACGCCCTTACCTTCCAGTATACCGTCAGCCCGGTAGCCATGGCCAACGCCCTGGGGGCCCAGATGGACGTGCTCTCCGGGGAGTACGCCCCCACCGGCAAAATGAGCCTTACCATGGTCTCCAGCCCCGAGGTGATCGCCATTACCGAGAAAGAGCTGGACGGAGTGGTACGGGAGATCTGCGCCTCCCCCAACGACGTTCCCGGCTATGACAAGGACCAATACATCGATCCCGCCATTCTGGCGAAGGTGAAGGGCGGCAGCTACGCCTACTGCGACGGGGACGGCAACTACTACCGCTCCGGCTTTGGCCTCAGCTACGAATAAAAAGCGCCCCTGGGGCGTGAAATTTGGTAAGAGGTGGTTGTAATGTCCCAGATATTAGCGTTTGACCTGGGGGGTACTTTCATCAAGTATGCCCTGATGGACGAAAAGAACGCCATCCTTTCCCGGGGCAAGGTGGCTTCTCCTATGACCGGGCTGGAGGACCTGCTCAGCGCCCTGGAGGGGGTGGGAAAGGAGTTCACCGGGCAATATGCCGGAGTAGCCATGTCCATGCCTGGACGGATCGACACCGCCCGGGGCATTGCCCACACCGGGGGAGCGTTCCAGTTTATCTGTGAGTGTCCCTTTGCCCGGCTGGCGCAGGAGCGGCTGGGGACTCCCGTGACCATCGCCAACGACGGCAAATGCGCCGCCAACGCCGAGATCTATGACGGGGCCCTGTTTCAGGTGAACTGCGGCGCGGTGGTGGTGCTGGGTACGGGCATCGGCGGCGGCATCGTGCTGGACAAGAAGGTCTGGATGGGGAACAGCTTTGGGGCGGGGGAGCTTTCCCTCCTGCCTACCAGCTTTGAAAAGCTCCGCTTCGGTCTTCGGGGCCCGGAGGATATCCGGCTGCTGTGGGCGGGGGCGGCCTCCACCTCGGCTCTGTTGGGGAACTATATGCTCCGCAAGGGGATGGATCCCCGGGGGGAGATGGATGGTCTCAAATTCTTTGAGGCTTACGACGCGGGGGATCCTGCCGCCAAGGAGGCGCTTGCCGACCTGGGACGTATGGTGGCGGCGGGGATCTACTCCATTCAGGCGGTACTGGACCTGGAGCGTTACGCCATCGGTGGAGGGATCAGCGCCCGGCAGGAGGTCACCGACGCCGTCCGGGCGGGGCTGGAGGAGATTTTCACCAATGTAAAAATGACCCCCTTCTCCAAGCCGGAGGTGGTCATTTGCCGGTACGGCAACGATGCCAACCTGCTGGGGGCCCTTCAGTTCCACCGGGCCCGGCAGTAAGCGAGCGGGCTGGAAGCCCCCGACGGCCCCTTACATACGGCATTTCCCCGGTTTGCGGGGAATGCCTGCTTGCTTGACACCCTGAAAGGCCCGGGCCAACGCCCGGGCCTTTTCCCACCCAAAAATTGAAAAATTCAAGATAGACATTAAAAATATTAAAATACCTATTGACATTATTGAATGGCCGGTGTATCATACAGATACACCGGTGAAAAAAGGAGGGACCCCATATGCCCCAAGTCATCAGCCGCTGCCCGGTCTGCGGACGCAGGCTGAAGGTGGTCAAGCTCCAGTGCGAGCACTGCGAGACCGCCATCGAAAACGAGTTCACCCTGTCCAAATTCGACTACCTGACCCCCGAGGAGCTGTCTTTTGCCGAGACCTTTTTGCTCTGCCGGGGGAACATCAAAGAGGTGGAGAAGGCCCTTGGCATCTCCTACCCCACCGTCCGTTCCCGGCTGGACCAGGTCATCGCCAGCCTGGGGGGCCGTTCCATTCCCGCAGAGCGTCAGACCTCCCAGCGGAAGAGGGAGATCCTGGACGCCCTGGAGCGGGGAGAGCTCACCGCCCAGGAGGCGGTGGAGCAGCTGAAAGAAACTGGAGGAGACTGACATGGAAGAAAAGCTGCGTATTCTGAAAATGGTGGAGGAGGGTACCATCTCCGCCGAGCAGGCCCGTGAGCTGCTGGAGGCCCTGGGGGAACCCGAGACTGTCCAGGCCTCCGCCTGGAACGCCCCCGCGGTTCCTTTGGACGTACCCTATGAGGACCGAATGCTCCGCATCCTTGTGGACTCGGCCGATGGGGACAAGGTCCGGGTCCAGTTCCCCATCAAAGCCATCAAAGCCATTCTGAAGGTCACAGGCAAGCTGCCCATCCAGATGTCGGGGGACATGGAGGGCGTGGACATTGAGGCCCTGACCGACGCCGTGGTCCAGTGCCTGGAGGCCGAAAGTGTCGGGGACATTGTCACCGTGGAGAGCGCCGACGGGGACAACGTTCGGATCTTCATCGGCTGAGCGGGAAAGGAGCTGTCCTATGCGGATCGTCGTCCGTACCCCCGAGCTGCGATGGCCCATCCGGGTCCCCATTCCCCTGAGTATGGCGGGGATGGCGGTGAGCTTCATCCCGGAGCGGACCCTGGCCCAGGCCCGGGAGAAGTCGCCCCCCGAGCTTCGGGAGCTGCTGACCAAGCCCATGCTGCGGTACCTGGTGGGGGAGTGTGTCCACACCCTGAAGGAGTACCGGGGCCTGGAGATCGTCCATGTGGAGAGCGCCGGAGGGGAAACGGTCTCCATCACGCTCTGAATCGAAACCGCGAGGTTGACGGATAACGTCGGCCCCGCGGTTTTTGACATGGGATATGCAGGATCATATTCATCAAGGAAAAAGTTACAAAAAAGTGACAAAACCCTTGTGGGCAAGGTTTTCCACTTTGTCCACAAGGTTTTCCACAACCGATTATGTCAACTGTACCCCACTGAAATATGCAAAATTGGTTGACATAATATATGTCAAGGACTTTTTTGCGGGCACTTTTCACGAAAATGAAATGAGCGGAAAGCGGTCTCCTTCCCTGGCCCGGAGCGTTTGGCATACCAGCCAAAGGGAGTGGTGGCCGCCCCTTAAAATACGGCTCTTTTTATGGCTTAGGATAACAAGGGGAAAGAAACTCCTGCTTCCATCACCAATTGCCAACCGGGGCGGTTTATGCTATCATAGGACAAACAGAACCGTGACCGCTGTCATGTGCGTTTCAGCCGTCAGGTGGGCGGCTGTGCTGCGGCGGAGGAAAGGAGAAAACTATGAAGAAAGAAAACCGCGTACCCTTTGGCGTTCTGCCCGATGGCCGGGGGGTGGAAGCCATCATCCTCCGGGAGGGAAAGCAGACCTGCACCGTCCTCACCTGGGGGGGAGCCCTTCAGTCTCTCATCACCCCGGACCGAAATGGGGCCCCGGTGGACGTTCTGCTGGGCTACGGCACCCTGGAGGACTATCTCCGTCAGGACAAGTACCTGGGGGCTCTCATCGGCCGGTGCGGCAACCGCACCGCCGAAGCCCGCTTTACGCTGAACGGAGTGGAGTACCCCCTTTACGCCAACGACGGCCCCAACCACCTTCACGGGGGGAGAGAGGGCTTTGACCGAAAGCTGTGGACGGTGGAGAAGCTGACGGAGAATACCCTCACCCTTTCTCTGGTGAGTCCCGATGGGGAGGAGGGTTACCCTGGCACCCTGACGGTGACGGTGACCTACCGCCTTTCCGGGGGCTGCCTGGAAATCGACTACGAAGCCGTCTCGGACGCCGATACGGTGTGCAATCTCACCAGCCACGCCTACTTCAACCTCTCGGGTCACGCTTCCGGGGCGGTGGAAAACCACCTGCTCCGGCTGAACGCCTCCCGGTATACCCCTGTGGGGCCCGGGCTCATCCCCACCGGGGAGCTGGCCATTGTGGAGGGCACCCCCATGGATCTCCGCACCCCCATTCGACTGGGGGATGGATGGGCGCAGGATTTTGAGCAGCTACGCCTGGGGGGTGGCTATGACCACAACTGGTGTGTTGACGGGGATGTGGGTGTCCTCCGGCCCTTCGCTTGGGCCTGTGCCCCAGATACCGGCATTACCCTGACGCTGGAAGCCACCCTTCCTGGGGTCCAATTCTACGCCGGCAATTTTCTGGAGGGCTCCCCAAAAGGCAAGGGGGGCGCCCCCTACGGCTACCGGGGAGGCTTCTGTCTGGAGACCCAGTTCTACCCCGATTCCATCCACCACGGGAATTTCCCCAGCCCGGTTTTGAAGGCTGGGGAGACCTGGCGGCACACCGCCCGGTTCTCCTTCGGAACGGAGGGCTGACTGGTGGCCAATGACCTCATCGCCGCCTTGGCCACGGGCCGGGGCCGAACCGCCATCGGCATCCTCCGGCTTTCCGGGCCGGGGGCGGCCCAGTGCGCGGAAAAGTGCTTTACCCCCCTGGACGGCAAGCCCCTTACCGCCCATGCCCCCGGACGCCTGGTCTACGGCGACCTCCGGGACACGGAGGGACGGCTGCTGGACAAGGTCCTGTGTACCTATGCCAAAGCGCCCCACAGCTACACCGGGGAGGATACCGCTGAGCTTCACTGCCACGGCTCTCCCATGGTGCTCTCCCTGGCTCTGGAGGCCCTTTTTGCCGCCGGGGCAAGGCAGGCCGGGCCGGGGGAATTTACCCGCCGGGCCTTTCTCGGCGGCAAGCTGGACCTGACGGCGGCCGAAGCTGTCATGGACCTCATCGATGCCGAGACCCCCGCCGCCGCCCGCACCGCGGCGGGCCAGCTCTCGGGGACCCTCTCACGCCGGGGGGAAGAACTGTACAGCGGCCTTCTGGACGTGATGGCCCATTTCCACGCCGTGCTGGACTACCCGGACGAGGACCTGGATCCCTTCACCGCCGAGGGATTGAAAGAGTCTCTGACCAAGGCCCAAAAGGGCCTTTCCGACCTGCTGGACACCCATCGGAGGGGCCGGGTACTTACCCGTGGGGTGTCCACCGCCATCGTGGGTATGCCCAACGTGGGGAAATCCACCCTGCTCAACGCCCTGGTGGGCTATGAGCGGGCCATCGTTACCGACATTCCGGGTACCACCCGGGACACGGTGGAGGCAAAATGTGTCTTGGGTGGTGTGCTCCTCCGGCTCATCGACACCGCCGGGCTCCGGGAGACCGCCGACCCGGTGGAGCGGCTGGGAGTGGAACGCTCCCGCCGGGCTATGGAGGACGCGGAGCTTATTCTGGTGCTTTGGGACAGCAGCAAGGTCCCCACCGAAGAGGAGCGCGTCTTGCTGTGGGAGGCCATGGACCTGGCTCCCACCGTCCTGGTGCGGACCAAGACCGACCTGGCACAGGCTCCCGTTCCCATCTTGAACCTGGACCTTCCCCCCGCGGTGGCCCTCTCCGCCCGGACAGGGGAGGGACTGGACAGGTTGGGTGAGCTGGTCTCCGGGCTCTTTCCCGCCGGGGAGGCGGGGGAGGACCAGGCTCTGCTCACCAATGCCCGGCAGGCTGAGGCGGTCTCCCGGGCCAGGACGGGGGTGGAGCGAGCCCTTTTCGCCCTGGAACATGAGGTCACCCCGGACGCCCTCCTCACCGATGTGGAGGAGGCACTTTCCGCCTTGGGGGAGCTCACGGGAAAAAACCTTCGGGAGGATATCACAGACCGTATTTTCTCCCGGTTCTGCGTGGGAAAATGATTTGTGATTCCCAATACACCGGGGCTGCTATGTATTTGGTACATGAAAGAGAAAAAGCCGGAGAGGGAAGATTTTCCTTCTCCGGCTTCATTTAAGTCTCGCACCCGGCCACAATGTCGTTCATCAGCCGCCAGTACATACTGCTGGAGCCTGTGTGGTGGCTGGTGACAGCTACCACCAGCTCCAGAGCGGGGACCACAAAAATATACTGTCCAAAATGGCCCTGGGCAAAGAAGGCGGGGTACTGCCCCGCCCCGAATGTGCGTACCCACCACTGGTAGCCGTAGTCGGCGGAGCCCGTATTTCGCTTGAACTGAAGGGCAGTGGAGTCCTCCACCCAACCCTTCGGGATGACCTGCTTCCCCTCCCAGACGCCGCCCTGGAGGAAAAGCTGGCCGAATTTCGCCATGTCCTGAAGGCTCATGGAAAAGCCGTTGCCCCCGTCACAGTTGCCCTGGGGGTCTGTGCCACAGGTGACGCTGTCCATGTCCAGGGGATCAAAAAGCACCTCTTTTCCGTATTCCAGAAGGCTTTTTCCGCCAGCTCCACAATGACCCCCAGCAGGTGAGAGTTGCCGGTGGAGTAGTTGAAGGCAGCGCCGGGCCGGGTCACGATGGACTGCTCCAGCACATAGTCCACCCAGTTGTCCGAGCTCCGCCAGACCTCCCACAGCTCGTTGTCGGTGCCGTAGAAGCCGGTGGTGTGGGTAAGAAGGTGCCAAAGGGTGATCTCTCCGGCGTAGGGGCTGCTTGAGTCCAGCAGATGGGGGAAATAGTCCGAGATGGGCACATCCACTCCCTGGATGTACCCCTGCTCAATGGCAAGACCCACCAGGGCGCTGGTGACGCTCTTGGAGCAGGACTGGAGGGAAAAGACGCTCGTTTCGTCAAAGCCCTCCTTGTAGTATTCATCCACCAATACGCCGTTTCGGACCACCAGGGCGGACCGAACATCGGAGGCGTCCAGGTCAGCGTGGAGCTTTTCCAGCATGCCGGGGTCTATCCCCTGTTCCTCCGGGGCTCCCTCCGGCCAGTTCCAGGGCGTGGGCTGGGGCGTAGGTTCCGGCGTGGTTGTTGGGGTGGCCTCGGCCACAGGCTGGGAGGGTGTGGGGCTTGGGATGCTTTCATTGCCGCAGGCTGTCAGAGAGAGAAGCAGTAAGGAGGCAGTTAAAAGGGATACAGTTCGTTTCATGAGGTCCTCCTTTGCCAGTGGGTTTCGGTACAGTGGGGCGACTCGCCGGGTCTGTGGGTGATTATACACCGTCAAAGGCTCCATGTCGAATACCTATACAGAATGACAGAAAATGCCTTTGAGGTATAAAAACGCCGGAAGCGTATTCCTTCCGGCGTTTCACGTGATTCAGGTCTTTTTCTCAAAGGACACTCCACAGCTTCGGCAGGTAATGGAGAGCTTGCCCTTACCCTTGGGGACCCGGAGCTGCTGGCCGCAGTTGGGGCACCGAAAATAGCAGTGCTCCCGGTCCTGGCGGCGGCACTTTTTTACATTGTACCAGCGGACGATAGGGCGCACCAGCTCCAAAAATTTGGCGTTCTCCGCCCGGCGTTTTTCCGGGTGTCTGGAAAGCATCCGAAGGAGCATGATGGCTGGAAGAACGGTAGCCAGAAGGGCCAGGCTATCGACCCGAAACAGGGAGGAGATAAGGTAGAGGACCAGGTAGAGACCCATCAGCGCCAGATTTAACTGATCGTTACCATACCGTCCGTACATGAAACGCTGGAGCCAGTTCACCGGCCTCACCTCCGATTCCAGATAGATACTCCTTATCATAGCCTCTTTGTAAGAAAAGGTCAAGAAAGGAAACGTAAACAAAATGTGAATTGTGCAAATGGGCAAATTCTCCCTTTCGTGCCTTTTTGAAGCAGAGAGCGGGCAGACCGCAAGGGCCTGCCCGCTCCAAAGAAAACGAATGGAAAGGGGAGCTTATCGATGAGCCGCCAGCTTGCCGGCCCGACGGCCGAAGGTGACGCTCCGCCCGGCGGCGCAGCCCGCCAGCAGGTTGGGGTAGCTGGTGTCAAAGTAGCTGCCCGAGCTGTCGCCCGCCACATAGAGGCCCTCGATGGGCTTGCCTTCGGTGTCCAGAGCGTTCATGTTGGTGTCGATCTTGATACCATCCATGGTGCAGATGAAGTAGCCCCCCGACATCCGCACCCCCTCGAAGGGAGCGGTGCGCAGCTGGGACAGGCGGAAGGCCTCCTTGCCGAAATCCTCGTCGTTCTGCTTGTCGTAAAGCTCATTGTAGCGCTCTACGGTGGCCTTGAAGTCCTCCCCGGGGAGGCCCAGCTTCTGTGCCAGCTCCTCAATGGTGTCGGCCTTCACCACCAGCCCGGCCTCCCGGTAGGGGGTCATAAAGGCGGGCTCATTGAGCTCCTCCAGAGGCCACACCGACTCAGCACCGTTGACATGGGGGAACATCCGGCTGCACCCGTGGGTGTCGAAGCGCTCCATGTCCTTCTTGTAGTCGGCGTCCCACACCATGGCGTAGGTATGACCGGGCAGGTTCCAGGCATCGTGGAGGATGTGGTCGTAGCAGCCACTCTCATTGGTGAACCGCTTGCCGTCCAGGCCCACCTTCAGGAAGGGCTGGGAGCCCATCCAGAAGAGGAAGCCCTCTTGCTCACAGCCCACCTGGTCAGGGGCGATGCCGCCCCGGTCAAAGAACATACCGCAGTGGGTCTCGTCCATGGCGGCCCCGGCCCACAGGCAGGCCTTGATGCCGTCGCCCTGGCTGCCGGGGTAGGAGTAGTTGATGTTGATCATCTTGGCCGACTCGGGCTGAAGGGCATTCATCATGTCCATATTGAGGCTGTAACCGCCGGCACAGACGATGACGCCCTTGCTGGCGTTGTAGCGCACAAAGCCCTCGTTTGTCCTGGCATAGATGCCCGTGACCTTATCCCCCTCCTTGATGAGCTCCACCAGGGAGGTCTCGTAATGGATCTCAAGGCCCAGGTTCTTGCCATAGGCCTTCAGAATGTTGGCGGTGGCACCATGGGCCCCCAAAGTCTGGCTGGTCTGGAGGGAGTGGCCCACATCATAGATGGGATAGCGCACGTCCCTGGAGTGGTCGTCCTTCTCAAAGCGGATGGAAAGGCCCCCCTCGGCACACCGCTCGGTGTACCAGTCGATGGCCTCGCCCGACTCGTCGGCCCAGACCTTGTAGAGCCGCTGGTCGCCGTAGCCGTTGGACTGGCGGTACATCTCGGTGATGACACCAAATTTGTCGGGATTGCCATTCTCGGCGAGCTGCTGCTTGGAGCCGATGGCCGCCAGGGTGTCCCGGACGCCGGAGCCGCCGTACTCCTCCCCCATCTTCTCGATGAGGATGGTCTTGGCGCCCTCCTCCACGGCGGCGCAGGCGGCAAAGAGGCCGGCGGTGCCGGCGCCGATGACCAGCACCTCGGTGTCGTAGGTCCCCACCACATCGCTGTCCTTGATCTCGGGGGCGGCGCCCAGCCAGTCGGCAGAGCCCTGCTCCTCCTTACCGGCGCCCTCGCCCCGGATGAGGGAGACGTCCACCCCCTTGGCCTTGGCAATACACTCCTCCAGAGCAGCCTTGGCGGCCTTGGAGGTGACGGTGGCCCCGGAGACCCCGTCAATGTCGATGCTCTGCTTGCTGAGGATCTCCTCGGCCAGCTTTGCGCCCGCAGGCTCACCCAGTCCGGCGGTCTCACCGGCGGTGTCCACGGTGGCCTCCAGGATGCTGGTCTCGTCCACCTTGATGGTGACGGTGACCAGGCTCTCCATGCCCTGGGCCGAAGCGGTATACTCGCCGGGGGTATAGATCTTGTTGACCACCTCGCCCCCCTCGGGGGTGGGGGTGGTGTCGGTGGTACCGTTCCCGCAGGCGGTGAGCATCCCCAGGGCGGCGATACCGGCGGTGCCGGCGGCTCCCCGCAGGAATTCTCGGCGGGAGAGGGTCTTTTTCTTCTCGCTCATTCCAATTTCCTCCTAAAATGTAAGTTGCTTTTTCGGGTTTTTGCAGCTGTTGCTATTTTATCAGCTTTACAGAAAAGGAAAAAGGAGTTATAATTTTGACGTAACCGCAGGTAAAAACTGCGGTATGAGAGGAGAGCCTTTTTATGGACATCACCCAGCTACGCTACTTTCTCAAGACCGCCGAGACCCTAAATTACACCCGGGCCGCCGAAGGGCTCTTCATCACCCGGCAGTCCCTCCGCCAGGCCCTTTCCAACCTGGAGGAGGAGATCGGCGCGCCCCTCTTCAACAATGAGAAAAACCATCTCTCCCTCACGGAATATGGGGAGTACCTGCTTTTTTCGGCCACTGACGTTGTGGGCCGGTTTGACGCCATGACCGGGGAGCTCTCCCGGTTGGCCAGCCGGCAGGCTACTCTGCGGGTGGCCTTTTCGGTGAGCTTGCTCACGTTTCTTCTCCCCGGTTTGGAGCGGATCGTCAAGGAATTTCAGGACAGGTTTCCCCACCTTAGCTTGGAGGTGCGGACCCTGACGGCGGATGAGGTGGTGGACGCCGCCCTCAGCGGAGAGACCGACTGCGGCTGTGTGCTTCAGATGCCCACACAGCGACCGGGCTGCCGTGTCCACGTGCTGAAGACCTACCCGGTGGCGGTGGACGTTGGGGACAAATTGCCCCTGTTCGGCCGGGAGGCCGTGACCCTCCGGGAGCTGGCAGGGGTGCCCCTGGTGGGCATGGGCAGCCTGGAAAAGGTGGCGGTCCCCCTGTGGGAGGACTGCCGCAAGGAGGGGATCCGGCTGGATTATCGGGTACTCCCCAACGCTATCGACGCCTTTTACCACATCCAGCACTCTCTGTGCGCCGGACTGGATATTTATTATCCGGGGGAGGAGGCTGACATTCCAAACACCTGGGGAGCGCTTCTCCCGGGATATACCTGGGAGCTGGCCCTTCTCTGCCCTGAGGCGTCCCCTTCGGCCCATCTGGCCCGGATGTTTTGCCGCTATCTGCGGGAGGAATACCTTCCACGGATAGAGGAGGGACTGTGACACCATGAAAAGCCCCCGCCGAAAGTATCCGGCGGGGGCTTTTTGTGGTCATTTGCCTTGGGGCATCTTTACCATATCCTTGGTGATGGGGGTGGTGTAAGGGTTAAGGCAGTCGTTGATGATCTCCAGGGAGTCTTCCACATCCAGAGCATAGAGGTAGGTAAGGTTGCCCCAGGTGGCGTTGCCGTTTCCGGGGAGGGTGGCGGTGGTAAGATCTTCAAAGTCAAAGCCCAAAGCGGGCTCGGCAAACCACAGCATGTTGCCAAGGGTCAGGTCGGTATCCACATACTGGAAGAACAGGCGGATATAGTCCCCCAGCTTTTGAGGTTGGGAGAGGACCTTCTTGGCCACAGTCTTCACCATGGCCTGCTGAGTCCGGGTACGGCCAATGTCGGCGTCGGGATATGCGTCGTAGATTTCCCGGCCCTCGGGACCATCCGAATTCTTCCGACAGCGGACCACCTCCAGGGCCTCTTTGCCCGAGAGGCGCTGAAGACCGGGCTCAAAATGGATGTGAAGGTCCTGGTAGGGGTCGTCGTAGGCCATGTGGACGGGCACGTCAAAATCCACCCCACCCACCGCGTCGATGAGCTCCACGAAAATCTTGGTGTTGATCAGCACATAGTGGTCGATGGGGAACCCCAGGATCTCCCCGGCGGCCGCCATCAGCTCCTCCATGCCGCCGCTGGCGTAAGCGGCGTTGATTCGGCGGTATTTCCATCCCTCCCGGACCACCAGGGTGTCCCGTGGGATGGAGACCAGCCCCACCTTCTGGTTGGCCGTGTCGTAGGTGCATACCATAATGGTGTCGGTGCTGCCGCTGACCTGGTCCTTAGCAACCAGCAGGAAGGTCCAGGTATCCTTTTTGCGGACGAGGTACTGGCTCTCGTCGTCCTTGGTGTCGGGGTTGTCGGTGACCACGATGTTGGAGGTGGGCCGGGGCGGAGTCTCGCTGCCCTCCATCGTGGGCTTTTGGGCGGAAAATTTATAGAGGCCATAGAGACCCACCACAATAGCGGAGAAGACCACCAGAGTGGCGTAAAGGCCCTTAAAAGCCCGAACCACAGGCGAGGGCCGTCTTTTTTTCGCTCTTTTCTTTCTTTTCTTGGCTGCCATGAGGGAGCTCCTTTCCCTGCCGCGGCACAGCGGACCGGGCATTGTTCAAAGGGTTAGTATACCCCGGTATGGAAAAAATAAGAATAGCCGGATATCCCGTTTGAGGGATACCCGGCTATTATAGAGGATTTTTTTGCCTGACGCAAGACGGAGAAGGAAAAAATAAGAAATTTGTCAGCTTTTGTTTTTGCCGGACAGGATGGCGGCGGTAAGGGAATTCACCGCCCCCAGAAGGTCCACCAAAAGCTGATTCTGGCAGGAAAGCTGCTCCAGTACCCGGTTCATGCAGGGGGAACATTCCTCCGTAGGGGCGGGGGAGGAGTCCCGGCACATGGGGATGGGGTGAGGATAGCGGCGCATGGGCTCCTCCCGGGCGATCAGCGCCTCGGCGGTACAAGGGGGGACGGTCCGGGTCTCCCGGACGCGGGATAGATTCCGATTGCGGTTTACGGGCATAGAGAGGCCTCCTTATATTCAGGTTATACCACATTCTATGCCTTTTGAAAAAGAGGGTTACAGGGGAGAGCGGCCCACCCGGAAATTCCTACGTGGACTTTTCTTGACACCATTCCCGGCACACACTATAATAAAAAAGGAAAATCGGCAGATCGCCGGGATGTCCCAAAAAGAAAGGAGCTTTTTATGAAGCTGAGAAAATATGCCGCGCTAACGCTGGCCCTGGCCTTGCTTGCGGGCTGTGGCCCCAAGACCCCCGCCCCCACTCCTACCCCGGCGCCTACGCCTACGGTGGAGGCGACCCCCACGCCCGAGCCCACCGAGACCCCCTCGCTGGAGCATGACGAGAAGGTCCGGGTGGGAATGCTGAAGGGGGCCACCGGCCTGGGCGCCGCTAAGCTCATGGAGGACAAAAAGGACAGCGAAACCATGGAATTTTCGCTCATGGCCGAGCCTACCGAGGCGGTGGCCGCCCTCACCAAGGGGGAGGTGGACATGGCCGCTCTGCCCACCAATCTGGCCGCCACCCTCTACCACAAGCTGGATGGAGGCGTTCAGATCCTGGCCTTGAACACCTACGGGGTGCTTTATATCCTGGAGCGGGGAGATGCTCTGAAACGTCTTACCGATCTGCGGGGAAAGACGGTCCACGCCTTCGGCCAGGGGGCCAACCCGGAGTATGTCCTGAACTATCTGTTGGAGAAAAACGGCCTCAAGCCGGGGGAGGACGTGACGGTCCAGTGGCATCCCTCCACCGATGAGGTCTCCGCCCTCCTGGCCGAGGGAGAGATCGACTACGCCATGCTCCCTGTGCCCGCCGCCACTGCCGCCATTCTCCAGGGGGAGGGGGTACGTCTGGCCATAGACCTGACCCAGGAATGGAAGGATGCCGGGGCCAATGGAGTGCTTACCATGGGCTGTGTGGTGGCCCGCACGGAGTTTGTGAAGCAGAATCCTGAGGCGGTAGAGCAGTTTTTGAAGGACTACGAGGCCTCCATCGCGTTCATGGCCGACCCGGACAATCTGGAGGAGGCCGCCGCTCTGGCCGAGACCCACGGGATCATTCCCAAGGCCGCCGTAGCCCAAAAAGCCCTTCCCGACGCCAATCTATGCTTTGTCACGGGAGACGACATGATGACCGGGATCCAGGGTTATTACCAGGTACTCTTTAAGGCCGATCCGGCCTCCATCGGGGGCTCCATCCCCGATGAGGCCTTCTACTACCTTCCCCAGAACGGATGACGGGGGAAAGACTGAAAAAAATATTGTTGCCCCTGGCCTTTTGGCTGGGGGTATGGTGGCTGTGTGCCCTTCTGGTGGGAAAGGACTTGATTTTGCCGGCCCCAGCCTCCGTGGCTGTGCGGCTTTGGTCTCTGCTGCCCGACCCCGGTTTTTGGTGGGCGGTGGGAGCAAGCATCGGCCGGGTCCTGGCGGGCTTCTGTTTGGGAAGCCTTCTGGGCGTAGGTCTGGGAGCACTGACCGCTGTCTCCCCGTGGGGGGATGCCCTTCTTTCTCCCGCCCTTCGGGCGGTACGCACTGTGCCTGTGGTATCCTTGATCCTTCTCCTCTTTTTCTCTCTGCCTACCCACCAGGTCCCCACGGTGGTCTCCGCCCTCATGGTCCTTCCTGTGGTGTGGCGTGCCACCCGGCAGGGCATTGCCGCCGCCGACCCCCGGCTATTGGAGCTGGCGGACCATTACCGGCTGGGCCCGTGGCGGAAGCTCCGCCTGGTTTATTGTCCCGCCGCTTTGTCCGCCCTGGCCTCCGGGTGGGAGACCGCACTGGGACTATGCTGGAAGTCTGGTGTAGCGGCGGAAGTATTATGTCAACCCAAATGGGGGACTGGAAGTCAGCTTCAGGCGGCCAAGGCCTACCTGGACGCCCCCGGGCTTTTTGCCTGGACGGTGGTGATTATTCTCTTGAGCCTTGGGATGGAGTGGCTTTTGCGGTTGTGCCTCCGGGCCTGGAGAGGGGGCGGGAAGGTATGAAGGTGGAACATCTTACCGTTCGCTGTGGAGACCAGGTCGTGCTTTTAAATATTATGTTAACTATTGAGGAGGAGGGGCTTACCTTTCTCTCTGGGCCCTCGGGGGTGGGGAAGACCACCTTGCTGCGGGTGCTGGCGGGGATGACGGTCCCCCGGGAGGGACGGGTGGAGTGTCCCACACCCGCCGTCCTACTTTTCCAGGAGGACCGGCTCTTCCCCGGCCTTACCGCCCTGGGGCAGGTGGAGGCTGTTCTGTCCCGGGAAAGACGGGGGGAGGCCGTTCGGTGGCTGGAGCTGGTGGAGCTGGCCGACGCCGCTGACAAGACCCCGGAGGAGCTTTCCGGGGGCATGGCCCGCCGGGTGGCCCTGGCCCGGGCCCTGGCGGTGGAGGGGGCGGTCTGGTTGCTGGACGAGCCCTTCGCCGGGGTGGACCGGGAGTGTTCCCTCCGTATTCTGGAGCGGCTGAAGGCCCTGGGCCGCCCCATGGTGATTACAGGCCATGACTCTGAGCTGGCCCAAAGGTGCGACCGTACCATATCGTTGTAACAATAATAGCAAAGGGACGGCGGCACAGTGTGCCGCCGTCCCTTTGCTGTAAGATGTTTTATTTGCTCCGGCGGTTATGCCTTGGGTCTCAGCCGGACCAGGACCCAGGAGGTCACTGGGCGGAACAGCATAAAAAGGCCGTACCCCAGGACCCCGCCTGTGGTGTTGGTGATCAGGTCGGTGATGTCTGAGGAGCGGAAGCCGTTGAGAAGGGGCTGGAGCAGCTCGATCCCCAGGCTCATGAGAAAGCAGAAAAGCACCGTGGGGCCGAATTTTCCCCTGCCCCGCTGGGTCAGGGGAAAGAGGAAGCCAAAGGGGAGGGTCATGACGACGTTCAGCAGGATCTGACGGAGAAAGTCTCCCCGCCCGGCCAAAACGTCAACAAAGGGCGTTAGGTTCATGGGCGTATAGGGGTGGTTGAATACAAATGGGATGGCAGTGAGGATGGGCATTAAGGTAAAATAGAGAACAAAGGAGAGGTACACGAAGAAAAGGGTATTCACGATCAGCCGGTCCCTACCCCTGACCCTCCACCTGGGAAACAGGACAAGGAAATACAGAAGAGCCAGAGCCCCGAAGTCGAGCAGGTATTTCATCTTCATAGATCCTCCTGCTGATTCAAAGGTGCGGAAGCGGGGGGAGAGCCCTCATCCTTTGGTGTATGGGGGAGGACAGAGCGGAGGATGGGGTCGAGAAAGAGAACCACCAGCCCGCCGGAAAAACCGTTGTTGTAGAGGTTGAGTCCGTTGACCGGGGCCCCGGTACGCATTACCAGGCAGATGTGGAGGAACCCGGCAAGCAGCCCGCCCCACCAGCCGTAGGTCCCGGCCATGGGGGCCAGGGTAGTGCCCAGAAGAGCGGCCATCTGGACGGCGGGGGCGGTAAGGCTCAGTTCGGGCAAAAGCCAGGCCCCCAGGGCAATGCCTCCCATGACGGGGAGGATATTCCGGGGATGCTTGCCGTAGGCGGCAAAGCCCATGATGGTGAAGATGGAGCCCACCGTGGGGCCGCAGAGATCCCCGCCAATAAGGAGGATGTACCCTGTGGCGATGAGGCCGCACAGGCCCATGTTCAGGAGCACCGCTCCCGTGCCGTAGTCCTTGAGAAAGTCGCAGGGGGCCCGTCCCGGGTCACGGAGCAGGGCGCGGAGGGAGGACCAGTTTTCCTTTGTATGGCCGCCCCAAAAGCTGCCCAAAAGCAGGAGGGCGATACACAAAAGCCCCAGAAACAGGGCCAGCTCACGGGTGTACTCGGTGGACCACCAGAGCCCACCAGCGGGGACCTTGCCCAGGGCTGTGAGAATGGGGACCACCAAAAAGGCGGTGAGGCCGCAGGCGAAGCCGCCGTTATAGAGGTTGAGGCCCTGGAGGATCTGGAAGGTGGCAGCCGACAGGGGACAGATCACAAAGCCTATGACCACACCCAACGCCAGGCCCAGAAGAAACTGTACCGGCCCCCCCGACCAGCAGAGAAAGCTGACGATGGGCCCCAGGCAGGAGGAGAGAAGCCCCATATTGCAGTGCTTGGCAAAGGGCTCCCCCTTGAACTGGGCGTAGAGGAAGGAGCCCAGCACGAAAGGCCACAGGTTGAAAATGTTTTTTCCAAAGAGGGCAAAGCCTGACATGAGCCCCAGCACGAAAATGTGACTGCCGCTGAGCTCCGCCTTGGCTAGGCGGAACACAAAAAGGGCGGAGAGGGTCACCAGGGCGGAATTGAGGAAGGCGGTTCCCGGCCCGGCCAGGGCTATGTAGTCGGTGATGAGGGCCCCCTCGGCATGGATGATGGTATGGAGGCCCGAGAGGCAGTTGGAGGCATCATCCAAGGCCAGCACAAAAAGGAGACCGCAGAAGCACAGGGCGGCAGGATAGATGCCAAATTGGATTTTCCTTGTTTTCGGGTCCATGGCGGGGCCTCCTTTTCTCTTTATGGGTTTTCGGCAAAATAGTCCCGGGTCTGGTCGGCGTTGTGGAGGACCATGGCCCGCAGCTCCTCCAAGGAGCCAAACTTCCGCTCGGGGCGGAGGAAGCTGTAAAACTCCACCCGAAGCTCCTGGCCGTAGAGGTCCCCCTGGAAATCCAGAAGGAACGGCTCGGCGGTAAGGGTTTCCCCATCGGCCACGGTGGGGCGGACCCCCACATTGGTGACGGCGGGGTAGCTCTCTCCGCTCTCCAGCACCGCCCGGGTCACGTAGACTCCCCGGGCGGGGACCAGGAGCCCCGCGGGGAAGGTAAGGTTGGCGGTGGGGAAGCCCAGCCGGGAGCCCAGCCGTTTACCGTGCTGGACGGTGGCGGTGAGCACGTGAGGGTGGCCCAGGAATTCCATTGCCCGGTCCATGTTCCCTTCAGAGAGAAGGGAACGAATGTAGGTGGAGGAGATGGTAACTCCTTCCTTCTCCACCTTGGGCACAATGTCGCAGCCCAGGCCCAGGTCAGCGCAGAGGGCCTTCAGCCGCTCCGGGTCGCCCTCGCCTTTGTAGCCGAAATGGAAATCGTGGCCGGCTACCAGGTGGACCGCGCCCAGCTCTTTTACCAGGAATTCGGTGACAAAGTCCCGCCAGGGGGTGGTCATCATCCTCTGGTCGTAGTGGGCCACCGCCACCTCCTGGATGCCGTAACACCGCTTCATGAGCCCAGTGCGGTCAGAAGGGGTGGTGAGCAGGGGAACCGGCTCCTTCCCCGGAATAAGGGCGGAGGGATGGAGGTCGAAGGTAAAGGCGGCGGGGACGGCCCCCAGCTCTCTGGCCCGCTGGGCGCAGAGGGAGAGCAGGGCCCCGTGGCCCAGGTGGACCCCGTCGAAGAAGCCCAGGGCGACCACACGTTTTGCTTGTTCCATATGTCAAACTCCTTGCAGACGTATCTTTTTCTTTGCAAGACAGAAGAACTGTCCCTGCTGTCTTAAAGCTCAAACCTCAAAAAAAATTTTTATCGTGGACAGGGTGCCCTCCTCCACCCGGCACAGAGCCAAAAACTCCCCGGTGGGGGAGTAGGCCCGGTATTCCCCCGGGGCGGCGGGGGTGGAGAAGGTCCCGCCGTGGGAGAGACGGACAGCTTGCTTTTCCGAGAGCTTTAGGGCGGGACAGTCCCCGAAGAGCTTGTCCACAGGGAGCAGGAGGGAAGCCGGGTCCGGGTGGCGCAGCACCTCCTCCAGAGTGTGGGCTTGGGAAAGGGAAAAGCCGCAGGCTCGGGTACGGCGGAGGGAGGCCATGCAGCCCCCACAGCCCAGAGCCTGTCCTATGTCGTGGCAGAGCGTGCGGATATAAGTACCCTTGGAACAGAGGACCCGGAGGCAATAGGAGTCTGAAGCGGCGGGGGCCGGACACCGGGCAGGCTCGTCCGCTAAAAGCTCCAGTTCATGGATGACGACGGGCCGGGGCTCCCGCTCCACCTCCACCCCTTTCCGGGCCAGCTCATAGAGCCTTTTTCCCTTTATCTTTACAGCGGAATACATGGGGGGAAGCTGCTGGATCTCTCCCATGAACTGGGGCAAAAGGGCTGTAAACTGGTCCTGGTTTACAGATACCGCTTTTTCCTCCAGAATTTCCCCCCAAATATCCTGGGTATTGGTGACAACGCCAAGTTTTAATGTGGAAATATATTCCTTGTCGTTATCGGGGGCGAGAGATACCGCCCGGGTGGCCCGTCCCACAAAAATGGGGAGGACCCCGGTGGCCATGGGGTCCAGGGTGCCGGCGTGGCCAATGCGCTTTTCCTGAAACAGGCCACGCAGCTTGGCGCACACGTCCATGGAAGTCCATTCCTGCGGTTTATCAACAATAAGAATACCATTCGGCATGGGATGATCCACCTCCAGAAAAGGGTCGGCCTCCCGGGGGGGAAGCCTTATTTCGAGCGGGCCTGGACCTGCCGGATGGCGTCCAGAATGGCGGCTTTGGCGTCGTCCACGCTGCCCGTTACGGTACAGCCCGCGGCGGCGGCATGCCCGCCGCCTCCCAAAAGGGCGCAGACCTTGGTGGCGTTAAGTCCTCCCGAGGTGCGGACGCTGAGCTTGCATTCCCCCGGCTTCAGCTCCCGGATGGTGACGGCGGTTTCCACCCCCTCCACCTGTCCGGCAAAGGCGGCGATGTCCTCAGCGTCCTCCTCGTGGGCGTCCAGGGAAGCCATCATATCAAGGGTCACGGCGGCAATCGCCACCGTTCCCTCCTGAAAAAGCTCCATTTCGGCGGCCAGCATGCCTTCCAGCCGGAGCCGCTTAAAGCTCTTGGTACGGAAATGCCGCTTGTTGACGGCAAAGGCGTCGATCCCGGTCTCCATGAGCCGGGCGGCCACCCGGTGGGTGTTGGGGGAGGTGTTGGAATATTGGAAACAGCCTGTGTCGGTGGAAATGGCCACATAGAGGGGGAGGGCGATCCGGGGGGTCAACGTTCCCAGCTCCTCCACCAGCTCATAGATGATCTCGCCGCAGGCCGCTTTGTCCGGCTCTACCCAGTTGTGGCGTCCGAAGCCCTCGTTGGAGGGATGATGGTCGATGAGAAGCTCCACCCGGTCCCGATAGGGCAGGGCGTTTTCCGGGAAAAGACTGGGGGAGGCAATGTCCACCGCCACCACGTGTTGAGGGGCGAAGGAGCTGGGGGCGAAGGCTCCCTCCAGATAGGGGGTGAAGAGGGCGGTGGCCTCCCGGTTGGGCAGGAGCCAGGCGGTTTTTCCCGCCTGCTCCAGCAGAGCCCGAAGGGCCAGGGCACAGCCCAGGGTATCCCCGTCGGGGCGGCGGTGGGTGAGAATAAGGATCTGGTCCCAGCCCCGGAGCAGGGCGGCCGCCTCCCGGGCGGTCATTCCTTGTCCTCCGGCTCCCGGTAGGGATTGTCCGGGTTTTCCGGCTTTACCGCCTTGGGGTCCCGGAGAATGGAGAGGATGTGGGCGCCGTGGTCAATGGAGTCGTCCCGGACAAAGGTGAGCTCGGGGGTGGCCCGAAGGTCCACAGCGTGACCCAGCTCCCGGCGGAGATAGCCGGCAGCGGAACGCAGGCCCTTGACCACCTGGTCGGCGTCCTGCTTGTCCAGCACGCTGACAAATACCTTGGCAAATTTCAGGTCGTTGGTGGTCTCCACCCTTGTGATGGAAATGAGCCCCTGGACCCGGGGGTCCTTTACGGTGCGAATGAGTTCGGAGAGGGCACGCTGGATCTCTTCGTTGATGCGGCCCATACGGGTAGCGGACATAAAGATCACCTCATTTTAAATGAAAATATTTTTTATTTTCTTTTTTCTTTGTGGGGGCCATCTTTTCGTGAAAAGAATTTGGCCCCCACACCCCCAAGAAAAGCCCTTGCCAATTTTGTTTCCGGCGGCTCCCTCACGGCGCCCCATGGTCCCTCTTGCGCCGTTGCCGCTGACGGCATAGTAACCTTCGGTTTATACCGTTGCAATCGGGGCCACCTGGCATGTTCAGCTTTGCGGCGTTGGCGGCGGGGCCGCCCCGTGCCCGGAACGGTGCCACGAAGTGCACCGTGCAGGCTGTCTTTCCCCCAATAGAACGACCCGGGGAAGGGGCCAGGGAGAAGGGGACCGCAGTCCCCCGCCCCTGGTCGTTTTAAGGGGGTGGTCCAGGAGGGGGGAAATCGAAATCCCCCCTCCTGGGGCTTTCGGGGGTTCCAAGGGGGCCGCTTTGGCCTCAAAGCGGTCCCTTTGGGAAATTATAGAAGAAATTATTTCTTATCAGAAAGCCCCAACAGATAATCAGACGACACATGATAGTGTTCGCAAATCAGCACCAATTTTTCAAGAGTGGTGGTCTTTTTACCGTTTTCCATTTCGCTGATTTGTGCCGTTGATACGTCTAAAAGGTTAGCTAATGTATCTTGATATTCATTATGATCTTTCCGAAGCTGACGAAGACGCTGGCCAAAATCCTTTTTTGTAAACATGACATTCTCCTCTTGGAATTTAACTAAAAGTAAAGTATAGTAATTTTACTTTTAGTTAAGAGGTGTTAATATGGACGAATTGACCCGAACCCTTTGGGAATACGCCGGCAAATACCGGCTGGAGGGCTGCTATGACCGGGGTATGCAGGAAGAGAGAAAAGAAAATGAAAGAGTCGTGGAAAAGAACCGCGAAAAACTGGAAGCCCTCTGTTCTGCAGAGCTATGGGGAAGAATAGAAAATCTTTCTGATGCTTTGGAAACCATTGGCATTATAGATGAAGAAGCGGCGTTTGTCTGCGGGCTTCGGCTGGGGCCTGTCCCTAAAGTAAAAGAAAGGCAGGGCGGGCGTATTGCCCGCCCCGCGGCAGTTGTTTTCTTATTTAACCTCAATCTGCTTCATCAGGTATGCCTCCACGATGTCGCCTTCCTTGATGTCCTGGTGCTTCTCGAAGGTGATGCCGCACTCGTAGCCCTGGGCAACCTCCTTCACGCTGTCCTTGAAGCGCTGGAGGGAGGCGATGGCTCCGTCGTAGATGACCACGTTGTCCCGCAGCAGCCGCATCTGGGCGCCCCGTTGGACCCGGCCGTCGGTGACATAGCAGCCGGCCACCATGCCAACGCCGGTGATACGGAACACGCTGCGGACCTCGGCGTGGCCGATCTCCTCCTCCTGGAACTTGGGGGAGAGCATGCCCTTCATGGCGGTCTCGATCTCCTCAATGGCATCGTAAATGACCCGGTACATCCGCATATCCACATGGTCCCGGGCGGCGGAGGTCTTGGCGTTGGCGTCGGGGCGGACGTTGAAGCCTACGATGATGGCTCCCGAGGTGGCGGCCAGCATCACGTCGGATTCACTGATGGCGCCCACGGCGCAGTGGATGACCCGGACCCGGACTTCCTCGTTGGAGATCTTCTCCAGGGAGGCCTTGACGGCCTCGGCGGAGCCCTGGACGTCGGCCTTCACGATGATGTTCAGGTTCTTCATTTCCCCGGCCTGGATCTGGGAGAACAGGTCCTCCAGGGTCACCTTGCCCAGGGTGCTGTCAGCAGCCAGCTTCTGGTCAGCCTTGCGCTGCTCAGCCAGCTCCCGGGCCATACGCTCATCGGCCACGGCGTGGAAATCGTCACCCGCCGAGGGGACCTCGGCCATGCCGATGATCTCCACGGGCACCGAGGGACCGGCGTGCTCCACCTTCTCGCCATTGGCGGTGGTCATAGCCCGGACACGGCCTACGGCGGTACCGGCAATGATGACGTCGCCCTGGTTCAGGGTGCCGTTTTGGATCAGCAGGGTGGCGACAGGGCCACGGCCCTTGTCCAGCCGGGCCTCCACCACGGCGCCGTGAGCCGAGCGGTTGGGATTGGCTTTCAGTTCCTTCACGTCGGCGGTGAGGGTGACCATCTCCAGCAGGTTGTCAATGCCCATGCCTGTTTTGGCCGAGATGGGGCAGATGATAGTCTCGCCGCCCCACTCCTCGGGCACCAGCTCGTACTCGGTGAGCTGCTGCTTGATGCGCTCCGGGTTGGCTTCCGGCTTATCCATCTTATTGATGGCCACGATGATGGGGATACCCGCGGCCTTGGCATGGCTGATGGACTCCACGGTCTGGGGCATGATGCCGTCGTCGGCGGCCACCACCAGAATGGCAATGTCGGTGATCATGGCGCCCCGGGCCCGCATGGCGGTAAAGGCCTCGTGGCCGGGGGTGTCCAGGAAGGTGATGGTCTTGCCGCCCACCTCCACCTGATAAGCGCCGATGTGCTGGGTAATGCCTCCCGCCTCTCCGGCGGTGACATGGGCGGAACGGATATAGTCCAGCAGGGAGGTCTTGCCGTGGTCCACGTGGCCCATGACCACAACCACGGGAGCCCGGAGGACCAGATCCTCCTCCTTGTCCTCAGCGGTGTCGATGAGCCGCTCCTCAATGGTGATGATGACCTCCTTCTCCACCTTGCAGCCCATCTCCTCAGCGATGATGGCGGCAGTGTCGAAGTCGATGACGTCACTCATGGAGGCCATGACCCCATTCTTCATGAGGCACTTGACCACCTCGGCCCCGGTCTTTTTCATTCGGGAGGCCAGCTCGCTCACCGCGATCTCGTCGGGGATCTTCACGGTGAGGGGAGTTTTCTTGGCGATCTCCAGCTGGAGCTTGCGCATCTTCTCTTGCTCCTCAGCCCGGCGCTTGTTGCCTCCGAAGGTGGAGGAACGGCGCTGGTTGGCGCCCCGGTTGCGAAATTTTTCGCGGCCGGCGTCCATCTGGTGAGTCTTGGAGGAAGCAATGCGCTCCAGCTTCTCGTCGTACTTGTCCAGGTTGACCCCGCCGCCCTTCCGGGTGTCCACCACCCGCTTCTCAGGGACCCGGGTGGTAGGACGCTGGGCGGTAGGCTGCTGGGGCTTCTGGGCAGGGGCGGGCTGTGCCTGACTGGACTGTTGGGGCTTGCTTTCTGCCTTGGCCGGAGCCTTCTCCCCGGGTTTCTCCGGGGCGGCCGCCTTGGAAGCCTCAGCCTCGGGAGCGGCCTCGGGGGCCTTGGGCTCATGATAGACCTCGGCAAAAATGCTCTCCATGCTCTCCACCTGGTTGTGCTGGGTCAGGTATTCAAAGATGATGGAGAGCTCCCGCTCATCCAGGGTCTGCATGTTGTTCTTGGGGGCCTCGGTGTATTTTGCCAGGATGTCCATGATCTCCTTGGCGTTTCGGTTCAGGTCCTTGGCCACGTCGCGAATACGGTATTTGATGTTCAGCAAAAAAACGCACCTCCTGTATGGGGGCTTGCGCCAATGAGAAAAGAGGAGAGGAGGCTCCCCCTTTCTGATTGGAACAAGCCCGGTCGAATGATTACCGGGGGCCGAATGAATGCCCGGCCCTTATAAAAATATATGCTCATGACGGTTTTTGCTCTCCGGGGGGTGGGGCCCAGGGCTTTCCTCTGGCTTGGGCCTTGGCCTTATCCCGTTGAGCCTTCCGGCGCCGGTAGGTTTTTTCGGCCCGCCGCTCCAGCCTGCCCGCCATGTCGCCGTACTCCCCTTCGGGGAGCTTTTTCAGCACTGCCGCCGCCAGCCCCACATCGGTGAGAGCCAGCAGGGCACAGGTGTTCCGTCCTACGGCCCCCCCCAATTCGGTCTTGTTTACCGGGAGAATAAGAGAGGGGCAGTTTCCCTGGTTTCCCAGGCTCTCCCGCCGGCGGAGGGTGTTTTCCGCGGCGTCGGAGGCAAAGAAGATGGCCCGTGCCTTGTGGTTGCGGGCGGCGATGGAGACTGCCTCCTCACCCACCTCCACCTTGCCCGCTTTGCGGGCAAGGCCAATGAGACCCAGGATCCCGTTATCCACCGGCCTCACCTGCTTTCATTTGGGCCTCCAGGGCCTCCCACACCTCGTCAGGCAAAGGGGCGGAGAAGGTCCGCTCCAGGGCCTTTGACTTGCGGATCCGCTTCAGACACTCGGGGTTGGGGCACACATAGGCCCCCCGTCCGGGCTTTTTGCCCCGAAAATCCAGAGAGACCTCCCCCTCAGGGGAGCGGACCACTCGAATGAGCTCAGGCTTAGGTTTATGCTCCCGGCAGCCAAGACATTGGCGGATGGGAATGGTTTTGGGCATGAGAGAGACCTCCCTTCCTTTTATACAGTATTATAACGGGATCTTGTAGGGGCGCACACTGTGCGCCCGAGGGGAGAAAAGGGTCTGAACGGGCGCACACTGTGCGCCCCTACGGAATTACTCCGCCTCAGCGATCAGATCCTCCTCAGCCCCCGCTTCCTCCTCGGGCTCATCGTCCGGGGCGGAGGCGGGCTTGATGTCGATCTTGAAGCCGGTGAGCTTGGCGGCCAGGCGGGCGTTTTGGCCCTCCTTGCCGATGGCCAGGGAAAGCTGGTCGTCAGGCACGATGACCCGGCAGCTTTTGCCGTCGTCCAGAGTGGTAACGCTGATGACCTCGGCGGGAGCCAGGGCGGCGGCCACGTACTCACCGGGATCCTCAGACCACTTGATAATGTCCATTTTCTCTCCCTTGAGCTCCTCCACCACATTGTTGACCCGGGCGCCCTTGGGGCCCACGCAGGCGCCGATGGGGTCCACGTTGGGGTCGGCTGACCAGACGGCCAGCTTGGTGCGGCTGCCGGCCTCCCGGGAGATGGACTTGATCTCCACGGTGCCGTCGTAGATCTCGGGGATCTCCATCTCAAAGAGCCGTCTCACCAGGCCGGGATGGGTCCGGGAGATGAGGACCTGGGGGCCCCGGGTGGAACGGCGGACCTCCACCACGTAGACCTTGACCCGCATGCCTTCCAGATAGACCTCCCCCTTGACCTGCTCGCCGGGAGCCAGGTAGGCTTCGGTCCACTCGCTGCCAGAGGTGAGCCGCAGGGAAACGCCCCCGTTGCGGGGGTCGATACGGGTCACCAGGCCGGAGAGGATCTCGTGCTCTTTGGAGGAGAACTCGTCAAAGATCATGCCCCGCTCAGCCTCCCGCATGCCCTGAACAATGACCTGCCGGGCGGTCTGGGCGGCGATGCGGCCAAAATCCCGGGTCTTGATCTCAATGGAGATCACGTCCCCCAGCATGGCCTGGGGCAGCTTGGCCCGGGCGTCCTCCAGGGAGATCTCGGTAGACGGATCGTCTACGGTCTCCACCACATCCTTGCGGAGATACATCCGCACGGTGCCCTTCTCCGGGTCGGCGTCCAGGATCACGTTTTCTCCGGCGTCGGGGTGATCCTTCTTGTAGGCCGACACCAGAGCCAGGGTGATCTTTTCCAGCATATAGCCCTTGGGAATGCCCTTTTCCTTCTCAATGAGGTCGATGGCGGCAAAGAACTCGGACACGTCCAGCTCGTGGGACTGGGCGGCCTTTTGACTTTTTCTCGGCATGACGGTCAATCTCCTTTTTCTGATTCTGTCTCAGACCCGGACGTAAAGCCGAACCTGGGCGATGTCTTGCTTTTCAAATAGTTTCTCTCCCGAGGGGGTCTGAAGAGTGACCCTTCCGTCCTCAAAGGCGGCCAGGGGGCCCACATGGTCCTTCCGGCCCTCCTGAGCCCGGTAGAGCTTGACCTCCACCTCATGGCCCAAATAGGCGGCAAAATGCTCGGGCTTTCTCAGCACCCGGTCGGCCCCGGCGGAGGAGACCTCAAAGGTGTAGCTGCCCTCAATGGGGTCGTGAACGTCCAGCAGGTCGCTCACCGGCCGGGAGACTGCCTCGCAGTCATTGATGGACACCCCTCCGGCCTTATCGATATAGAGCCGCAGGTACCATACTCCGGCCTCCTTCACATACTCTACATCCCAAAGGCTGCACCCGGCCGCCTCCACGGCGGGAAGGGCCAGTTGGGCCACGGTATCGGTCACCTTTGACATAGTTTGCCCCCTTTTCAATCAAAAAGAGTGAGGAACAAGCCTCACTCTCACCTTACTGTCTATTTCTTACTTGTCAAGTATACCACCCTTTTCCAAGGATTGCAAGGGGTTTTGGGAAAAATTTGCCCTTTTTTCCTCCCCGGGGCGTCCTTACTCCGACGTATCCGAACCCAAAGAGGAGCCGGGCGGAAATTTTCCGCCCGGCTCCTGCCGGTTGCGTGGAAAAGGGGGTTACTCCTCCTCGGCCATGGCCTTGGCCTCGGCAATAGCTCTCTCCTGGGCCTGAGGGGTGGCCTCCTCATAGCGGACAAAGTGGAAGGTGTAGGAGCCCCGGGACTGGGTCATGGAGCGAAGGTCGATGGCGTAGGTCATCATCTCGGCCATGGGGACCTCGGCCTCCAGCACCTGATTGCCCTCGCCGTCGGGGTTCATGCCCATGACGCGGCCCCGGCGCTTGGTGATGTCGCCCATCACGTCGCCCATGTAGCTGTCGGGGATGGTGA
>CAJUEU010000021.1 GCA_910585735.1 uncultured Oscillospiraceae bacterium | reverse complement strand
CCGTTCTTATAGCAGAAGGACTCGGCCCGGGCCAGGATGATGCAGTTCACCACGATCAGGGGGATGAACACGCCCAGGTTCTCCGCCAGATCGGGAAGCCAGGCCTGGAGGCACAGGTCCACGATGGTGACGAAGGTGGCAATGACCACGATAAAGCAGGCAATGCGGATCTTGTTGGGGATGATGTTCCGCAGGGCCGAAATAAAGATGTTGGACAGGGTGAGGATCACCAGAACACTGATACCCATGCCGATGCCGTTAAAGAGGCTGATGGTGATGGCCATGGTGGAACACATGCCCAGGAGCTGAACGGTAACCGGGTTCTGGGTGATGAGGCCCTCTTTGAACTGTTTCTTAAAATCCATTTCCATTCCCTCCTTAACCCAGAGTTTCCACGGCATTCAGCGCGGCGGTAACACCCACGCAGATGGCGTTGGAGGTGGTAGAAGCGCCCGAGATGCTCTCGATCTCGCCGCCGTTCTTGGTCAGAGCCACAGCACCGCTCACGCCCACGAACTGGTCGATAAAGTCGGGCTCGGAAGCCAACGCGCCATAGCCGGCAGTCTCGCCGGTCTCCAGAATGGTCACGCCGGTGACTGTCTTGTCCACGCCAATGCTCACCTGGATCTTCAGGGTCTTGCTGAAGCTGTCGGGACCGCAGTCCACAGTCACCAAATAGCCTTCTCCGCTCTCCTCCACCGAAACGCCGCTTCCGTCCGTCTCAGGCTCGGTAGGAACCTCAGTGCCCTGAGGCCACTGGTCGGGATGGTCAACGATCTGCAGCGCGGCGGTAACGCCCACACAGATGGCATTAGACGTGGTGGAGGCGCCCGAAATGCTCTCGATCTCACCATCCTTGGTGGTCAGGTTCACGGTGCCGCTCACGCCCAAGAACTGGTCGATAAAGTCAGGCTCGGAAGCCAATGCGCCATAGCCGGCAGTCTCACCAGTCTCCAGAATGGCCACGCCGGCCACTTTCTTGTCCGTACCGATATTCACCTGGATCTTCAGGGTCTTGCTGAAGCTGAGGGTACCACAGTCCACCGTTACCACATAGCCTTCCCCGTTCTCCTCCACCGAGAGCACATCCACATCATCGGTGGGATCGGGCTCGTCGGGCACCAGAGAGGGGTCAAAGGGGCCGTCGCTGGCAAAGTCAATGGCAGTCAGAGCGGAGTTCACCGCCTCGCACACGCCGGTGGAAGTCAGAGTAGCGCCTGCGATCCCCTCGATCTCGCCGCCGTTCTTGGTCAGAGCCACGCTGCCGCTCTTACCCGCGAACTGGGCCCGCCACGCGGGTTCAGAGGCTCGGGCTCCAAAGCCCTCGGTCTCACCGGAGGCCACCACCGAAATGCCGGTGACTACCCGGTTGGGGTCGATTCCTACCAGCAGTGTCAGGTTGCCGCTGAAGCTGGTCTTGGGGGAAACCTCCACCACAAAGCTGCCCTCGCTTCCCTTCTGAAGGGACTTGACAGTGGCGTCAGAGCCCGTATAGTTCACCTGGGTCAGCGTGCCGGTAAAGCCGGGCAGAACCTCGGCGGCAATGGCCGCCGTTTTCTTCGCCTCGGCGTTGGCCTCGATGATGGGCGCGGTGACCATGTTGGTCAGGGCCAGCAGCAGAGCGCAGATAGCGCTGATGGCGCACAGGGTAAGGGTGAGCTGGCCAAGGCCGGCGCCGCTCTTCAGGTCCTTCTTGACCTTCCCGGTCTTTTCGGTCTGTACCTTTTTCTCGCTCATGCCTTGTCGCCCCCCTTCTTCGCAGCCTTGGCCGCCTTTCTGTCCTCCCGGCTCACACCGAAACGGCCAGGTCTGGTGACCTTCTCAATGATGGGCACGCAAATGTTCATCAACAGGATAGCGTAGCTCACGCCCTCGGCAGAGCCGCCAAAATACCGCATGAACACGGTGAGCAGGCCGCAGCCAACGCCAAAGACCATCTCACCCTTGGGGGTGCAGGGACTGGTCACATAGTCGGTGGCCATGAAGAAGGCGCCCAGCATCAACCCGCCGCCCAGAAGCTGGGACAGAGCCCAGAGCACAGGATCATTCCCTTGGGGGAATACGAGACTCAGCAGGGCCACAGTGCCCAGATAGCTCAGGGGGATGCGGATGTGGATGACGCCCCGAAGGATCAGGTATACGCCGCCCAGAAGCAGAGCGATGGCGGAAACCTCACCGATACAGCCGCCCACATTACCCACCAGCAGATCCACAAGTCCATTGTAATCCGCCGCGGGAAGATCTCCGGCGTGAAGCGCTCCCATGGGGGTGGCGGTGGTGATGGCGTCCGTCACAGCGTCAATGCTGTTGGGGATGCCCCACCAGTTGGCGGTGCCCGGCTTGATATACTTGGTCATCATGCTGCCAAAAGACAGAGCCATAAAAGCCCGGCCCGCCAGAGCGGGGTTCAGGAAGTTCTTCCCAAGGCCGCCAAAGAGCTGCTTCACCACCACAACGGCGAAGAAATCACCCACCAGAATGGTCCAGTAGGGAATGCTCACCGGCCACACAAAAGCCAGCAGTACGCCGGTGACGGCAGCCGACAGGTCGCCCAAAGCGCCGGGCTTCTTCATCAGCTTACGGTAACCAAACTCAAATACCTCACAGCCCACAACGCTCACCAGGGTAAGCACCAGAGCCCGGGGACCAAAGAAGTAGACGCCCATAACCATGGCGGGCACCAGGGCAATGAGCACGTCCAGCATGAGCTGCCTGGTGTCTACCGGGGAATTTACATGGGGCGAAGAGGCAACCGTCAGCCTCAGATCCTTAAACTCGTTCATGCCTTTCCACCCTCCTTTGCTTTCTTTTCCGCCGCTTGCTTTCTCAGCTGGGCTTTGGCCACACGGAAGGTCTGGACCAGGGGGATCCGGGCGGGGCAGATATAGCTGCAGCTTCCGCACTCAATGCAGTCCATGACCCGCAGGGCCTCCACCTCTCCCCACTGATCCTTATTGGCATTCGCCCGAATAAAGAGAGGGGTAAGCTTCATGGGGCAGACCTCCACGCACTTGCCGCAGCGGATACAGGTCTGGGCGGGATCCTGGGCAGCGGTCTCCTCCCGGGTCAGGCTCAGGACACAGTTGGTCCCCTTCATCATGGGCACATCCAGGTCGTAGACCGCAATGCCCATCATGGGGCCTCCCAGCAGCACCCGGTCGGGATCGGCCTTGAAGCCGCCGGCCTGGGTAAGAAGATGGCTCAAGGGGGTGCCGATGGGAGCCAGTACGTTCATGGGCTCCTTAACAGCGCCGCCGGTGAGGGTCACAAACCGCTGGGTCAAAGGCTTGCCCTCGGTGACCGCGTCATAGACGGCAGCGGCGGTGGCCACGTTGCACACCAGGCACTTCACGTCGGCGGGCAGCTTGCCGGGAGGCACCTGCCGCCCGGTGACAGCTTGAATAAGCTGCTTTTCAGCGCCCTGGGGATAGCGGGTCTTAAGGCCCTCCACCCGAACCTCCTCCCCGCACAGGGACTTCAGATGTTCAATGGCGTCGGGCTTGTTGAGCTCCACGCAGATGGTGGCGTTTTTCAGCCCCACCGCCTTGGCCAGCAGCTTTGCGCCGCCCACCACCGCGTCCCCCCGCTCCAACATAAGCCGGTGGTCGGAGGTGATGTAGGGCTCGCACTCGGCACCGTTGATGATCAGGGTATCCACCTTGCCCACGGCGCCCGAGAGCTTCACGTGGGTCGGGAACCCGGCACCGCCCATGCCAACAATACCGGCCTGACGGACAATGTCGATGATTTGATCGCCGGTCAAGGCACCCACATTGTCTCTGCGGCGGATAGCAGGGTCGGGCGTATTCTGGAAGTCATTCTCAATAACCACGCTCATCACCTGGCCACCACCCGACAGACGGGGCTCCACTGCCGTCACCTTGCCCGACACACTGGCGTGGATGGGCGCGCCCAGCCCGGTGGTCTCACCAATAAGCTGACCCACCTTCACCTGATCTCCCACCGCCACCACGGGCTTGCAGGGGGCACCCACGTGCATAGACATGGGAATGACCACCTGGTCCGGGGCCTTGGGAAGAGAGACTGTGGCCTTGTGCTCGGTCAGATCCTTGTGCTCGGCGGGATGCACCCCACCAAAGAACCGATTCTTCATAGCCTCACCTCAATTTCACTTTCTCACTTGTTTCTTGATGTTCCTTGGACATAATACAACACATATATAATAGTTCATTCATACAAAAAAGTCCAGTATTATCATACAAAAAATTCTTGTGAAATGAAAAACTATCCAAGCAAAAGAGAAAGGCGGCTGTTTCAAACGCCGCCTTTCTCTTTTTCCCGGAGCCTTATTCGTATTTTTTACCTACCACGACCACCGGGGCAAAAAGTCCCAGACAAGCCGCCAAAGTCGTCCCCAGGCTCAGCGCCAGGCTTTGGTTCCACCAGGACCGCAGCAGCCAGTAGACCACCGGGAACAGCACCGGCATCCCCACTGTCCACACCCGAAGGGCATGAACGATATGGGGCCAGTTGCTGTTGTTGAGCCGGAGTCCGGCGATGTGGAGCCGGAATACGCCGTCGGTATAATAATCGATCTTGTTTTCGTCATAGTAGGCTGGAAGAGTCTCCTTGATGAAGAAGCAGGTCCACAGGCCAAAGAGCAGGCAGAGGAGCTGCACCAGGAACACTGAGCTGCCCAGGCTCTCCCAAGTCTCTCCCTGCCAGATCAGGAACCCGGCCTCCAAAAGGGAGACGATGAGACTCCGCACCCACAGGGTCTTCCACCGCTTCCGGGTCCTCCCCCGCTTTTTCTCCTCCTCAGCCCCTGAGAGTTGAAGCGCCTGGCTCACCAATGTCTCCACCTCCCCGCTGTCCATGGCCTCCCCACTGAGCCGTTCCCCCTTCAAAAGCTCGGCCACGCTTACACCCAGGATGTCGGATAATGGGGTAAGCAGGTCGATGTCGGGCAGGCTCTGCCCCCGCTCCCACTTGCTTACCGCCTTGTTGGAGAGAAAAAGCCGGTCGGCCAGCTCCTGCTGGGTCAGCCCCTTCTCTTTTCGCAGCCGGGCAATAAATTCTCCGAATTTCTCTTTGTTGATGGCGTCCATATCAGCGCCCCCTTTCGCCCTCACTCTACCCCTCCCAGCCAAAAATGTCAATCCACCCGCGGTAGACCCCTTCCTCCCCAGCGGTTTCGCCTCTTGAAAAATATTGCTTCCTCCCCTATTGACGTATATCGAATATTGATATATTATAATTATATCGATATTCGATATAGGCTGATGGGAGGCGGAGCCATGGCCCGAAAAAAACTGGAGACCCTCACCGAGCAGATGTACTATGTGCTCCTCTCCCTTTTGCGGGAACGGCACGGCTACGTCATCATGCAGTATGTCTCCGAGCTCACCCAAAACCGGGTGACCATCGGGGCGGGCACTTTGTACGCACTGCTCTCCCGCTTCGAGGAGGAGGGGCTGATCTCCCTCACCCGTACCCTGGAGGGGCGGAAATATTATCAGCTCACCGCAGAGGGCGAGCAGACCCTCCAGGGGGAGTACGACAGATTGCGGCGGCAGGTGCAGGATGGCGCCACCCTGTTAGATAGGAAGGAGGAAACCTCATGAAGCTTGGATTTTTCCCTTATAGCTCCCTTTACTATAAAGGAGCGCAGGAATATTTGGACAAAAAGGCCGCCAAAGGGCTGGAGCTGCGGCAGGTATACCTGGGCTGCATTGCCCGATTCGAGGAAGCGGAAAAGCCCCGCCATTTCGTAGACCTGGAGAGTGCCCAAGAGGGCTGCGATGACCCCATGCGGACCTACAGGGACTACTTTCAACTCTGCGAGGACGCGGGGTGGGAGCTGGTCCGGGAGCTGCGGGGTATGTTCCTTTTCCGATCCAAACCGGGAACCGATCCCCTCCCCATTCAGACCGACGAGGAGATGGAGTGGGACCGCTTCTGGGAAAAGAACAAGCCCCGGCTGCGAAACACCGTGGTAACGCTGGCCGCCATTGCATTTCTGGCCTTTGTGCTGACGATCTCTCCGCCCGGCTTCTGGGCATTTACCTCATTTCTTCTGGACAACAGTTCCCTGCTGACCGCCCTCTATTGGGTCCTTTCCGTCCTTTTTTCCTTCCTGGCAATGGTAAACAGTAAGGTTTATCTATCCAAGTGCAAAAGGGCCGACCGGGTGGAGCTTCCGGGGCGGTTTGCCGCATTTCTGGACGGGGCCGAGGTTTTTCGCACAGTGTTCGCTTTTCTCCTCATTCCCTGTCTTTTCATCAGCATTTTTCTTCAGCCTTCACTCCGACTGTCCACCACCCCCTTCACCAGCAGCAAGGACACCGCTGCGGTGGAGACCTGTCAGGAGCACCCAGTGGTCATGGCTCAGGATCTTGACTTTTCCAGCGGTGACAGCCGCCATCTCACCGGCAAACACTCCCTCCTGTGCCGCTTCTACGATTACTCCGAGATCACCGACAATGGAGGCGGACCCAATGACCAAATTTGTATCCTCACCACCGAGCGGTACGACTGCACCTTCGAGCCTCTGGCCCGGCTGGTCTTTGACCTGAGAGCCTGGGAGACCCAGAACGGCAGCTTCCTCTGGGGCGAGCTGGACTGGGAGGAGACTCCTGGTCTGGGCTTTGAGGAAAGCTATGTCTGCCGGGATGGGGACTACCTTTTGCTCCGGCAGGGCAAGGTGGTGGCCCTGGTGGGCTGCTCCGGGGTGGACCTGACCACGCCGGAAAATCTTCAGGTCATCCGCACTCGGCTGGACCTGCCCCCGGACTGAGCGCTCCTGAATGGCATAAAAGGACTGCCGCTCAAAAGAGGCGGCAGTCCTTTTTTCTTTTCATACAGGCTTAGGGCTTGTCAAACGCGTCGTTAAAATCCTTCATCCGATCGTCCCAGTCGGAGCCTCCCTTGGGAAAGGGATCAGCCCGGCCGCTGACGCAGTCATAGAAGTTGGCTACGGTGGCCATGCGGTAGGGCAAAAACCACATGTTAAAGGCCAGCATTCCCACAAGGCCGACGGGATACCAGATCCGGCTCAGGAGAAGAACCAGGAACTCTCCCGCAAAAAACCAGCCCACAAAAGAGAAGTCCAGGGTGAACCGTTCCATCTTCCATCCCCTCATGGCCTTCTTGCTCAGAGTGATGCAGGCCCGTGCCGTCCGGGAGGGATCGTCCAGCAGATAATATTCCGCCAAACAATAGCGGTAGGAAACCGCCATGCAGGCCACCGCTCCCCACACGGCCACCAACGTATAGACCCCGAAAATAGAGTAGGGATTTACCTCCCCGAACATAAGAAGCACAAACAGCGCGGCGATAGCGGGCAGCACCAGCACAAAGGTCCAGAGGAAAATAAAGATCCCCCGCAGAATGTTCATCCACAGCACCCGCCAGAACTTGACAAAGCCGTCAAACAGATGGGTATAGCCAGGGTCCTCGTTTCGGGCCAGCCGGAGAGTATAGGAGACATAGCCAAAGCCCATTATCATGGTGTAGATCCCCAGTACCAAGCTCATGGCCCAGGAAAGGCCGATCTGCCCGGCGTTCTGGCTCCAGAGGATACTCAGGATCTCATCCGGCTCATACCCCCGCTGAGCATAGTAGTACAGCAGCTCAGGCAGGTCAAATCGCAGGGCACTCATCAAAAGAGAGGTAAGCAGCGAGGTAAGCAGCAGGTACACCATACTCACCCGCATGGCGTTGGGCTTTCCCTGGCGGATGCTGGTCTTGGCACGGATCTTGGCCTCGATTCGGTTAAAACCCATATTCATTCCTCATTTCTTTGTCACTCAGCGGCGGCCGCCAAAGCCGCCGCCCCGGGAACCGCCGCCCGAAAAGCCTCCGCCGCCGCGGCCTCCGCCGAAGCCTCCTCCCCGGCTGCCGCCGAAGGAGCCCCCTCTGGAGCCGCCAAACCCGCTGCCACGGGAGCTGGAGGAGAATCCTCCCCCACTGCGGGTCCCACCAAAGCCGCCGCCACGGGGTCCACTGGAAAAGCCGCCTCCACTGCGGGGAGGCCGGGGCGGGCGGGGTCTGGGAGGCGGGGCCGGAGCCCAATGCCGCCGGTACCAGGCCGACCGGGGACCGTGCCAGAAGAAGATGGGCCGAAACATCACAGGGGGATTGACCACCCCATAATACCTGGCCCGGTAGGCGTTGTAGCGGGAACGCTCAACCGCGGAAAGCACCAGGAACAGGATCACCAGGAACAGCACCAGCCAGAAGATCCACATAAAGGCGATCCCGCTGGTAAAGGAAGGACCGCCGTCGGTCATGGTATCCACATAGCGGGTGTGGAGGGCGCCGTACAGGTTCAGCACACCCTTCTCATAATCCCCGGCCATGAAATCCCGGTAAAGGTACTGGTCCATATAATCGCTGACCATACTGTCGGTGGGCAGCACATTGAAATTCTGTCCCACCGCCAGGTAGGCATCCCGCCCGCCGATGTCCAGTACCAGCAGGGCATCTCCCCCGCTGAGGCCGATTTCATTGGCCAGGGCGTAGGCATAGTCTCCCAAGTCCCCGGACACGTGATCCACCGTGGCCAGCGCCACCAGACCGCCATATCTGTGGTCCCAGTTGGCGTTATAGAGACACACCTGCTCCTCGGTCTTTTTTGAGAGCACATTGGCCTCATCAGAGATCCAATCCCAGTATTTGGCGGTGGACAGGTTCTCCAGGACGTAGTCCCCCTTTGGCTGGGGGACCGTATAGGTACCCTTCCGTGCCTGTCCCAGGACCAGTCCGGCCACGATGGCAATGAGGAGTACTATCCAACCAACGGTATAGGCTTTGTTGTTGTTCTTCTTATTCATGGAATGTTCCTTTCAAAAAGGGGTATTTCATTCTGAGAGCTTCCCCTCATCCGTCATTTGCTTCGCAAATGCCACCTTCCCCCGGGGGAAGGCTATTAACCCCGCAGCTCCAGCAGCTTCTGTTTCAGTTCGCCCTCGATCCGGCCCAGCTCAGCCTCGGCTTCCTTCCGCTTCTGAGCGCCCTCGGACTGGATCTTTACCATCTCGTCCAGGGTGGCGATGAGCTGCTGGTTGGTGTGCTGAAGGGTCTCAATACTCACCACGCTCTTCTCAGCCTCTTTGGCAGTCTCGATGGTGCCCATCTTCAGAGCATCGGCATTCTTGCGCAGCAACTCGTTGGTCATGTTGGTCACGGCGCTCTGGGCCGCAGTAGCCTGGCGGGAGTTCTCCATACCCAGGGCCAGCACCATCTGGGACTTCCACAGGGGGATGGTGTTCACCAGGGAGGACTGGATCTTCTCCAGCATGAGGGCATCGTTGTTCTGGATGAGCCGCACCTGGGGTCCCATCTGGATGGAGACCATCCGGGTGAGCTCCAGGTCGTGGAGCTTCTTTTCAAAGCGGTTGCACATATTGGCCAGGTCGTTGTAGGCCTGGGCGTCCTCCTGGTTCCCAGAGGCGGTGGCCTTCTTATGGAGCTCTGCCAGCTCTCCGTTGCGGACGGCCTCCAGCCGCTTTTTACCCGCCAGGATGTACATGGTCAGTTCTTTATAGTACTTGGTGTTCAGCTCATACATCTGGTCCAGCATGGCCACGTCCTTCATCAGGGTGACCTGGTGCCCCTCCAGGGTCTCCACCACCTTGTTCACGTTGGTCTCGGCCTTGGAATACTGGGCCTTAAGGGACTGAATGTCATTTTTCTTCTTCTGGAAGAAGCCCAGGATACCGCCCTTCTCCTCCTGGCCGAAGCCCTGAAGCTCTCCCACCAGCTTGGCCAGGTCGTTGCCCACCTCGCCCAGGTCCTTGGTACGCACCTTGTTCAAGGCACTTTCAGAAAAGCCGGCAATATTCTTCTGGGCGGCGGCGCCGTACTGGAGTACCAGGTTGGAATCCTTGATGTCGATCTTTTCGGAGAAATCGGCCACCATCTTCCGCTCAGACTCAGAGAGCATAGACTCGTCCAGCTGGACCGCGTTGGCGTCCCGCATGGCCTGGTCAGCCTGCTTCACTTCCTTCTCAGCGACGGTGGGGTCCAGGGTCAGCTCTGGGGCCTCAGCCACCGCGGCGGCCGTCTCCAGGGTGGGCTCCAGGGTCAGTTCAGGGGTCATTTCCATGTTGTCGTTCATGTTTTCTTCCTCCTCAATATATTCTTTCTGTTCCCGGAACAGATATGCTCCGTCGGTGCTTTTTTATACCCCGCCCAGGGTCTCGCCCCCCAGGCCCTCCCGGGCCAGAAGCTGCTCCATAACGGTGATGTCGGTAGAGATATCCAGGGCCTCGTCGGCAAAAAGGCTGTCCAGTTGCTTGTCAAAGGCCACCACGATGGTATCCAGCATCTCCTCGATCTTCCCCTTGGTACCATCGATGTTGGCCCCCGAGACCCCAGTGGAGTCCATGCGGTCGTAGGCATTGAGCAGCTTCAGGGTGGTGGGCAGGTAGTAGCTCATGAATTTGCGGATCTGAGACAGCTTCCCGGGCTCGGCCACCACCTGGGCGATGATCTTCCGGGTGGTCTCCTCCAGGTGGTCGATCTGCCGGGAGATGGTCTCGTCCGGGATGTTGGCGTTGAGCCGCTTCATTTCGCTCACCGCCTTGTCCCGCTCGGCGATAAGGGCATCGATCTCCGGGTTGCCGGTGGATTCAGGCTTCTTTTCCTCAGCTCTGGGAGCCTCCTGGGTCTTCTCCTCCGGGGTCTCATAGCTCTCGTCTGGGAAAACGGCTTTGCCCAAGGTCAGAGCCAGGAATGACGCCCCGGCGCACAGCAGGATGTCGGACAGCCGGTACAGGGGCAGAAGCAGTCCCCACAAAAGCCATACCGCCGCCGCAAAATAGAACGGTGCGGAAGATCTCTTCACCATTTTCGCCATAATCAGGCTCTCCTTCTCCCGGGGCTTATGCATCCTGAAAACAGCCCTCTTGATTCAGGTTAATATTGTACCCTTTTCCGAAGGTCCTGTCAAGAAAACCCATGGGAAATTTACAGTTCCTTCACGTTCAGTCTCCTCCTGGCCTCCCCCTCGCCGCTGTTGACTTTTTTTACGGAAAACGGTATGATTGAATAGAAAACAGGCGCCCCTGACCGGGGAGGGCCGGTCAGGGGCTATGATAAAGCGGCGCCGAAGGGCCACTGCCGCCGCTGCCGGCACCGTGGGCAGGGCATCGTTCGGGGAGGCCGGCGGGAGCCGGTCGGTCATCCGCTGGTGTATCCTATGACATCTTCCCGCCGCCGGTGCCCAGGGGACATTCCCTTTCCCCTCAGACAAGTCCCCTACTCTTTTTGAAAGGACGATGATTTATGATAAAGATCGCCCCCTCCATCCTTTCGGCGGACTTCTGCCGCCTGGAAGAGGATATTCAAAAGGTTTCTTCCGCCGACTGGCTCCATGTGGACGTGATGGACGGTATGTTTGTCCCCAACATCTCCATTGGGGTGCCGGTGGTCCAGTCCATCCGGCAGCATACCAACATGTTCCTGGACACCCACCTGATGATAGAGAAGCCGGGACGGTACGTGAAAGCCTTTGCCGACGCCGGGGCCGACCTGCTTACCATCCACCTGGAGGCCGACATGCCCCCCGCCATCCGGGCCGCCCTCCGGGAGATGGACTCCCTTGGCGTGAAGAAGGGCATTGCCCTCCGGCCCATCACCGCCGCCGAAGCGGTGATCCCCTATCTGAAGGAGGGGCTGGACCTCATTCTGGTGATGACGGTGGAGCCCGGCTTTGGGGGTCAGTCCTTCATGGCCGATATGCTTCCCAAACTCACCGCCATCCGGGGTTACATTGAGCAGTATTGCCCCGGCTGCCATCTGGAGGTGGACGGCGGCATCAACCCGGAGACCGCAAAGCTGTGCGTCCAGGCCGGGGCCGACGTGCTGGTGGCCGGCTCAGCGATTTACAACGCCCCTGACATTCCGGCGGCCATCGAGGCGTTGCGTTCTTAAAATTCCGTTCTGGAGGTACACACCCATGGAATACTTTCCCCCTGCGTTGGAGGCTCTGGTAGAGCAGTTTGCCCGGCTGCCCGGGGTGGGCAAAAAATCCGCCCAGCGGCTGGCCTTCTTTGTGCTGGGCCTCCCGGACGAGGACGCCCGCGCCTTTGCCGACGCCATCCTCACCGCGAAAAAGTCCATCTCCCTCTGCCCGGTGTGCTGCAACTTTACCGAGGGCGAAGGGCTCTGTCCGGTGTGCCAGAGCTCCAAGCGGGACGAGACCATGGTGTGCGTGGTGGCCGATCCCAAGGACGTGAACGCCCTGGAGCGTTCCCGGGAGTATAACGGCCGCTACCACGTGCTCCACGGGGTCATCTCTCCTATGAACCACGTGGGCCCCGACGACCTCCACATCAAGGAGCTGCTGGAGCGGGTGGCCGCCGGGACTGTCCGGGAGGTCATCATGGCCACCAATCCCACCACCGAGGGGGAGGCCACCGCCATGTACCTCTCCCGGCTGCTGAAGCCCTTCGGGGTGAAGGTCACCCGGCTGGCCTACGGCGTTCCCGTGGGCGGACAGCTGGAGTTTGCCGACGACGCCACCCTCACCCGTGCCCTGGAGGGCAGACGGGAAATGTAATTCATCTTATGGAACGGGCGGGCGATCCCCGCCCGTTTTTCTAAAGGAGGGAATCCCATGTCCCAGGCACGGCTGTTTGAGCTGGTCTATCTGCTGCTGGAAAAGGGCAAAGTCCCCGCCCCTGAGCTGGCCCGCCGGTTCGAGGTATCGGTCCGCACCATCTACCGGGACGTGGACGCCCTGTCGGCCGCCGGGGTGCCCATCTACGCCGCCCCGGGCCGGAACGGCGGCGTTGCCCTCATGGACCACTATGTGCTGAGCAGGGCCGCCCTCTCCGAAGAAGAACAGGGCCAGCTCCTTACCGCCCTCCGCTCCCTGGCCGCCACCCCGGGGCTGGCAGCGGGCGAGACCCTCTCCAAGCTCTCGGGACTGTTCCGGCGGCAGGAGCCCAACTGGCTGGAGGTGGACCTCTCCCACTGGGGCGATACCGCCGAGGACAGCGGCAAATTCCAGACACTGAAGGAGGCTATCCTCTCCCACCGGGTCATCTCCTTCACCTATGTGAGCTCCTACGGAAAGGCCACCATCCGCCGGGTCCTTCCCGTCCGCTTGGTGTTCAAGGGCCGGGCCTGGTACCTTCAGGGCTTCTGCCTGGAAAAGCAGGCCTACCGCACCTTCCGCCTCTCCCGTATGCTGGCGCTGGCGGTTACGGGACAGACCATGGCCCCTTCTCCCACACCCCCTCCCAACATCCAAGACTCCGCCGCCCCCTCCTTTGTCACCCTCCACCTTCGCTTCGCCCCCTCCGTGGCCTACCGGGTCTATGATGAACTTGCGGAAAGCCAGGTCACACACCTCCCGGACAGTTCCCTGGAGGCCACCGCTACCTTTCCCGAGGACGACTGGGTCTACGGCTTCCTCCTCTCCTTCGGTCCCAATGTGGAGATCCTCTCCCCGGAGAGGGTCAGACGTCAGGTAGGGCTGCTGGCCAAAAAAATCTGGGAGCAATGCGAAAACCCTGACGCGGGATGTCAGGGTTCCTCTGATACCATGGAGACATCACTTACAAAGGAGGATGCCACCATGAACGAAATGATCTTTTGCCAGTCCTGCGCCATGCCCCTCACCGACGACACCAAAGGGACCGAAGCCGACGGCTCTCTCAGCCCCCACTACTGCAAGTACTGCTACGACAAAGGAACGTTCCTTCAGGACATGACCATGGAGGAGATGATCGCCTTCTGCGCCCCCCACATGGCCAAGGCCACCCCCGGCATGACCGAGGAGCAGGCCAAAGAGCGGATGCAAAGCTTCTTCCCCCAGCTTCTCCGTTGGAAGGAGAACGCGTAATGGCCTTCGACTACAAAAAGGAGTACAAGGAGTTCTATCTTCCCCCGGCCAAGCCCGGTTTGGTGGAAATCCCCTCCATGAACTTCCTGGCCGTCCGGGGTCAGGGGGACCCCAACCGGGAGAATGGGGAGTACAAAGCCGCCATGGGCCTTCTCTACGCCATAGCCTTCACCGTCAAAATGAGCAAACTGGGAAGTCACCACATGGAGGGCTATTTTGACTATGTGGTGCCGCCCCTGGAGGGCTTCTGGTGGGACAAGGACGGCGGGGCGGTGGACTACGGCCGCAAGGAGGATTTCCGCTGGATCTCCCTCATCCGCCTTCTCGATTTTGTCACCCTCTCCGAATTCGACTGGGCCACCGCGGAGGCCACGGCCAAGAAAAAGCAGGACTTCTCCAAGGTGGAGTTCTTTCCCTATGAGGAGGGTCTCTGCGTTCAGTGTATGCACCTGGGCTCCTACGACGACGAGCCCGCCACCCTCCGGACCATGGAGGACTTCGCCGCCGGGGAGGGCTATGTCCCCGACCTCGGGCCGAAACGTTACCACCACGAGATCTATCTTTCCGACGCCCGAAAGGTGCCCCCCGCGCGGCGAAAGACCGTCCTGCGGGTGCCGGTCAAAAAGGCATAGAGCTTTGTAGCAGCAAAAAGCCCACCGGGAGATCTCCCGGTGGGCTTGCTCGTCTGTTATTCCGCTTCTTCCGGCAGACACTTTACCGGCTTCACCTGCCTGACGCTCTCCTCCGCCCCACACGCCTCAATGTAAGGCTGGATGGTCTCGTAAGCCTCCTCCCCGGTTCCCTCAAAGGGGAGGTAGAGCCACTGGGTCAAAAAGCTGTGGGCATAATTGCAGTGGATGTTTCCGGTGTAGACCTGGACCACCGGGTCGGTGATGTAGTTCCCGGTACCGGGGGCACAGTCGGAGCGGTAGGTGAAATACCTCTGCCCATCCTTCACATAGATCATGTGAACCGTCAGGTCCTCCCCGGCAAGCTCCAGCCGGTCAGGGAGCCCCGCCATCTCATTGTAATCGTTTTCAGCGACCACTTTTTCAAAGTAAAACCGTTCCCGGTAGGCCAGCTCGATCTCCTCCTCCCTGTCCCGGTACTGTTCGGGTACCAGCAGGTTGAGGGTCAGGTCATCATAGACCAGGCTCTCCGCCAGGTCGGAACCATCCGCCGTCTCAACAGGGTTATAGAGAAAATAATTTTTACTCACCCGGACGGTCTGGCCGGTGGGGGCAAATTCTTGAGGGTAGGAATGGCTGTTCATGGTATAAAGCGGCGTGCCTTTCTCGTCCATAGCCTGATAATTGTAGGCTTCCATCACAAAAGCCCCCGCCTTCTCCTCCAACAGGGCCACCAGCTTTTGGCTCCGCCCGGCGATCTCCAGGTATGCTCCGTTGTCGTCCTCCCCGGAGTAGGTGACCATCGTGGTAAAAAGACCCCCGGAAGTCCCCTCCTCCGGCTCCTGTCCGCAGGAGGACAGGAGAAGCAGCAGGCCGCACAGGGCCCAGATATTCCAGCGTTTCATTTTGGTTCCCTCCTTCTCTCAAACAGTACCACACGGAGACAAGAAGGGCAATTAAGGAACCCAAAAGAAAATCTGACATTTTTCTTTCAGCCCGGGGCAGCACCTTGCGTCAAGGCCAAAGCCATGGTATACTGGATCAAAACAGCCCAAGGAGGCGCCCCATGGACCTTTGCGACATCAACCAGATACGGCCCCTGCTGGAGCGGCACGGCTTTCACTTTTCCAAAGCTCTGGGGCAGAATTTTCTCATCGAGTCCTGGGTGCCCCGGGACATTGCCGAGTCCTCGGGGGCAGGGCCCGGTACGGGAGTGCTGGAGATCGGCCCGGGCATCGGTCCCTTGACCGTCCAGCTGGCCCAGCGGGCCGACAGGGTGGCGGCGGTGGAGCTGGACAAGGCTCTGCTCCCCATCCTGGCCGAGACCCTGGCCGATCACCCCAACGCCACGGTCATTCCCGGAGACGTGATGAAGCTGGACCTGGCCGCCCTGGTAAAGGAGCAGTTCCCCGGCCTCAAGGCCCTGGTGTGCGCCAACCTGCCCTACAACATCACCACCCCGGTGCTCACCCTCCTGCTGGAGAGCGGGCTTTTTTCCGCTGTCACCGTCATGATCCAAAAGGAGGTAGCCCAGCGGATCTGTGCCGGGCCGGGGAGCAAGGATTATGGTGCTTTCTCCGTCCTGTGCCAGTATTACGCAAGCTGCGAGCTTCTCTTCGAGGTCCCCCGGGAGTGCTTCCTTCCCGCCCCCAAGGTGACCTCGGCAGTGGTAAGGCTGAAGGCCTGCCCGCCTCCTGACTATATCCACGACAAGACCCTCTTTTTCCGGGTGGTCCGGGGGGCTTTTGGCCTGCGGCGCAAGACCCTGCTCAATGCCCTGGCCAATGCCTTTCCCTATTCCAAGGAGACCTTGGCCGGGTGTATCGCCGCCGCTGGACTTCCCGCCGATATTCGTGGAGAGCGGCTGGGGCTAAAGGAGTTTGCCACCCTCAGCGACCAGCTTGCCGCCCTGGCCTGAAAAAGCCGGTCCCCTTGTTGCGCCCACCGCCCTTTCCCCGTCATATATCATAGAAAAGAAATCCATAAGAGGGAGATGATCGGGTGTTTGGCCTGTTCGCCGTCATCCCGGAGGAAGCCAGTGACTCGGAATACATCGTCTGGCTCTACGATACCTACCACCGGCTCATGTTCGCCACCGCCGGGCGGTACCTGTCCAACCCCTCCGACCGGGAGGACGTGGTCCAGGAAAGCCTCTACGACCTGCTTCGCAGCGCCAAAACCGTGCGGGCCGTAGCCAAAAAGGCCCTCCCCTCCTATATCGTCACCACAGTGCGCAACGCCGCCATCGACTTTCTCCGCAAGCAAGGCGGCTCCCAGGAGCAGCGCCTTTCCCTGGACGACGAGGAGACCGGGAAGTTCCTTGCCCCCATCTCCCCGGAGGATTCCTTTCTCATCCTGAGCCGAAAGGAACAGCTTTCCGCGGTCTGGCAGAAGCTCTCCCCCACCGACCAGCTCCTCTTGGAGTGGAAGTACATCTTCGGCTTTTCCGACCGTGACCTGGCCCTTCGGCTGGACTGCAAGCCTGAAAGCATCCGCATGAAGCTCACCCGGGCCCGCCGCCGGGCACTGCACATTCTCAAGGAACAGGAGGGAGGACCCCATGGACAAACGGGAACAACTGCAGGAGAACTATGAGGACGCCCTTTTGGCCCTCATTCTGGAACAAAACATGGAGGCCGAGGGACAGCGGCTCTCCGAGGAAAACCAGCGGCTTCTTCAGGACCCCGAGGCCGCCGTCCCTGTAGACATCAGCAAACGGTGCATCAAAGCCATCCGCCGCTCTCCTTATCAAAATATGCTTCGCAGATTTGGTACCACCCTGGCCGTGCTTCTGCGGCGGGCCATCCCTCTGCTCCTGCTGGGCGGGCTTGTCTGGTGGGCCGTCCATCGGTTCGGGATGTAGGCTTCCCCCTCTTTTCTTCCCATAAAAAACGCCGCAGACCGGGGTCTGCGGCGTTTTTTTAGAACCTGTATTCATAATTGAAAATGCTGGATGGACGAGGAATTTTGCCGCCCTGCAAGGCAAAAAATCACAGGAATCCTTTGTGGATTTCAAGATTTTTTAACGCCGCAAGGCGGCTAAAGGCCCGTCCAGACGGTCGTTTGAGATTGTGAATACAGGTTCTTAATTTACTTCCCCGGCGCCCGAAGCTCCCTGAGCGTCACCGCATAGGCCTCCCGCTGGTAGGGAATGTCCGGGAGCTGGTCGGGGCATGTCCAGCCCTTACATTGGAAAACGCGGCGGACCAGAACGTCCAGAAAGTCCGGGTTTTTCACCAGCACCGGGCCAGTGAGGTGAGTGGCAAACAGGTTCCCGTCCACATACCCCTCGGCGCCCAGCTCCCTCTCGTTGCCGAAGCCCAGAGTCAGGCTGGGGAACAGGGGGCTTTCCACCCCCGCTGTCACCGAGCACTTGTTCATAAAGCCCACCACGGGAGCCTCCCAGAGAGAGGGCATGGCGATCACGTCCCCGGGGACGCGTTTGTCGGTCTCAGTGGTGGTAAATCCGGCCAGGCCCAGGCCCTCCCAGGTCTTTCCGGCGGCGTCGGTGACAGCCGCGCCAAGGAGCTCCATGGCGTTCCCGGTGAACAGCACCACCGCCCCCCGGTCCAGGGCCCCTTTCAGGGCCTCCCGGTGGGGCAGCAGAGCGGCAAGGGCCGCCTTTTGGCTCCGCTCGGTGCCCGCCCCCATGTAGATAAAGTCGGCGCTCTCAAAGCCGGGAGTCTCCTCAGGCCCGGCGGTTTTCCGATTCACCGCCACCCCCAGAAGCTCCAGCTTTTCTTTGAGCAAGGTCAGGTTGGCGTACTCCCCATAAAGCCCCATCAGGCTGGGGCACAAATGCAGAATGTTCAGCTCCATACCTTCCCCTCCTCTCAGGAATCCCGCTTGACCAGGTCCAGCAGCTTATCCCGGTCCGAGAAGCAGGTGACCACGTACACGTCCTCGTCCCCGTTTTCCTTCAGCCGCCGGACCGCCTCCCCCACGCTTTCCCCGTACCAGAGGTTCTCCGGGGGGATCCCGGTATAGCGGAAGCGGAGCATCAGGTCGTTGCAGTATTTGCCGCAGAGCATCACCTGACCGATATGGGGGGCGTTGAGCTTCTCAAAGTCGATGTCCCAGAGCCAGCTGGTCTCCCCGGTAAAATACTTCCGGCTGATGGCGTCCACGATGATGAGCACGGCGCAGGACTTGCCGGTGGCGGCGATGTAGGCAAGGTTGGTATCGTAGGCCACGGAATTTTCATGCTTGGAGGTGAGCAGGGTACCCTTGTGGTCCCCCAGGGTAAAGCCTACCATCCGGCCGTTTTTCAGAATGTAGTTGTTGATGGTTTTGGCCATAACGTCCTTGTCCACCCCGGCCAGAGAACACACCGACCAGGCGGCCAGGATGTTGTAGACATTGTAAATGCTCTTAAAGGCCAAGGAAATATGAGTCTCCCCACCGATGGTCAGCGTCCCCTCCTTCAGGTCCAGGGCAGTGACAGCAAAATCGGGAGCCTGGCGGCTGTGACCACAGGAAGGGCAGCGGTAATGGCCGATGTGCTCATAGTGGTAAAGACGATACTCCATCTTCCCCTTGCACACCGGGCACCGCTCCCCATCGTGGTAGACCCCGTGGTGCTCCCGGGTGCTTACCGAAGTCTCCTCCATGCCGAACCACTTCACCTTCTCATGGTCCCGGGCAAAGCAGGACACCAGGGGATCGTCGGCGTTGAGCACCAGGGTGGTGTCCGGGTGGATGGCAGGCAGAAGGGCATCGTAGACCCACTCGGGATGGCCGTTCCGGGTGAGCTGATCCCGGTAAAGATTGGTGATGACGAAGTGGGTGGGGTGGAAATAGCGGAAGGAATACTTCGCGTACCGCTCATCGCTCTCCAGCAGCAGCACATCCCCCCGCATTTTGCCCCCAAGGGTGCTGTGAGTCAGGATCAGGGTGGTGACCCCCTCGATCTGGTTGGAGCCCTCCTTGTTGTAGACGACCTCCTTCCCCGCGGCGGCGAGGATGGCGGCGGTCATCTCCACGGTGGAGGTCTTGCCGTTGCTCCCGGTGACGGCGATCACATAGGGCGGCAGGGTGACCCGGCTCAGAATGTCCGGGCAGAGCTTCAGGGCGTATTTTCCGGGAAGACTGCTCCCCTTCCCCACCAGCTTGCCCACAAAACGGACCAGCTTACAGACCACAATGGCCAGAATTTTTCTCATGGAGCCTGCTTCCTCCTCGTCCCGGCCTTCAAGGCCGGATAATTCTTTTGTACGCCTTACAAACCGTTAATCCTATTGGACAGTTTACCTCTCAGGGGGCGTTCTGTCAAGATTTCCCATCCCCTTCTCAGGAAAAAGCCGCCCAGGGGGACATTCGGCTTTGCCGAATCGTCTCCGCAGCCCTTTGGCTGCATGGGCGGCTTTTTTACATTCCTCTGCGGATCTGCTCCAACGCGCTCTTTTCCAGCCGGGAGACCTGGGCCTGAGAGATCCCCACCTCGGTGGAAACCTCCATCTGGGTCTTTCCCTGAAAAAAGCGGAGGGCCAGGATCCGCTTCTCCCGCTCGGGGAGCTTGTCCACCGCGTCCTTGAGGGCGATCTTGTCCAGCCAGTTCTCGTCGGTGTTCTTTACGTCCTTTACCTGGTCCATAACACACACCGCATCCCCGCTCTCGGAATACACCGGCTCAAAGAGGCTCACCGGGTCGGTGATGGCCTCCAGGGCCATCACCACATCCTCCCGCCGCAGCTCCAGCATTTTGGCGATCTCCTCCATGGTGGGCTCCCGCTGGTGCTCGGCCATAAAGGCCTCCTTGGCCTGGAGGACCTTGTAAGCCGTGTCCCGCATGGAGCGAGATACCCGCACCGAGCTGTTGTCCCGGAGATAGCGGCGGATCTCTCCAATGATCATGGGCACGCCGTAAGTGGAAAATTTTACATCCAGGTCCACGTTAAAGTTGTCGATGGCTTTGATGAGCCCGATGCACCCCACCTGAAAAAGGTCGTCGGCGTTCTCCCCCCGGCGGTCGAACCGCTGGATCACCGACAGCACCAGACGCAGGTTGCCCTCAATAAGCTTTTCCCGGGCGGCCTGGTCCCCCTCCTTGGTCCTTCGGAGGAGCTCCATCATCTCGTCGTTTTTCAGTACCTTCAGCTTTGCGGTGTTTACCCCGCAGATCTCGACCTTCCCCTGCATACCCGGAGCCTCCTGACATGAATCATCATGTCAGTATTCTCTCCGTGGCCCCTGGTTTCATACTGTCCCCGCCGGGGCTTTATTTTTTATCGTGGGACGGTTTTCGATGGAATTTTCGAGGGCCGGACAAAAGCCTTTCCACAGCATGCCCCGAAAAAAAGCCCTCCGCCGGTCATCCCGGCGGAGGGCTCTTCAGTCGCTTTATTTACACTCTCTGGCGGTGCAGGTTATTTCCCGGCTATACTCCTCGCCCGAGCTGTTTCGGGCATAGGAAACCATGACCGCCCTGTATCTGACCCCGGGCGTACCATAGAAAGTAAACTCCCCGGTGTGGTCATATGTATCATAAGAATAAAAAGTATCTGGATCGCTATCTCCATACGCAGTAAAGCTTGTCACCCATTCCCCCGCTGTGAACTCTTCCTCGACCCGAATACTGTACGCTCCGATTTGGTCCATGACCCCTGTTCCCATTGTCGTAAATTGGACAATCATTTTACCGTTTCCCCGCGCCGCCATCCCAAGGATATATCCGTCAAAATAGTGGCTGGCGCGCATTTCAGCCGCAAAGCAAGTCAAGGTCCCAAAAACCAAGGCCATAACGCCCAAAAAAGCAGCGATTCTTTTTTTCATTGTGGTCAACCTCCGTAAGTTGAATTGACCATCCTTTCCATTTCCTCCTGGGTTACCGCACCCGAAATACTATAAAGAAGATTTCCATCTTTCCATGCCGCCTGAAACCTGTCAAAGTTTTCAGTAAAGACATGTTCCACCCCATTAAATGGATATATCTTACGCTTCTCATCATCATCTTCACAGGCCAAATCCGGCATCTCTTCCTGATCAGAGTAATATGATATTCTCAATATCAGTTCAGATTCTCCACTTGTAAGCCTGGCTGATGCCATAGTATAAATCGAATATTCTCTTACTGCAACACTTTGAATTGAAAACCTTGCCGGAACCCAATCTATGATTCGAACATTCTGCGTCGTTCCAAGGTCGGCCACAGCGTTCTCCAAGGAGGTATAGCCATTCTCATTTGGCTCTGCCAGCTCCATAACGCCTGACTCCAACTCGCTTGGCGCGATTTGAAGTATCTCTTTTCCCAACATGATGATGTAATCCGGCCAGTCGACTCCTGAAGCGGAAACCGCCAGCGCCAGTAGAATAGCGAGAAGGACCGCCGCTTCCACCACATGCCGCAGCGGAAGCCGACGTGTTCTGGGTTTTCTTTCTTCCTTCGGAAATAGGTCAGGATGGTTTTTGGTAAATGTGGCCCAGGACTCCTGAAAGCTCCCGGGCGTCTGGGTCTCTTCGTTTTGCTTCAATGCTTCGATCGCTTTGTAATACTCAAAAACGACCTTTGGGTCCGCCTCTACGCCTTCACACTCCTCCCGTTCGAAAATAGCGTCCAGTTCTTCTTCCAGCTCTTCCGCTGTTTTTGTATGCAGATGTTCTTTCAAATTAGCATGGGTATCGGCTCCCAATTTCCCGCTGCCGTCCTGCTGAAACATCTTGATCAACCTCCTATCTGTGTAGTTCCAAAATATTCTCAGGGTGTGACGTCCAAATTCAGATCTGCTATAAAAGCTCTTCCAGCCGCTTGCGTGCCCGGCTCAGCCGCTGTCGGATGGTGGTCGGCTTTTCTCCCATGTCCTCGGCCACCTCCATGGAGGTCTCAAGGTTCTGGTAGGTTCGGATCAAAAGCTGTCTGTCTTGCTGGGACAGCTTCGCCGGCAGAATATCCTCCAGTCCACGGTCTTCCTCCCTGGCCGGATAGTCCTCCCGCAAAGGGAGCGTTTCCTTCTTCTGTTCCCGGTATGCCTTCCACGCCGCTCTCTTGGCGATGGTGACAACAAGAGCTTCCGGGCTGTCGTATCTCGGGAAATCCTTCAGCCGGCAGCAGATGTCCTCAAACACATTCTGAACCACGTCTTCAAATTCCGCCGTGGTGAATTCCCTGTGCAGATGGGTACGAATGACCTTGCGGATCAGCTTGTCGTATTGTTCGATCAGGCCCTTGGCGTAGATCTGCTCCTCAGCAGACAATGGTTTTCTTTCTCTTTTCATTCCCATTCTCCATTTTCTGTTGATTATAAAAAGCAAGCCAATGGGCCACCGCTCAATGGCTTGCGAAAAAAATACAAACATGTTGCCTCGACCGCCGGGGTGAGTATCACCCGAAAAGCTCCACAAGGGTAATGAGCGCCGAGATCTTTTCGGGCTCCAAAGACTGTGCCTTTCTCGCCAAATCTCTGACCAGGCTCGGCTTCCTGTTCTCCGGGGTAAAAAATTCCAATGGTGTGACCTCCAGATAGTCGCATATCTCAAAAAACATCTTCATCTGCGGCAAAGCCCTGCCGGAGGATATTTGTTGGATATATCCTTTGCTCTTTCCCAAAGCCATGGACATTTGGTACTCGCTTACCCCCTTTTGGAGTCTTAAGTCGGTCAATCTTTGCCGAAAGAAATCTTCATAGTCTTCCAATACAATTCACCCTCCCTATTGTATTAGAATAACTCAAATCCCCTTTCCTTGTTGCCGATTATTTTACTTATTTTTGCAAAAACTCCCATTATGTTCCAATTATTTTAATTGTCAACCATTTTAATTAACGAAATATATCCAAAATCCGATATTTTTTCCTTTTTATTCGGCATTTTAGAGTTTGGCCCCAAATACGTCCGTCACACTTCCCCAAGCCAAATTTACTACCTCAATAGGGGAAATTTTGTAAGGGAGAGATCATTATTTTTATTATCTCCGACAAATAGGGAGGTGTCAAGCAATCTTAATGGTCCAGTTCTAAAGTTCTGATTTGTGCCCCGCCATAGTTCTCAAAAAGGCAAACGTCTGCATATCATTTCAAAGCATGTACATATGATGATCGCCGGATTTCCTCCGCCTTAAATGGACAGGATAAATCCAAACTGTCAGCGGAGATTTTTCCAGGCCCTCATCCAAAAATCAAAATACACGATTTATGGGAAAATGCCCATGGCAAAGGCCGGAAAATCTCAAAAAAGATTTTCCGGCCTTTGCTTTTGCCCGTAAGGGCTTGATACCCAGGGCTTTTATGACCGGGCGTTTTTCCATGAACGCACGAAAGGAGCTCTTTCCAAATGGAAACTGTTGATTCTGTTATCGCCCGCCTTATCCTGGCCTATCAGGAGAAAACCAACAAAACGCTGTCGGAGATCGCCTTGGATTTCGACGTGACCCTCTCCAACCTGTACCGCTACCGGGAGCAGGGCGGAAATCCCCGCGCGAAGACCATTGACAAGATCCTGACCGCCATAGAGGAAAACTGACCTGAGCTGCTCCCGCCCTTCTGGCCGAAATGAGCCCGAAGGAGCAGCGCCGCTCCTTCGTCCCCCTCCACCCCTATGTGAAACGGCTATAAAGCCGTGACCACGCAGGCCGGGAGCCCAACGTGATATTTTCCCCTTGCATTTTTCCCCCCATCCTCCTATAATAGTGCCGTCGCCGGTCACGGCGGCAAAAATATTGCGCTGTACCCTTTGTGGACAGCAGCAGGAGGTAATTGAATATGAAAAGCACAAGGTACGACACACGAAGTCTGGCCCTGCTGGCCCTGCTCACCGCCATTGTGGCTGTGCTGCAGATGATGGGCATCGCCATCCGCTTCGGCACATTCGCCGTGTCCATGGTAGGTGTGCCCGTCATCATCGGCGGCGCGCTGCTGGGGCCCGGAGCCGGGGCGTGGCTGGGGCTGGTTTTCGGCATCACGGTTCTGGCCTCAGGGGACGCCGCCCTCTTCTTCGCCTGGGACCCCATCGCCACGGTGGCCATCGTTCTGCTCAAGGGCACTCTGGCCGGATTGGCCGCCGGCGCCTTTTACCGGCTCCTGGAGAAAAAAAGCGGCTTTGGGGCCACGCTGGCGGCGGCGGTGGCCTATCCCCTGGTCAACACCGGCGTGTTTTTCCTGGGCTCCATGCTCTTCTTTATGGACGACTGTATCCAGTTTGCCGCCAACCTGGGGATCCCGGGCAGCGGCCCGGTGGTTATCGCCGTCGTCTTCATCGGGTTCAACATCTTCTTTGAGCTGGGTCTGGACCTGGTACTGTGCCCGGTCATCGTTCGTATCATCAACGCCCGCCGTCCCTTCGCCGCTCCCATTCAGAGCGTGAAGAACATGGAGAAAGAATAAAGGAGGAACCGTCATGCTGTTAGCCATCGATGCCGGCAACACCCACATTGTTCTGGGCTGTCTGGAGGGGGACTCCCTCCGCTTCACCGCCCGGCTGCGCACCGACCGGGCCAAGACCCGGGACGAATATGCCCTTCTCTTCCGCAGCCTGTTCGACCTGCATCATGTGGAGCCCTCCGCCGTAGAGGGAGCCGTCCTCTCCTGCGTGGTCAGCGAGCTCACCAATGTTCTGTGCCGGGCGGTGGAGACCGTCACGGAGAAAAAGCCCCTGGTGGTGGGCGCCGGTATCAAGACCGGGCTCAACATCAAGATCGACGACCCCGGCCAGTTGGGGGCCGACCTGGTGGTGGGGGCGGTGGCCGCCACGGACAAATATCCCAAGCCCATGATCGTCTTTGACATGGGCACTGCCAACACCATGTCGGTCATCGACAAGGAGGGCCGGTTCCTGGGAGGGGCCATTCTGGCCGGGCTCCAACTCTCGGTGGACGCCCTCTCCTCGGGCACCAGCCAGCTCCCCCACATCCAGCTCTCCGTCCCCAAAAAGGTGGTCTGCTCCAACACGGTGGAGTGCATGCAGTCGGGCGCGGTCTTTGGCCACGCCGCCATGCTGGACGGCCTCATCGACCGGGTAGAGGAGGAGTTGGGCATGCCCATGGCCTCGGTGGTGGCCACCGGCGGCCTTTCCACCCTGGTGGTCCCCCTGTGCAGGCGGAAGATCTCCATTGAGGAAGATCTGATGCTTCAGGGTCTAAAGCTGATCTACGACAAAAACCAATAAGTAAAAGACGGGAAGAGCCCAAACACTCTTCCCGTCTTTTCATATTCTGTCACGCTCCCGCGGCGGCCACCCCGGCAAGGCGGTCGTCAATGTATCCTCTCACCCGCTCCAGGGGCAGCTCCAGGGCTACGGCCAGTTCTCCAAAGAGGAGGGCCTCCCCCTCCTTCATGAACCGTTCGTCCACGGCGCCGAATTTCTTCTTCTCCTGTTCGGCAGTCCGTCGTTTGGCATAGATGGATTTTGTCATGACCGCCCACGCCGTACAATCAAATGAGTCAATGGAGGCCTGGTAATGCTCGGTAAGCTCCCGCACCGCCTTCCCCTCATAGGGGACGGCCTCCAGTTGAGGAAGCGTATCGATCAGGGCTTCGGCCTCCTCCCGAGAGATCACCGGGCGCATGAAGACCTTCCCCTCCACCGGGGTCAGGATACTGCAGCTCTGATACAAGGGCATCAGGGCATAAAAGGTCCCGTTTTGATTCTCCTCGATCCGTTCTACACGGCACACACCCGTGCGTCCATAGACGATCATGTCCCCTACTTGATACATAACTTCTCCTTTTCTCCGCACGCACCCTTCCCGCGTTCCTGTCCGCACAAGATGAAATTCCTCCCATTCCTGGGGAGAAATGTTATCTGATAGACCTATTATAGCACACTTTTTTCCAAAATGTAAGGAAAATTTTAAAGAAATTTGCAAAAAACTCCGTGGAGCTGGTCTCTCCACGGAGTTTTCTTTCCCGGCGGCCCTTACATCATCCGAAGAATCTCTTTTTTCAGCCGGTCGATGATCCGCTTTTCCAGCCGGGAAATGTAGGACTGGGAGATCCCCAACTGGTCGGCCACTTCTTTTTGGGTCCGCTCCTGCACCCCGTTCAGCCCAAAACGAAGGGTGATGATAAGCTTTTCCCGGTCCTCCAGACGGTTGAGGGCCAGGGAGAGAAGCTGCCGGTCGGTGTCCTCCTCCAGGGGCTTCATCACCATGTCCTCCTCGGTCCCCAAAATGTCCGAAAGGAGCAGCTCATTGCCGTCCCAGTCGGTATTCAGAGGCTCGTCAAAGGAGACCTCCCCCCGCTGGTTGGAGGTTTTCCGCAGGTACATGAGGATCTCGTTCTCAATACACCGGGAGGCGTAGGTGGCCAGCTTGATATTCTTCTCGGCCTTGTAGGTGTTTACCGCCTTAATAAGCCCAATGGTGCCGATGGAAATAAGGTCCTCAATGTTGATGCCTGTATTCTCGAACCGCTTGGCGATGTAGACCACCAGGCGCAGGTTGTGCTCGATGAGGGCGCTTTTGGCCTCCTCGTCCCCCTCCCCCAGCCGGACAATGAGCTCGGCTTCTTCTTCCTTTTTCAGCGGCGCGGGCAGGGTCTCGCTCCCCCCGATATACATGATCTTCCCCGGCAGGGCCAGCCCCAGCCGGGCCAGCAAAGCCGCCAAAGACCACCAGGCCCGGCGTATGATTTCCCTCATGGGTCCTTCCTCCTTCTTGTTACGCTCTTCTGGCGGATGACGTGCCCCTGCCCCTCGCAGAGGTACACGATCAGTCTTCCCTCCATACCCTACGCCCCTATGAGGGCGCTGTAGCCCCCGCCGTCGGACACTGGGGTGGGAGACAGGGCCACCAAAAGGGGACCGTAATCCTCCCCGCCTATCCGGGCCCCATCCACCCTCACCGCCAACAGCAGAGCGTGGGACACCCCCACCGCCCGGTAGGGCAGCAGACGCCACCGTCCGTCCTTCCCGCCCCGGCGCTCCAGCGCGGACACCGGGTCGGAAAGCTCCCGGGCGGTGGGGCATTCTCCTGACGGGAACAGCCCGGAAAGCCGCTCTCCCTCAGCCACCATAACGGGCCGCCCGGTCACCGGGTCGGTGAGAGTGTTCCCCGTGTCTACCAGAGCCGTAAGCCGGCAGGTCCGTTCCCCCAGCGTGAGCCGGGCCGACGCCAGCTCTCCGCCCGTATGGCGGAGCCCCCGGTGAAAGACCAAAGTGAGAAGGCCATAGCACCCGGCCGCCGCCAAAAGCAGCGTTTTCAAATCCGGGATAGCCGGAGCTCCCATCCAGAGCTGGAGGGCCAGCACCCCGCCTCCAAAGGTAGCCGACACCCCGAAAAAGATCAGGCTCACTCGCAAAAGTCGCTTGGAGCCCCCAAACGCCGCCAGGGGCAGAGCCACCCCCATCGCCAGCTTGCACAGCGGATGGCCCAGATAGCCCCATCCGGGCAGCAGGAATGCCGCGGCGTACAGCCCACCCAGGACCGCGCCCAGGATCATCCGTCCCCGGCGGAGCTCCTCCCCCGCCAGCCGGGCCGAGGACAACAGAAGCAGGTAGTCCATCACGGCGTTGAGCGCAAAAACCTCATCTATGTAGACTACGGTCATGGCTGTCCCCCCTTACCCTGCTATTATACGAGCCCTCCCCCTCAAAAAAGGTCAAAGCGGGGCAGAAAGAAAAATCCCCCACAGGGCAAAAAACGACAGACTTTTCCCTTCCTTCTGTGAAAAGGACCGCCTCCCTATCTGGGAGGCGGTCCTTTTTTATCCTTCTCGGTTTGTTCTGATCCGAATGGTATCAATGGGAAAATCATAGGTGATAAGATACCCCGCCTGGTCGCAGAACTCCCGGAGGGAGACATAGCGCCCCCCACGGAGATAGAAGCTCTGAGAAAATCCTCCCTCCTCCAAATTCGTCACCCCGAAGAAGGTCATGGCCTCCCCCAGTTCCACGTAAGTCACTCCGCCCCCACGCCCCCGGTAAATGGGAAGCTCGGCAAATTTTCCATCCACCTGTAGGTCGGCCTGCCAGGTGGACACCCGTGTCAGGAAAAAGCATTCCGGCCCCCCGGTAAAGCGCCGGAAACGCTCCGGGCCTGCCTCCGGGTCGGCCAACACCTGCCGCCGGGCCTCCCGCTCCTCCAGATACGTGATCCGGGCCTGGCTTCTCAGGTCAGCCGCCGCCCGGGCGGAATTGGCCCGGGGCAGCTGGAGCAGAAAACCAACTGTCAACGCCACCGCCCCTACCATGAAAACCGCCCACAAGCTCTTTCTGCTTCGGTCCCAGCCCGGCTCCAGCCATTGCCGGGCCGCCCATCCAGCCAAGTAGAAGGCCACGCCGAAAATCAGGAAAAGTCCCGCCAACCAGAATAGGTTTTCCAGCCGCCCCAGAAGCCCCGCCTCCCCCATGGAATAGATCGGTGGAGTAAAGAGGGCGGAATAGGCGCAGAAACCGCCCAGAGTCACCAGGATGGGATGGTCAAAGGAATAGGAACAGCTCCTTGTGGAGAGCAAAAATACCGGCACCGTCAAAAGCAGAGCGCCCAGAAGCTGCCAGCCCGCAGCCCCCCAGAGGGTCCGCCCCGCCCGGGCAAAGGAGGTCAAAATGGCCAGCACCGGGTTCATGGTCTGAAAGCCTGCCTGCCGCAGGGCATTGCCCGGAGCGGCCATACTGATGAACAGGCCCGCAGCGCCGGCCGCCGTCATCAGGAGATTGGCCGTTGCCACCTGCCAGGAGCGCTTGTCTCTCATGGCCAGAACCCACAACAGGCCGGAAACCAGAGGAAAAACCAGGGCGGTGCAGAAGTTGCCGCCTCCCACCCAGAAGGCCAGCAGCATCCCCAGCAGAGCCTTGCGCCAGAACCCCTTCTCTGTCCCCTCCCACCGGGAGAGTCTCACCTGGTGCACCACCGCCCACACCGAGAAAAGCCAAAAGAGGATATAGTGGGCCGCCCCGTTCCACCAATAGAACCCCTGGGCCGGTGAGGGCAGATATTGGATCGAAAGGAAGGCCACCACCGCCCCGATGATAAGCCGCCCCCACCGCTCCATATCCTTCACAGCGCCCAGGGCCAAAAAGATGGGACAGAGGATGGCGAAAAGCATTACCCAGGTGGTCAATCCGTACCAGCTCTCCTGAAACGCGCCGGGCTCAATGGAAAATAGGATCACCGAGCTGTAGGTCCCCTGCCAGTCGGCATAGGTATAAAGCACATTCTCCAAAATGGCCCGAAGTACGCTGAAAAGCCCGCCTCCAGCCTCCAGGGCATAGTGGACAGGAGCGCCGTAGACATAGTCGTCCAGGGCGGCCCGGGCCGAGCTCCCCAGCCGCAGCAGGGGGATCAGGGAAAGAAGCAGGACCCCCAGGGTCAAAAGCACCACTCCCATGATAAGATCTTCCTCCCGGCGGGTCAGACCCCGCTTTATCCGTCTTCCCCTCATCCCTTCACCGCCTTCCATTGCTGTCTCTTCCGTAAAATAGGATACCCAAATTGTACCATTCCACGCTCACTCTTGTCAATCTTCTCCCCACACCCGCAAAAGCCCTGATTTTTCTGAAAATTTCTCTTGACTTGTCCCTGGCCGCATGGTACAATATCAGCACCTATGAAAAGGGCTCTTTTTTTGTGCGCGTTTTACGGTGTAGCGACGCACAAACCCTTTTCCTCCCGCGAGAGGTCATAGGGAGGCAATGAAGCCGAGTCACACCGTCCATTCGCCCCCTGAAGGGGCTTTTTGGGCTGGACTCGGCAACCAAAGCCGGGCCCGGCTTTTTTGTTGGGTCCGGGCAAGTAATAAGGAGGTGCCGAAGAATGGCAAAGGCCGGCAACCGGGTGAAAATCACCCTGCGGTGCAACGAGTGCAAGCAGCGCAACTACA
>CAJUEU010000020.1 GCA_910585735.1 uncultured Oscillospiraceae bacterium | reverse complement strand
CAGTTTCTTCTTTATAGGGAAAAGAAAACTATGTTCAACCATTTCGGCAAAGCGATTCGGACTCGCTCCTTACTTGGACTTGGGCCGCTTGGCGCCGTACTTGGAGCGGGCCTGCATACGGCCCTGAACGCCCTGGGTGTCCAGAGTACCGCGGATGATGTGGTAACGGACGCCGGGGAGGTCCTTGACACGGCCGCCGCGGATCATGACCACAGAGTGCTCCTGCAGGTTGTGTCCCACGCCGGGGATATAAGCGGTGACCTCGTAGCCATTGGTCAGCTTTACACGGGCGATCTTACGAAGGGCCGAGTTAGGCTTCTTGGGGGTCGAGGTACGCACGGCGGTACACACGCCTCTCTTCTGAGGGGAGGGCAGGTCGGTCTCGGTGTTCTTCAGGGTGTTCAGGCCGAACTGCATGGCGGGCGAATTGGACTTGTAGGTCGCCTGCTTGCGGCCCTTCCGAACGAGCTGGTTGAACGTAGGCATGATATTCCTCCTTTCTGATCAAATGATTCCTGCTATATTTTAACGGAACATTTCCAAAAATATCCCGCTAAAACCAAAATTGGGGCTTACCCGGCCACAGTGGCCGCTACGGCGGCTCCCACCGGCAGGGCGCAGGCCATACCGAGGGCCTTCATGGTCTCGCCGGTCCGTGTGGGGATCCCTCTCTCCGCGCAGAGGGCCGCAATGGGCTCCAAAAGCTGCGGATCCGCATCGGAAGCCAGCCAGACCGCCAGGGCTTTTCCGCCCTCTACGGCCCGTTTGACCTGTCTGATACCCACCACTTTTTGCGATGTGGAAAGTTCCGTGAGCATCTCGCCGGCCTCCAATTTCAAAAATGAGCGCAGTATCCCCATTAAGAAATCCACGCAGAATGGTATTTTATCACACCGAATATCGGAAGTCAAGGATTTGCCGCCCTTTTTTCCTTCAAAATTTTTATTTTTTGCAGGTGTTGCACTTTTGACAAAAACTGGGTATACTTCTTTGTACGGAACCAACACCTATTGTTCCATCAGAAAGGAGCGCTTCCCTTGCGTAAAGAAAAAGTACCGAAAATGAAGAAACCAAAAACCAAGCTCCAGAAGATCCTCATCAATCTGGCAGTCACCCTTCTCTTTGGGGTGGTCTATTTCTATTTGGCCCTTCCGCCCCTCAACCTTCAGGCCGAAGAGTTTTACATTTTCCTCTTCCTGATGTGCGCCGTTTACATCCTGTCCGCTCTGGTGACCTCCGGCATGGACCTCCAGGGCCGGGGTGGATTCAAGGAGTATTTCCACTTCATCAAATCCCAGTGCCTTCCCGTGGGGATCCTGGTGGTGGCGCTTCTTGTGGTGATGGTGGTGGGGCAACTGGTGTCCTCCCCCATCTTCCGGGCCAGCGCATACCGGGATCTGCTGACCCCCGACACCGGCGATTTTGCCGCCGACATCACACAGATCTCCTTTGATAAGATCCCCACTCTGGACCGGGATTCCGCCGAGTACCTCAGTGACCGGCAGATGGGCACCCTCTCCGACATGGTGAGCCAGTTTGAATATTCCGACGACTCCACCCAGATCAACTACCAGGGCCGTCCTGTCCGGGTAGCTCCCATCGCCTACGCCGACCTTATCAAGTGGTTCACCAACCGGGGCAGCGGCCTGCCCGCCTACGTGATTGTGGATATGGTGACCCAGGAGGCCACTGTAGCCCGGCTCACTGATGGCATTAAATATTCTTTCTCCGAGCCGCTCAACCGCAACATCATGCGCCATCTGCGGTTCCATTTCCCCACCTTCCTCTTTGCCGAGCCTGAGTTCGAGATCAACGAGGAGGGCCACCCCTACTGGATCGCCCCTCGGATCGCCAAGACCATTGGTCTCTTTGGCGGTACCGACATCATTGGCGCCGTTCTGGTGGACGCGGTCACCGGCGAGTGCGTCTACTATGACGCCGCCGACGCCCCCACTTGGGTAGACAACCTTTTTGACCCTGAACTGGTCATGCTTCAGTATGACTACCACGGCACCCTGGTCAACGGCTTTATCAACTCCATCTTCGGCCAGCGGGACGTGACCCAAACCACCCAGGGCTACAACTACATCGCCATGAACGACGATGTGTATATGTATACCGGCGTCACCTCGGCCAACGCCGACCAGTCCAATCTGGGCTTCCTTCTTTGCAACCTTCGCACCAAAGAAACCAAATACTACAGCGCTCCCGGCGCCACTGAGTATGCCGCCATGGCTTCCGCCATGGGTGTGGTCCAGGACTTGGGGTATATCGCCACCTTCCCCATCCTGCTGAACATCGGCGGAGAGCCCACCTACTTCATTCCCATGAAGGACGCGGCCAATCTGGTCAAGACCTACGCCATGGTCAACGTATCCCGCTACGACATCGTGGCCATCGGTACCACCGTGTCCGAGTGTGAGCGGGCCTATGCCCGCCTTCTCTCCAGCAAGGGCATCTCCACCACCCCCGGGGTCTCCGGGGTCACCGCTACCGGCACGGTGGCCGAGCTCCGTTCTGCGGTACTAGAGGGCAACACCTACTACTTCATCCGGCTGGAGGGAGAGCAGGTTTTCTACTCGGTCTCAGCCGCCCAGAATCCTCTGGCGGTGATCCTCAACATTGGAGACCGGGTGTCTATTGAGCACACCCCCGCCGAAAGTGGGCAGGAGATCCTCACCGGTTACTCTGTGTCCAAAAAATAAAAGGGCAAACAACGGGCGGAGCCTTTTGGCTCCGCCCGTTGTTTGTGTTTCTCCTGTGTCGCTTCTCTTGTGTAGTCCCCTCCCCTCAGCCCTTCCGTTGCCGGGCCCGGGAGAGAAAAGAAGTCTTAGCAGCAGCCGTTGTTGCAGCCGCAGCCATTGTTGCAGCCACAGCCGCAACCGCCCCAGCTCCCGCCGCAGCAGCACATGAGGATAATGAGGATCAGGATGATCCAGCAGCAGCCACCGCCGCCGCAACCGTTGTTGTTACAGCACCCCATAGTCGAGTACCTCCATAAGAGAATTTGAAGTCCGGCTGTCTGACTGCCGGCTTCAATCTATCTTATGCGGATGGGGCCGGTTGGTGAAAGACGTTCAAATCACTTTTTTGCCCGGGCCTTGACCAAGAGCATCATCGGCCGGCGCAGCTCGTCGTCCATGCCGGGAAGGCCCAGCATTTCCTCAGGAGGTTCAGCCTCCTCCACCGCTTCCAGCGTAAAGCCGCTGCGAAGAAGCCCCATAAGGATCTGGGTCAAGGTGTGGTGATACTTCTCCACCTCACAGCCCAGAAAATAGGTGGTTCGCCTGCCGGGGCGGAAATAGTCGTCCACCGGCCAATAGAGAGGCTTGCTTTCCTCGTCATAGATCCAGTCCTGCCCCTGCCGGGCGGTAAAAACCGGGTGCTCCATGTTGAAAAGAAAGACTCCGCCGGAGGTCAAGGTCCTATGGACCTTTCGGAACAGGTCCTCCAGCGCCTCAATGTAATGGAGGGCCAGATTGGACACCACACAGTCCCAGGCTTCCTCCGGGTACTCGTAGCCCTCCAGGTCACACAGACGGTAAGAAAGGTTCGGCGATGCCCCCAGCTCTCTGGCCTTGGCGAGCATCTTTTCGCTGAGGTCGATCCCCAGGACCCGGGAGGCCCCTTGCTCCAATGCATAGCGGCAATGCCAGCCGTAGCCGCAGCCAAGGTCCAGCACCGTCTGATCCTTCAAAGGTGGAAACAGCTTTTTCAGCTGGCGCCACTCTCCCGCAGCCTCCAGTCCCCCCTGGCTGCGGGGCATCCGGGCGTACTGGGTAAAAAACGCCTCATTGTCATATTCATTCTTCATGGTCATTCTCCTCCGCCTCCCGGGAGGCTCTGCCCCATTTTTCCGCCCCCTCGGGCAGCTCTCCCATAGTCCCCACACAGCGGTTGATGGGTGTGCCCAGATTGTGGAATTTCTCCTCATAATCGGTCATGACCCCACATATCCCATTGGCGTGAAGGTTTCGGCTCACCTCCGAAAGGGTAAAACCCGCTTTGGGAAACTGGAAGAGAGACCACTCAAAAAGGTCATGGTTATCCGTCTTAAAGTGGATCTGCCCACCGGGAGCCAGGACCTTCCGATAGCGGAGCAAAAAGCCGGGATGGGTGAGCCTCCGCTTGGCATACCGGGCGCCGGGCCAGGGATCGCAGAAATTAATATAGATCCGCCTCACCTCCCCGGGAGCAAAATACTCCTCCAGGTTGGCGGCGTCGGCATCCAGAAAAAAGACATTGTCCAGCCCCAGCTCCTTGGCCCGCTCGGCGGCGACGACCATGGCGTCAGGCACCCGTTCCACAGCGGCCAGCACCACGTCAGGCTGGGCCTGGGCAGTCCCCACAGTAAAACGGCCCTTGCCACAACCCAGCTCCACCTGGACCTCAGCGGCGTCGGGAAGCAGCTCCCGCCAATGGCCCTTCATGGCCTTGGGGTCGGTGACCACCAATGGTCCGCAGGCCTCCAGCCGTGGGAGCAGGTTGGTTTTTTTTCTCATTCGCATCGTATGGACCTCCTTTGTACGGCCATCTCTTACTCTTCAGGCCGTATCATATCGATTCCCTTCTGAAGGGTCTCTCCGTCAATGGTCCCGGAGGCCCAAGCCACGCCCCGGCCTTCGGCGTCAATGAAGTATGTGGCCGGAAGGGAATATACGCCATAAGTCATGGCCGCATTGGCCGCCGTATCATAAAATACCGGGAAGGCGTATCCCTTCTCCTCCACAAACTCTGCCGCCACCTCTACGGTCTCCCGGCTGCCGTCGGTCATGTTTACCATCAGGAAGTGGATTTCATCGCCAAGCTCCAGATACTTCTCGTTAAAATCGGGCATCTCCCTCTGGCAGGGGCCGCACCAGCTGGCCCAGAAATTCAGGACGATGGGCTTTCCCACATAGTCGGACAGCCGGACCTCATTGCCGTCCACATCATAGACCGTAAAATCGGGCGCCATCACCAGCTCAGGATCCTGGTCCTGACCGTCTTCGCCTCTATCCAGCTTCCCTTCTCCCTCCTCCACCGTCAGCCGGTCCGGCGTCAAAGCCCCGCTGAATCCGGTATAGAGCGCGAAGGCCCCGGCCATCAATAGCACAAAGGCCAGCAGGAGCGCCGCAAACATCTTTTTGCTTTTTTTCATATTTCCTCCTTAGCTGAACAGGCTCAACAGCCGCCCCAGGGTCCCGGTGGCCATCAGAACGCCCACCACCAAAAGCAGGACCCCACATACGGTATTGATGACCTTGTAATTTTTCTTGATCCAGTTGAACGCGGTTTTCAGATAGTCGATCAATACGGCGCTGAGAAGAAATGGGATCCCAAGGCCCATGGAATAGGCCAGCAGCATCAGCATTCCCTCCGCCATATGCGCCCTCTGAGAGGCCAGCATCAGCGCCGAGCCCAGAAAAGCCCCCACGCAGGGGGTCCAGCCCACCGAAAAAACCATTCCAAAGACCATCGCCGAAAAAAATCCCATATTGTCCGTGTTCACGGAGTGGCGGCTCCCCTTGAACAGATTCAGGCGAAGCACTCCAAGGATATTCAAGCCGAAAACGATCACCACCAGGCCGGAGATCAGGTTTACGGCAGTCTGGTATTCCCGCAGAAAACCACCTAGCGTTCCCGCCATGGCCCCAAGCGCCACAAAGGTCACAGTGAAGCCGGCCACAAAGCCTAGGGCCCCCTTCACCGTCTTTCCCACGCTCCGTTCCCCTCCTCCCGCGAAGTAGGAGAGATAAATGGGCAGCATGGGCAGCAGGCAGGGAGAAATAAAGGTAATAACTCCTTCCAAAAAGGCGATCACGTACTGCATTGGTCTTCCAGCTCCTTTCCAAATCGTCCAGGTCAAAGGCAGCGCGCCAGTGGAAACAAAACAGCGACGCCCAAGGTTCAAAAAAAGTCGGAGCAAGCGGTATACCGCTTGCTCCGACATGGCGGACAGGGTGGGATTCGAACCCACGGTACCATTGCTGGTACACCTGATTTCGAGTCAGGGCCGTTATAACCACTTCGATACCTGTCCATATCCGAGCCCCCACACGGGTATTTTACAGCATACCCTATTTCACCCCGAATGTCAAGGCTGTGGGGGAGAATTTTACATAGAGACGCCGCCGGAGCTCTCCGGCGGCGTCTCGGATATTCCCAATTATTTTTTTCGGCTGAGGACCTCTTTGGCCTGGGCAACAATATGCCCGGCGGTAAGTCCAAACCGCTCCTGCAGATAGCTCTGGGGACCTACCTCGCCAAACTCATCCTCCACAGCCACAAAGGCGGCGGGAGTGGGGTAGCGCAGGGCCAGGACCTCAGATACGGCGGAACAGAGGCCGCCGATCTTGTTGTGGTTCTCCGCCACCACCACAGCCCCGGTCTTTTGGGCCCATGCCACCACAGCCTCCTCGTCCAAAGGCTTAACGGTGAACAGATCCAGCACGGCGGCATGGATGCCTTCGGCATCCAAAGCCTGGGCGGCCTTCATGGCCTCGTGGACCATAATGCCGGCGGCAAAGATCGTAAGGTCGCTCCCCTCCCGAAGGGTGACCGCCTTGCCGATGGGCAGTTTGCTTCCCTCTTCGTAAAGGGCGGCATAGCCCTTCCGGCTGGTGCGGATATACTTCACTCCAGGCCGGTCCACACACTCCCGGAGCACACTCTCCAGCAGGACGGGGTCGCTGACATCGATGACGGTGGAGCCGGGCAGGGCCCGGTAGAGGGCCATATCCTCAAAGGGCATATGGGTGCCGCCGTTGAGGGCCGCAGTGACCCCGGGATCACTGCCCAGAATAGTGATGTCGTTCTTGGCGTAGCCGCCGCTGAGGAAGGCCTGGTCATAACACCGCCGGGAGGCGAAGATGCCGAAGGAGTGAACGATGGGCTTGAAACCAGCCGAGGCCAGGCCGCAGGCCACGCCTACCATGTTGGCCTCAGCAATGCCGCAGTTGATGGCCCGGTCAGGGAATTTGGCCGCTCCCTTCAGGGTGCCGATACAGCTCATGAGGTCGGCGTCCAGATAGACGACCTTGGGATCTTCCTCCAGAAGGGCGGGGATGGTCTCCCCCAAAACCTGCTTGCAGAGCTTAGGAGACATATCCCCATTGTAAATGATTTTGGGCTCCATTACGCCTTCCCCCCTTCCAGCTCCCGGCCCAGCTGGGCCATCCACGTATCATACTGCTCGTCGCTGATGGGAACACTGTGGTTCATCACGGTTTCAGCCACCTCGGGGATCCCGGCCCCCTTCAGGGTGTCCATCACGATGGCGAATGGCTTTCCCTCTCCCCTGCGGGTACGCTCCAGGGCCCCGGACAGAGCCTCCACATTGTTGCCGTCGACCTTCACAGTGTCAAAGCCGAATGCTTCGAACTTGGCCATATAGTCCCCCATGGGGAATACATCCTCGGTCCAGCCGTCCAGCTGCCGCTTGTTCCAATCCAGAAGCACCACCAGGTTGTCCAGCTTCTTGGCAGCGGCGAAGGCCATAGCCTCCCACACCTGTCCTTCGTTGGACTCCCCGTCCCCCAGGATCAGGAACACCCGGGTATCCAGCCCCTTGAGCTTATCTCCCAGGGCCATGCCGCAGGCCAGGGAGGCCCCCTGCCCCAGGGAGCCGGTGGTCATATCCACGCCGGGGGTCTTGTTTCGGTCACAGTGGCTGGGCAGCCGTGTGCCTGGCTTATTCAGGGTCTTCAGCTCCTCGTAGGGAAAATAGCCCTTCACCGCCAGGGCGCTGTACACCGCCGGGCCGGCGTGGCCCTTGGAGCAAACCAGCTTGTCCCGCCCCTCCCACTTGGGGTCGGCGGGGTTTATTTTCATTTCACCTCCATAGAGCACCGCCAGCACGTCGGCAATGCTGAGGGAGCCGCCCACATGGCCGGAGCCCAGGGAGTGAATGGCCTCCACGGTGGCCATTCGGATCTGAATGGCCAATTTCTGCATCGCTTTTCTCTTTTCAGCCTCCATGGTATTCACCTCGTTGGTTTTTTGGCCCGCAAACCGGGTATTTTTTATTTTCAGAGCGTTTTGGCCTTGGCGCGGACAAACTCCTTGAGCCAGGCCCCGGTCTCGGGATGTTCCATGGCGAAGTCGATGGTCGCCTCCAGAAAGCCCCGGAGATTGCCTGTGTCGTAGCGGTGCCCCTCAAAGTCCACCGCCACCATCTTCTCCTTCTGGCAGAGCTTCTTGAGGCCGTCGGTAAGCTGGATCTCCCCGCCGTAGCCGGGCTCCAAGTCCTCCAAAATATCGAAGATGGCCGAAGAGAGCACATAGCGGCCCAGGATCGCATAATTGGAGAAGATCTGCTCGGGCCGGGGCTTCTCCACCATGTCGGTGGTACGGAAGATACGCTCCTCCAGAGGCTCCACCTTCAAAGAGCAATACTTGCTGATGGCCTCTGTGGCCACATGCTGGACCCCCACGGCGGAGGCCTCATATTTTTCCGCGGCCTCAATAAGCTGTCCGATCACCGGCTTTTTGGCCCGCATCACATCGTCCCCCAGCAGCACGGCGAAGGGCTCGTCCCCCACAAAACGCTTGGCCCGCCAGATGGCGTGGCCCAAACCCTTGGTCTCCTTCTGGCGCACATAAAAGATGTTGGCCAGGTCGGCGGCCCGGCGGACCTCATGAAGCTCCCGGTCCTTCCCCGCCTGGTTCAGGCGGGTCTCCAGCTCAGGGTAATAATCAAAGTAGTCGTCCATGGCGGACTTGGCCCGGTTGGTGACAATAAGGATGTCCTCAATGCCGGCCTCCACCGCCTCCTCAATGATGTACTGGATCACCGGCTTGTCCACCATGGGGAGCATCTCCTTGGGGACTGTCTTGGTGGCGGGCAGCATCCGGGTCCCTAACCCGGCGGCGGGGATCACTGCCTTGCGGACTTTCATAAGGGCATCCTCCTTTGTGTTAAAGTTGAATATGTCTGTAGGGGGTTCCGTAAAGCAAAGGGTAGGCCGGCAAGATCATCGGCCCCCGGGACTGGGCAGAGCTTACCGCAACGCCAGGCGCTTTTCCGGGATGATGGAGCGGAAGTACCCGATTTTGGGCAGGGTCTCCAGCAGAAGCAGCCCCAGGGTATAGCAGACCGTCAGCTCCCCCACTCCCACGGTAAATCCGTTCCACGCCCAAGCGGCAGGGAGGGCGGCGGTAAAGCCTCCCGCCTCAGCCCAACCGATGGTGAAGCCCACCAGCACGGTGTTGCAGATCACCGGGGGCAGGGGGGCAAGCCACTTGCTTTTCAGCTTCCCGGTCCAGGCCGCGGCGATCAGCGTGGCCGCCGAGCCCACCACGATGTCAAAAATACCGTAGGGGGAGAGCAGATTGACAATGAGACAACCTACAAAAAGGCCCGGGACCGTACAGGGGAACAGAAAGGGCAGGACGGTGAGCGCCTCGGCAAATCGAAACTGGACCGGGCCAAAGGTCAGTCCGAAAATGTTGCCGAAGTAGCCCATCACGGCGTAAAGGGCGGCCACCATAGCGGCCAGGGTCAGGTCTTTGGTACTGAATTTGCGCATAAAAATTACCTCCATTTTTTGATTCGGGCCCAAAGGGCTCCGCAGTACCCGCGCCAGGTACAGAACGGGAGGTCCCTTCCCCGGGGCAAGCGCATGTCCCCGGGCGGCACTCTCTCCCGCCGTTAGACTGGGTTTGGAAACCAGTCAACTGGATTATAGCACAGTCTTTCTGAAAAGGAAAGACCGGGACGCCAATTTCGCCACAAAAAAAGAGCCTGTGGTTATAACCACAGGCTCTTTCGATGGACTGTCACTCAGCGTTCCGGGAGATAGGTCAGGGGATCCACGCTCACCCCGTCCTTGGTCATGCTCAGGTGGAGATGGGCGGCCTCCTCGCTCTCGGCGATGGCGCTCTCTCCCACCGAGCCGATCACGTCCCCGGTGCGCACCGTGTCCCCGATCTCCACGTTGGGGACTCCCGCCAGGTTGGAGCAGGCCGACATGACCCCGTCGGCGTGGAGAATGACCACCGTCATCCCCATCATATCATCGGTGTAGAGATCGGTGACCGTGCCTCCGGCGGGCGCCAGCACCTGGGCCCCCACGGTACAGGCAATGTCTACGCCATCGTGGGTCCGCCAGTCTCCCATGGTCTTATCATAGGCCAGGGTCTCCACCGCATGCTCCCGCAGGACCTCTCCCTTCACCGGCCAGGTGAAGACCGAGGCGGTGGCGGTAGCCGGTGCCGAGGGAAGGGGCGCCGGGGTAGGCTGGGGCGCCGGAGTAGCCACCGGGGGCGGAGCCGGAGTGGGGACCGGCCGGGGGGTGGCTACCGAGGGGGGCTCAAGAGTCACCTGAGGGGTATTGGGGGAAGAGAGGGTCGGACGAGGGGTGGGGGTCACCACCACCTGGGCCGGCCCGGAAACGGTCTTGCCTTGCTCGCTCATGTCGGAAAAGAGATAATAGCCCGAGACTCCCAGCGCGCCTACGCATAGGAGAAGGACTATGTAAAAGCCCTTCCCGGCCATGACCTGGCCCGCGCGTTCCATCCAATTTCGTTTCATGTGTTTTGCACCTCCATGGCTCATTGTTGCCAGAGGCTCTTCCATTTATACAACGACTTTACAAAAAATTCATTTGACTTCTCCCCACCCCAGGAGTATCCTTTTTCCAGGGCAAGAAAAGTTTTACTTTTACTACAAGGGAGGACTTACTATGGCCGAACTTCAATGCTTTCCAGAGGGACCCTATATTTCCACAGTAAAGTTAGGACCCAAAGGACAGATCGTCATTCCCAAGGAGATCCGCTCCCGCAGCGGGGTCCGCCCCGGGGACAACTTGGTTCTGGTGGCCAACGCCGCCGGCAGCTTTTCGGTCCATCCGGCAGACCGCTGCCGGGACCTGGCCGCTCAGCTCCTGGTTCAGTTGCCTACCGTTTTGGACATCCTGACACATGAGGAGCAGCCCAGCGCAACCTCATCAGCGAACAACACAGCTTTGGAAGGAGAAGCACTATGAGCTTGCAAACCCAAAAGGAAGCGGCGGTGTCGCCCCAGCAATCCCAATTTACCGTTCCCAAAAAGAAGAGCAAGTGGCCCAAGCGCCTCATCATCCTCGGCGTGGCGGTCGCCCTGGTCCTGTTCTTTTTCTTTGGCCGAGGGAAGGGCGGCCAGAGCTTGGCCGCCGGCACCTACCTCTCCGATGCGGCCGCCCGGCGGGATATGACGGTGACCGTCACCGGCCCGGGCACCGTCCAGCCCAACGATACCGCCTATATCTCCGCCACGGTACGTGGAGACATCCTGGATTCTCCTTTCGCTGAGGGGGACCAGGTAAAAAAGGGCGATCTTCTTTATACTATTGACTCCGGGGACATGGACGCCTCCATTCGCCAGGCCCAGTCCTCGGTGGAGCAGGCCAGGCTCACTCAGCGCTCGGCCCAGCTCAACTATGACAATCTTCTGAAAAACCAGCGGGACAATGAGAAGAATCTGGCGGTCAAGGCTACAGGCACCGGGGTGGTCAATAAGCTCTATGTCTCCCAGGGGGATACCCTCAGCCCTGGCACCCCCATTGCCGAGCTCCTGGACCGGGAGCATATGGAGCTTACCCTCCCCTTCCACAGCGTGGACGCCGCCTCCTTCTCCATTGGGCAGAGCGCCCTGGTAACGGTATCCGGCTCCGCCGAGACCCTGTGGGGCACTGTCACCGACCTGGCGGTCACCGACGCCGCGGGCCCCGGCGGGACCCTCACCCGCAGCGTGACCGTCACTGTGGACAATCCCGGCGCCCTCTCCCCCTCCTCCACCGGCTCAGCCATGATCGGGGAGTCCGCTTCGGTCTCCACCGGCGCCTTTCGGTACGCCGAGAGCTGCCAGATCACCGCACTCTACTCCGGGGAGCTGGAGCAGCTCTCCATCCGGGAGGGGGACTGGGTCACCGAGGACCAGGAGGTGGGCCGGTTCAAGGCCACCGACATCCAGTCCCAACTGGATTCGGCCTCCATCAGCCTGGAGAACGCCGCCCTCACCCTCCGCACCGCCCAGGACAACCTCCAGCGGACCCTGGACAACCTGGAGGACTACACCATCACCGCCCCCATTGACGGGCGGATCATTGAAAAGAAGCTGGAGGCGGGGGACACTCTGGACCAGGCCGCCCTGTCGGCCGGCTCCATCATGGTCATTTACGACATGTCCCGGTTCACCTTCGTGCTCAGCATTGACGAGCTGGACATTCCCCGCATCGCTCCGGGCCAGCGGGTAAATGTGACGGTAAGCGCTCTGGATGACAAGGCCTTCACCGGGAAGGTGGACAAGGTGAGCATCAACGGCGCCACCGTCAGCGGAAAGACCACCTACCCTGTGACCGTGGTCCTGGATGGAGACGGAGAGAGCCTGGCCGCACAGGGCCTTTACCCCGGCATGAACGTATCGGCCAGTATCGTGGTGGAAGAGATGGGCTCGGTCCTCTCCATCCCTGGGGACTATGTGTCCCGGGGAGACACGGTACTGGTGGCCGGTGAGGGCTGTCTGGACGCGGAGGGAAATGTGGCCGACGCCTCCAAGATCGAGACCCGGACAGTCACCCTGGGCCGTAGCAACGAGGACTATGTGGAGATCCTCTCCGGCCTGGAGGAGGGGGACGTGGTCCTCCGCAAAAACACCAACACCAGCATCATGGACCTGATGCGTGAGATGGGGGGCTGAGCCCTTGGGACACCTCATTGAATTCCGCCAGGTCTACAAGATCTACCCGATGGGCGACCAAGCGGTACACGCCCTGGACGGAGTGAGCCTGGCCATTGACCGGGGCGAGTTCGTAGCCATCGTAGGACAATCGGGCTCGGGCAAGTCCACCGCCATGAACATCATCGGCTGCCTGGACGTTCCCACCAGCGGCTCCTATTGCCTGGACGGAGTGGACGTATCCACCATGGACGACGACCAGCAGGCCGAGATCCGCAACAGGATGCTGGGTTTCATCTTTCAGCAGTATAACCTGATCCCCAAGCTCAATGTGTTGGAGAATGTGGAGCTCCCCCTGCTCTACGCCGGCGTCTCCGCCGAAGAGCGGCACCACCGGGCCCTTCATGCCCTGGAACGGGTGGGCCTTGCCGACAAGACCAAAAACCTTCCCTCTCAGCTCTCAGGCGGTCAGCAGCAGCGGGTCTCCATTGCCCGGGCGCTGGCGGGAGATCCCTCGGTGATCCTGGCCGATGAGCCCACCGGGGCCTTGGACTCCCGCACCGGCCGTGAGGTCCTTTCCTTCCTGCAAAAGCTCAACGCCGAGGGGAACACGGTGGTTCTTATTACCCACGACAACTCCATTGCCGTCCGGGCCAACCGCATCATCCGGCTTCAGGACGGGCGGATCATCTATGACGGTCCTGCCCATGATCCCGCCGCGCTCGTCCAGCCCAAAGAGCCTGGAGAGGAGGAGCAAATGGCATGAACTTTACCCAATCCTTCCGCCTGGCCCTGAAATCCCTCTGGACCAGCAAGATCCGCTCTCTGCTCACCATGCTGGGTATCATCATCGGCGTGGGGGCGGTCATCATCATCACCAGTCTGGGCAATGGCATTCAGACCTATATGAATAACCAGTTCGAGCAGATGGGCTCCAACCGTATCATTGTTCAGACCTTCGGCCGGGGTGGTTCCCGAAGCGTAAACGCCGACGACATGTACGCCCTGGTGGAGAAATATCCCCAGTTTTTGTCGGGCTTCACCCCCTACACCTCCATCAGCGCCTCGGTCCGCCACGGCTCCACCGAGTTTTCCCGCACCTCCATCTACGGGGTGGGCGAGACCTTCTACAATCCTCAGAAGGACCTGACCATGGGCGGCGGCAGCCTGGAAAAGGGACGTTTCCTCTCCTATCTGGACGTGGAGCGAAATCAAAATGTCTGCGTTATCGGGTCCTACCTGGAAGAGACCGCCTTTGGCGGGGATGCCCTTGGCAAGACCCTTACCGTAGGGGGCTATCCCTTCACCGTGGTGGGGGTGCTGAGCCAAATGGCCGACCTTTCCGAGGGGAGCGGGGACGACGCCCTCTATCTCCCCTACACCCTGGCCAAGCGGCTGGGGGCCTCGGGTTATGCCGCCACCTACCAGTTCACCAGCACAGGCCGGGACACCGCCGCTGCCGCCAAGGGCATTGTGGAAAACGCCCTCTATAAAATCTTTCAGAGCAACGACTACTACTTTGTCATGACCTCAGCCGAAATGATGGACACCATGGACCAGATGGTGGGCATGGTCATGGCCATCCTCACCCTCATCGCCGCCATCTCTCTCCTGGTAGGCGGCATCGGCATTATGAACATCATGCTGGTGTCGGTATCCGAGCGCACCCGGGAGATCGGCATACGGAAATCCCTGGGAGCCAAGGGCAAACACATCCGCAGCCAGTTTATCATTGAAGCGGGTACCACTTCGGCCATCGGCGGCATCATCGGCATCCTTTTCGGTATCCTTATGGCCAACGTGATCACCGCCGTCATCGACGTCTTCGTGGCCCAGGGCAGCGGCTACTCCGCCGTACCTACTCTGGGAGGCGTCCTAGTCTCTTTCGGGGTGTCGGTGGCCATCGGCGTGGTTTTCGGCTACCTTCCCGCCAACAAGGCCGCCAGGCTCAACCCCATTGACGCCCTGCGGTATGAATAGAAAGCGTGGAGAAGCGGACAACGAGCGACACTGGATCGGAGCGAGGCCGAGCAGAAAGCCCCGAGGGGGCTTGCAGACCAGGCCGAGTCGTAGGGAAGTCGTTAGGCGGCTATGCCGCCCCAGACCTAAGCCGCGCATGGCGCGGCCCACGGTGGAGCGAGTGCCCTGGCCGCTTCGCAGCGTAACATGGCCGCCTTTCTGTCAACTATACCGCAAAGATATATACACATTCCTGTAAAAGGAGAAAAACCCAATGAAAAAACGTATTTTGACTGCGCTGCTCTCCCTGACCCTCTGCCTCTCCCTGCTCCCCGGGGCCCTGGCCGCCGGCCGGAGCGCCACTCTGGAGGAAAAGGCCCAGGTGCTGGCAGCCCTGGAGATCATGGCGGGAGATGAAAACGGGGACCTGCGGCTCTCTGAGCCCGTGACCCGGGCCCAGTTCACCAAAATGCTCGTGGCTGCCTCCCCCTATCGGGACAGCGTCAGCGCCACCACCCGGGTCTCCCCCTACCCCGACGTGCCTTACACCCACTGGGCCGCTCCCTATGTAGAGACCGCCGTCAAGGGAGGCTATGTAAACGGCTTTCTGGACGGCACCTTTCACCCTGAGGAAAAAATCTCCCTGGTGATGGGGGTGACCATGGCGGTGCGGCTGCTGGGCTACTCGGATTCCGACTTCCCCGCCGGGGTGTGGGGCTCGGGCCAGCTGGACCTGTACCACAGTCAGGGGCTGGATGAGGGCATTACCCTCACCCGGGAGGATATGATGACCCGGCAGGACGCTCTGCTCCTCTTTTATAACCTGCTCACCGCCAAAACCAAGCAGGGCGCCGCCCTCCTCACCACCCTGGGTCACAGCCTCACCCTCTCGGGGGAGATCGACCGGGTGGCCCTGGTAAATTCCACATTGAAAGGGCCTATCCTGGCCGCGGGCGACTGGCAGAGCCTGCCCGGCTTCGACCTGACCACCGCCACGGTCTACCGGGGTGGACAGGAGACTTCCCTCGCCGCCATCCAGGAGAAGGACGTGCTCTACTGGTCGGTTCCCCTTCGGACTCTGTGGGCATACTCTTCCAAGGTGTCCGGCCAGATCCAGGCCCTCTCCCCCTCAGCAACCTCCCCCACGGCGGTGACCGTGGCAGGCAAAAGCTACTCCATTGAGACTGCCGACGCCGCCTATACTCTCTCGGCCCTGGGCTCCTACCAGGTGGGTGACATGGTGACCCTCCTGCTGGGCCGCACCGGCGCGGTAGCCGCCGTGCTCTCTCCCCACGAGGTGTCCACCTCGGTCTGTGGGGTGGTCACCTCCCTCACCGACAATACCTATTCCGACGTTGACGGCAACCGCTATACCGCCAAGACCCTCACTCTCACCGCCACCGACGGAGGAAGCCGCTCCTACCCTGTCGAGAGCAACGCCAATTGGAAGGCCGGGGATCTGGTACGGGTCACACTCTCAGGAAACCAGATCCAGGTCACCCGCCTACCCCATGCCCCGGTCACTGGCCGGGTGGCCGCCGACGGCTCCCGGGTAGGCGATGTCCCCTTCTCCCGGGAGGCGGAGATCCTGGATGTCAGCGGCAATAACGCCCTTCGGATCTATCCTGCCCGTCTCGCCGGGGTCCTGCTGGAGGAGAAGGACGTGAGCTACGCCCGGAAAAACACCGCCGGAGAGATCGACCTGCTCATTCTCAAGGACCTCACCGGGGACATGCTCTCCTACGGCATCCTCACCGATTCCCAGGAGCAGGAGCTGCCCAGCCTCACCGGCTTCCACTCCCTTATGGGAACCTACACCTATGACGTAAAAGGCATCAGCTACACCTATGTTTTGCGCGACAGCCTCTTCAATCAGGAGGAAGGCCCGGTTTCTATCGCGGGCAGCCTCCTGGCCCCCACCCACATGCGGAAGCTCACCGCCGCAAAGCTCACCGATCTGGAGCCTCTGGCTGCCCGTGCGGAAAACGGGGCCACTCTTCCAGTGTGGGAGGACGTGGTGGTTTACGAGCGGATCCGGGGGGAATACCTCCTCACCAGTCTGGAGCGGGTCCGCGCAGGCTACACACTGACAGGCTACTACGACGCCACTCCTGAACGGGGTGGCCAGCTTCGGATCATCGTAGCCATCCCAAAAAGCTGAACAAAAAGCCGCCGGAAGCTTTTCCGGCGGCTTTTATTGTCATTTTCTATTGGATGCTCCCATTGCCGTACATGTTCAGCATCTGCTCGTAATCCCGGACACACACCACCACCTGCGGCCTGTATTCCTCCACATAGTCCAGCAGGGACAGTTCAGTATGATAGCGCAAATCCAGGGAACGGGTCTCGTCAAAGGAAGCGTACCAGATGGTCTCCAGGGGATTGGTGAAGCTGTCCCCAAACATCAGGGCATCGGGCAGTTCCGGGCGGTCGGTCTGAAGCACGGTCTCGCTGATGTCGCCGCACATATATCCATAAAATACGCTTTCCCAGTCATTTGCCGGCTGGGTGATCCACCCGGCCAGGCTGGGGGTATCGTTCCCCCAGTCAAAGCGTGTCACCGGGAGCTCCTCCCGCAGCACACCGTACCGAAAGGACTCGTCCCCTGCCCACTGTCCGCACAGCTTTCGGCTTCGGGACCCCAGGAAGGGATTGGGCAGCTCCCGGACCTCCACATCCTCCTCCCCCAATACCCGGAGAGGTTCCAGCCGGGCGTCGTTGAGCCGGGCCATCACGGCTTGGTAGGTACTCCAGGCCCCCGCCCAGGTATAGTGGTGGTCCACCGCCGACATGTATTCCGGCGGATGGCCCTCAGCCTCCCAAACCTCTCCCATATCCAGCCAGTTGACCCTCCGCGCCTCCATCGCCGCCCCAAAAAGCTCCAGTTCCGTTTTTGTATAGTCTGCCCGACTGTTCAGCCAGGCAGGATATTTGTCCTCACAGTAGGCGTAGTGGGCGGGCACCGCCACGTAGAGGAAGGTCCCGCCGTAGCTCTCCACTACCGTCTGGAGCTCCTCCAGCCGCCGGGCCATCTCGTCTGCCTGGGCAGCCATGGTCTCCCGGTCCACCGCCTCGTACTCCTGGTAAGCCAACAGGGTCTCCGCCCCTGCCACCACCCCGTTGACCACCGGGCGGTGAAGCACCTCCAGCTCCACCTTGGTTTTGAGCTTCAAAAGGGTGGTGCGCCCCGCTGCCCGGTCGCAGAGGAACCGCTCCAGACTGCTGAAATAGCTGCCGCCGGCCAGACTTTCCCCGGTGAGCGCAGGACGGGCCTCCATCAACCTGTTTTCAAAGACAAGCTGCCCCTCCTTCTCATAGTGGGTGGCCGTTACTCCGCCCACCACAGTCAGCACAGCCACCATCAGGACAACATAAAGCCCTTGGATCCACTTCTTTTGTCTCATGCGCCTCACCTCCTCAAAACCGAAAATAGATAAAGGGATTGAAACTCCCCGTTATGAGGGCTACATAGGAGAGAGCGAAGAGGACCAGCGCCAGTATTTTGGGCCCCAGAATCTCCAGCCTCCCGTCCCGCTTCACCCGCCGTTCCAACCAAGACTTTGCCGGCAGGCAGCCCAGAAGTCCAACCAGAAATTCCGGCCAGTACTCCAAAAGATAGTAAAATCCCTGCCCCTGGTTGGTCCCGGCCGCTCCCAGCCCGGCCATCACCTTCAGGTAGCCCAAAGCTCCTCCCAGCGTCTCGGCCCGGAAAAAGACCCAGCCCACCAGCACAGCCAGCATGGTACCCAGCCAACGGAACAGAGAGAACCATCGGGGTTCTCCCTCCCGGGGCAGCAGCCCCAGCAGCTTTTCCGCCAGCAGAAGCAGAGCGTACCACAGCCCCCAGAAAACGAAGGTCCAGCCAGCCCCATGCCAAAGCCCGGTGAGCGTCCAGACGATCAGGATATTGCGGATCTGCTTCCCCTTCCCCCGGCGGTTGCCGCCCAGGGGAATATACACGTAATCCCGGAACCAGGAACCCAGGGAGATATGCCACCGCCGCCAGAACTCAGTGACTGAACGGGAAATGTAGGGGTAGTTGAAGTTCTCAGCAAAGTGGAAGCCAAAAAGCTTCCCCAGGCCGATGGCCATATCGGAGTAACCGGAAAAGTCAAAGTAGATCTGAAGCGCGTAGGCAATAGCTCCCACCCAGGCTCCCGAAGCAGAAAGAGCCTCCAAGGGCAGGCCAAAAAGCCCGTTGGCCACCGCTGCCATAGGGTTGGCCAGCAGCATCTTTTTGGCCAGGCCGAAGGAGAACCGCTGAAAACCGTCGGCTATGTCCTCCAGGTTCTCCCTTCCGGCGTCGATCTCCGCGGCAATGTCGGTATACCGCACAATGGGGCCCGCCACCAACTGGGGAAAGAGGGAAATATAAAGGGCCAGCTTCAGGGGATTTTTCTGACACACCCCCCTGTCCCGGTAGGTGTCGATCACATAGCTCATACCCTGGAAGGTAAAAAAGGAGATCCCCACCGGCAGGGTGATCTCTGGGAGCGGTATGGCCGCTCCCAAGCCGTGGAGTACCTCCACGGTGAAATTAGCGTACTTGAACCAGCCCAGCAGAGCCAGATTCCCGGCCACGGCCAGGGCCAGGGCCCCCTTCCGAAGCTTGTCCCGGGTCACAAGCAGCCCGCCTATGTAATTGAGGGCAATGGAGACACACATCAGCTTCAGATATTCTGTTCCGGCGCAGCCATAAAAGAAAAGGCTGGCTCCCAGCAGCACCAGGTTCCTCCCCTGCCGCAGCCGGTGGGGGAGGATATAGTAACAGGCCAGGAGGGCCGGAAGAAAATAGAACAAAAAGGTAAAGCTGGAAAATACCATAGCTTTCTCCCAACACTTTCTTTGGTTTCCCGGCCAGGCCGGTTTTTTTATTTTACCCCTTTTTCTTCCATTTGGCAACCCTGGCCCTTATCCCGGAAACGCCCTACCGCCGAAAGGTCCCCATTCCTTTTTATTTTTCTCTTGACAAACGACGCCTGACGGTATATAGTTCACTTTATGAACCATATAAATGGAGGTGGACGCTTTGCTCAACGAGGAACTGCTTTTTGCCTGGCTTCAGCTGGGCTGCACCATCGACAACCAACGGCTGGTGCCCCACCTGCCCTTCAACGAGGCATTGGTCTGCGGCCTTCTCTGCCGCTCTTCCCACCCCCTTACCGCCAGCGACCTGTGCGCCCAGACCCATATCCTGAAGTCCCAGATGAACGCCATTCTCCGTTCTTTGGAACGAAAGGGCTTCCTGGAACGAAGCCAGTCGCAAGAAGACCGGCGGCAGCTCCACCTCCGCCTGCTCCCCCAGGGAAGGGCCTGCTATACCGCCTCCCACAGCCAGACTCTGGCTCTGGTGGACCGGCTCATCGCCTCGGTAGGAGAGGATAAGATCCGTACCCTTATCCCCCTGCTCCAAGCTGTGACCGAACGCTTCAACGAAATTTCAAAGGAGGTATGACCTTATGGCCATCCGTATCATCGCGGACTCTTCCGCCGACCTGACCACTCAGGAGGCAGAGGCGCTGCATGTTCACATCGTCTCCATGTCCATTCAATTTGGCGACCGCTCCTATCTGGACGGCGTCGACCTCTCCAAGCCTGAGTTTTACCAGCTTTTGGCCGCCGGAAAGGACTCCCCCACCACCGCCCAACCCACCCCCGCCGATTTCCTCACTCCTCTGGAGGAAGCCAAAGAAGCAGGTGACGAGGCGGTGGTCATCCCCCTCTCCAGCCAGCTCAGCGGCACCTACCAAAGCGCTGTGATCGCGAAAGACATGTGTGAATATAGCCCCATCCAGGTGGTGGACAGCCGCTCGGCCTCGGCGGGTATCCACCTGCTGGTGGAGGAGGCCTGCCGTCTGCGGGACTCCGGCGCCTCGGCCCAAGAGATCGCCCAGGCTCTGGAGGCTCTGAAAGGCCGTGTCCGCATTTTCGCCCTCATTGATACTTTGGAATATCTTCGCCGGGGTGGCCGTCTCTCCAACCTCCAGGCCAGTCTGGGCACAGTGACTAAGCTGAAGCCCGTGATCTCGGTACGGGAGGGGGCCGTCATGGTGGTGGGCAAGGCCTTCGGTGTCTCAGCCGCCATGAAGCAGCTCCTTCGTTTCCTTGCCGAGCATCCTGTGGACAATAGCTTCCCCGCCTACGCCCTCTATTCTGATGACGAGAGCCGGGTGGACGACTTCATCCCCCGGCTCCGGGAGCTGGACCTGCTCCCCAAAGAGCTTCGCCGCTGTTCCATCGGTCCTACCATCGGTACGCACATCGGCCCGGGGGCCGTTGGGATGGCATACATCGAAAAGGCCTGAAAAAGACCCCGGGGAAGCACCTTGCCTCCCCGGGGTCTCTCTGTCAGTATAGAAAGAGCCCCGCACACCAAACCACCGTAGCCAGAAGGGCCCCGATGGCCATGTATCCCGCCGCAGGGATCCGTTCCCGCAAGGGGCGGGTGTTTTTTCCCACATAGTTATCGGCCACACGCCGGGCCTCCTCCACCACCTGGTCGGCGCTTACCCCCCGGTTTTCCAGCACATCCTCCCGGACAATAAAAATAGCCTCCTCAAAAAAACGGCGGTCGGGAGCCTTCACCACGATCACCCGCCGGTTGATCCCTTTCAGCATGTAAGTCCCTCCTTCTTATTTTGCAGTATGACCCTTCCCGCTCCAGAATATACCAACTTATCCCCGGTCTTTTCCCCCGCGGCGCGGCCCCCGGGGAGCACCGCTGTCCTGTCCCGGGCCCAGGGGCCAGGGGTATATTTTTCCGGCATACCGCCCCTCCTCCTTGCGTACACTGTAGCGTACGGAGGGAGAGAAATGGAGAGAAAGAGACCATGGCCGGCTCTGGCGGCGGTTTTCGCGGTCAACATTTTGCTGATCCTCTTATTTCAGGCCGCAAACTGAAAAGAAGTCCGTCCCCCGGTACTCCCGGTGGGGCGGACTCTTTTCTTGTTTCAGCCCTCCATGTGCCGGCCCAGAAAGCCGGACACAGTCTGGAGAAGCTTCTGCTCGGTCTCGCCGGTTTTCAGATCCCCTTCCTCGGCCACAAAGAGAACACTGCCCAGCACATCCCCCTCAGCCAGGATGGGCGCGGCACAGGTCACGAAGAACCTTCCGCTCTCATCGCTTACCGGGACGGGAGTCTCTCCAGGCTGATACTGGTAGACTCTCCGGCTCTCCAGAAGGCCTTCCAGTTTCTCGCTCAATCGCTTGTCGGCCAACTCCCGGCGGGGTGCGCCGCTGACGGCGATACAAGCGTCCCGGTCGGTAATGACAGTCACATGTCCCGAGGTCTTGTTCAGTGTCTCACACATCTGCCCAGCAAAATCGCTGAGCCCGCCCATCAGGGAATACTTTTTGAAGATGACCTCGCCGTCCTTATCTGTATAGATCTCCAGCGGGTCGCCCTCGCGGATACGCATAGTCCGACGGATCTCCTTGGGGATCACTACCCGCCCCAGGTCGTCGATCCGCCGCACGATTCCAGTCGCTTTCATTTCTCTCTTCCTCCTGCGGTTTTTTCGTCCTTTGACCCCCTTATTATCCGCAGGTTCCTTTTCCCTATGCAAACCTTGGATAAGGTATGATTTGGCAATTCCATCCCGAAATCCCAGAAATTCTCTTGACTTTTAGCCCCAAAACCGATATTCTACAATAAAAGGTAATGTTTTTGTTCCAATTCATTTTTGGATTTTCTTTTTCGGATATCCGTATTTTACAAAGAGAGGAGCCCCTCCATGCGTGTCGTTATCTCTCCGGCGAAGAAAATGATCACCGAAACCGACAGCTTCCCCATAGATGGCCTGCCCCTGTTTTTGGAGCGGACCGAGCGGCTGAGCTCCATCCTTCAGGCCATGTCCCCTCGGGAGCTTCAAGCCCTCTGGAAGTGTAACGACGCCATCACAAGGCTAAATGTGGACCGACTGGCACACATGGACCTATACCAGGCCCTCACTCCGGCAGTCATTGCCTACGAGGGCATCCAGTACCGCTACATGGCCCCCGGCGTGATGGAGACCGCCCACCTGGACTATTTACGGAAGCACCTGCGGATCCTTTCCGGCTTTTACGGCCTGCTGCGGCCCTTCGACGGTGTGACTCCTTACCGGCTCGAGATGCAGGCCAGACTGCCGGTGGATGGCTTCCGGGACCTGTATCAATTCTGGGGCAGCCGCTTGGCGGACCAACTGGCTTCGGAAACGGATCTTGTGCTGAACCTGGCCTCCAAAGAATACAGCCTGGCGGTGGAGCCCCACCTTCCCCAAACGGTACGCTTCATCACCTGTACCTTCGGCGAGTGGAAAAACGGCAAGGTTATCGAAAAGGGCACCATGTGCAAAATGGCACGGGGCCAGATGGTACGCTGGCTTGCCGAGCGTAATATTACGGATGCCGCTAAACTTCCCGCCTTTGACCAGTTGAACTACCGCTTCTCCCCCGGGCTGTCCACGGAAGATCACCTTGTATTTCTTAAGGATAGCGTCGATTGACAAGGACAAACACGCCCCAAAAGGCCGCAAAACCGTATTTGCCCTGGTCAATCGACGCTCCCCCCTAAAAACAGACCTCCCACGGATAGTGGGAGGTCTGTTTTCTTATTTCTCCTCCTGAAGATATGCCAGGACCTCTGAGGGATTGGTATCCGGCTTTACCTTCGGCATGACCTTCTCAATCACGCCGTTCTCATCAATAAGAAAGGTGGAGCGCACCACCCCCATGCTCACTTTGCCGTAGAGCTTCTTCTCCTGCCACACACCATAGGCCTGGATGGCAGCCAGCGATGGGTCGGAAAGCAGGACAAAGGGCAAACCGTACTTTTCCGCGAATTTCTGGTGAGAGGCTGTAGAGTCCTTGCTGACGCCGATCACTACCGTATCCATTTTCTTGAATTCCTCAAAGGCTTCCGCGAAAGCGCAGGCCTGGCGGGTACAGCCTGGGGTGTTATCCTTGGGATAGAAATACAGCACGATTTTCTTTCCCGCGAAATCCGACAGGGACACCAGGTTCCCCTCCTGATCCGGCAGGGTAAACTCCGGGGCTTTTGTTCCAATTTCCAGCATGTTCTTGTCCTCCTTGTTTGTTTTCCACCTTGCGGGTCTTTCTATTCTCCATTAGTATAACAGATTTCCCTCTGTTCAACAAGACGGCTTCCCCAGGTTGTTTTGCCTTCTGCCTGCTCCTCTTTTCCCTTTACATTCCGAAAAAAAGTGTGTATAATAAAGGATAATTTCGTGATGTCACGTAAGAGACCGCCAAACCTTATTTTGAAAACGACAGAGGGATAACAATGGAAGAATTACAGGAGCTGAAGTCCCGTCTGGAGACCCAGCGTCCCGCCGATTGGGAGACTTTGCCCGACCTGGCGCTCTATATGGACCAGGTCATCGGCTATATGACCCGCCAGCTTATCCGCTACGACGAAGACGAGCGGCTCACCTCCGCCATGGTAAACAATTACATCAAAGACGGCCACCTTCCCCGTGCCGAGGGCAAACGGTATTCCAAAGCCCATCTGGCCTATCTGACCGAACTGTGCGCCCTGAAAACCGTCCTGCCTGTCCGGGAGGCCGGTTTTTTGGTGAACCACGCCGGAAGGGCTGACGTGCGGACCCGGTACGAAAATTTTCAGGCCACCCTGGACACCGCCTTAAAGGACACCGCCCACCGGCTTTCCGTCCATGGCCAGGAGACCGACCTGTCCGCTTTGGCGTTGGACCTGGCTCTTCGAAGCTATGCCCACAAGCTGGCCTGCCAGCGCATCATCTCCCTTCTTCAGAAGGAACACGGGGAAGGTGAGGAGCGGAACGCAAAAAAAAGCAAGAAGGAACGAAAGGAAGAACGGAATCATGAATAAGTACGTCCTTGTCACCGATTCCTCCTGTGATCTGAGCGAGGCTATGGTTCGGGAGCTTGACCTCTCGGTCCTGCCCCTCAGCTTCCACATTGGGGAGAATTCCTACAAAGATCACCCGGACCGCCGGGAAATGGATCCCAAGGATTTTTACGACAGGATCCGCAGCGGGGCCATGCCCACCACCTCCGCGGTAAACCCGGAGGAATATATTGAGCACCTGACCCCTTTTCTGGAGCAGGGGCAGGATGTGCTGGTCCTGGCCTTCTCTTCAGGCCTCTCCACCACCTGCCAATCCGCTCAGATCGCCGCGGCCGAGCTCTCAGAACGATACCCGGAACGGAAGCTTCTGGTGGTAGATACCCTGTGCGCCTCCATGGGCCAGGGACTCCTCTGCTGGCACGCCGCCCAAAAGCGGCTGGCCGGAGAGTCCATGGAGGCAGTCCGGGACTGGTGCGAAGAAAATAAGCTCCGGCTCTGCCATTGGTTCACAGTGGATGATCTGATGCACCTGAAACGGGGCGGACGGGTGTCGGCGGCTACAGCCGTGGTAGGCACCATGCTCCAGATCAAGCCTGTACTTCACGTGGACGATGAAGGTCGCCTTATCAACGTATCCAAGGCCCGGGGCCGAAGGGCTTCACTGGACGCTCTGGTGTCCAAAGCGGGAGAACTGGCCACAGAGCCTGCCGCCCAGAGACTCATGCTCATCAGCCACAGCGATTGCGAGACCGACGCCCAATATGTGGCCGATCAGATCAAGGAAAAATACGGTGTTCAGCGGATCGAGCTCAACAACATCGGCCCGGTGATCGGCTCCCACACCGGCCCTGGCTGCGTGGCCCTCTTCTTCCTGGGGGAGCACAGATAACATTGAGAAGGAGGCTTCCCCCCATGAACGACTGGCTGGAAGTGACCGTAGAGACCACCGACGCCCAGATGGAGGGCCTGGCGGCCCGGCTCACCATGAACGGAGCTGAGGGGCTGGTTTTGGAAAACGAGACTGACTTCCGCGCCTTTCTGGAGCAGAACCGGCAGTACTGGGACTATGTGGACGACGCCCTTCTGGAGCGGATGCGGGGCGTGGCCCGGATCAAGTTCTACGTCACCGATGATGAAGCGGGCAAAGCCCTGATGGCTCAGGCCCTCCGGGGCATTGAAAACCCCGTTTCCACCGCCCCCCTGAAGGAGGAGGACTGGGCCTACAGCTGGCAGAAATACTATCAGCCCATGACCGTGGGGGAAACACTCTACATCGTCCCCGAGTGGGAGCGGGGCAAGCCCATCCCCGAAGGAAGAACGGCGGTCTATCTGAACCCCGGTCTCACCTTCGGCACCGGCTCCCACGCCTCCACCCAGCTCTGTCTCACCCTCCTGGAGAAAAGCCGCATCCCCGGATCCGCCTTGCTGGACCTGGGCTGCGGCAGCGGCATTTTGTCCATCGCCGCCCTGAACCTGGGGTGTTCCCAGGCCACAGGGGTGGATATTGACCCCAAGGCGGTGGATGTAGCCTATGAGAACGCCGCGCTCAACAGCATTGGCCGGGACCGCTATGCTGTTCGGGCGGGGGATGTGCTTTCGGACAAAGCTCTTGTGGAAGAACTGGCCCAGACTGGACCCTACGACCTGGTCTTGGCCAACATCGTGGCCGACGTCATCATCCCCCTCTCAGCCCAGGTCGGACGGTTTTTAAGCGGGCACGGGCTCTTTATTTGCTCGGGGATCATCGACACCCGGGCAGACGAGGTCCAGGCCGCTCTGGAGAAAAACGGTCTGCGGATCCTGGAGCGGCTGGAGAAGGACGGCTGGTGCGCTTTTTCGGCTATGTAGGTCGTAAGCCTTCCCCGTTTACGGGGAAGGTGTCATTTGCAACGCAAATGACGGATGAGGGGCCCTTTATTAAAATGACCTCATCAGTCAGCCTTCGGCTGACAGCTTCCCCATAAATGGGGAAGCCTGATAAAGGAGGTTTTCATGAAAGCAATCGTACGCCCCATTGCCCTGCCCCCGGGAAAACGGGTTCTGGTGGTCAGTGACGTCCACGGCAACCTGCCCTTTTTGATGGGTGTGCTGGAAAAAGCCAATTTCTCCAAGGATGATATTCTCATCCTTTTGGGAGATCTTTTGGAGCGCAGCGAGAGCAGCCTGGATACCCTGCGTTATGTGATGGCCCTCTCCCAGACCCACAGGGTCCACACCCTTTTAGGTAACTGTGACAACCTGGTGCTGGACTTTGTGGACGGCCGGGGAACCCTAAATGAGGACTTCTTCTCCAAAAAGTGGTTTTCTCTGGGAGAAAAATCGGTTCTGGTAAAGATGGCCCACCTGGCCGGGGTCCCCATCGAATCCCCAGCGGACTACCCCGCCGCCCGGGCGGCCATTTCGGCGCGGTTTAAGCCCGAGCTGGACTTTCTCCGCTCTCTGCCCCACATTTTCCTCAGCGACCATTACCTGTTTGTCCACGGAGGCGTCCCCCGGGAGGACCGGCTGGAGGAGCTGGAGGCCTTCTCCTGCATGAAGAACGACAATTTTCGGGGCCAGGGCCACGCCTTCCGCCGCTGGGTCATTGTGGGCCACTGGCCCGTGACCCTCTACCGGGAGGACATCCCCTCGGCCGCCCCCATCATCGACCGGGACAGCCGCATCATCTCCATTGACGGAGGCTGTGTCCTCAAGTGGGACGGGCAGCTCAACGCCCTGATTTTGCCCGAGACCCCGGAGGGGGATTTTTCCTGGGTGTCCTACGACGGGTTCCCTGCGCTCACCGCCCTGGACCCCCAGGCGCCCAATCCGAACCCCATCAACATCCGCTACGGCCACAGCCGCCTGGAGGTGCTGGAGCGGGGAGAATATCTCTCCCGCTGCCGCCATGTAGAGAGTGGCCGGGTGGTGGAGATCCTCACCGAATACCTCTGGGAGCGGAACGGGATCACCTACTGCGAGGACTCCACCGACTACCTGCTCCCGGTCTCCCCCGGGGACAAGCTCTCGGTGGTCCGCCGCCTCCCCGACCGGGCCCTCTGTAAAAAGGACGGGGTAACAGGATGGTACTTTGGGCGGCTGAACGGATAGTCATTTCTCTTTTATAAAAATTTTTTAGAAGGTAAGGAGAGGATCCTATGAAGATCGCCATTGGGAACGACCACGCCGCCGTTGAGCTGAAGTGGGAGCTCGCAAAGTACCTGGAGGGCAAGGGCCATACTGTCTTAAACGTGGGGACCGACACCCCCGAGAGCATGTCCTACGCCGTCAGCGGCTATAAGGTAGCCCGTCTGGTCGCCGCCGGGGAGGCCAACGCTGGGGTACTCATCTGCGGCACCGGGGTGGGCATCTCCATGGCCGCCAACAAGGTCCACGGCATCCGGGCCTGCGTGTGTAGCGAGCCGGTGACCGCCCACCTCTCCAAGCTCCACAACAACGCCAACATCGTGGCCTTTGGGGCCCGTATCGTGGGGGCCGAGACCGCCAAGGCCATTGTGGATGCCTTCCTGAACACCCAATATGAAGGAGGCCGCCACCAGACCCGGGTGGATATGCTCGCTGAGATCGAAACCACCCAGGACCTGACCGCCGCCCGCTGAGCCTAAACGGGGGCGGATCTTCCGCCCCCGTTCGTCATTCTAAACAAAAAACAAGCAAAAAAGTTGTGAACATTTCCCAATAGACAAATGCCGCAAATACTGGTATGATAACAATGTTCATAAGGACTGTTACTCCTCAGGAGGCATTACCTTGTTACATAGATTTCTATGTATCGGTGTGCTCTTGAGGTGTTTTTTTACCCTGAAAAAAAGGGGGGGCAGAGCAATGCAGGTCATCAAGAAGCTCAACAATAACTTTGCCCTCTGCCTGGATGGCAATGGGGTAGAGATGATCGCCTACGGCAAAGGCATTGGCTTCCCGCCAACTCCCTATGAGGTGACCGACCTGAATCAGATCCGGCGCACCTTCTATGACATCAGCCCTGACTATTTGGGGATGATGGAGAGCTTGCCTGGGGAGGTAGTGGAATTCACCGCCGAGCTGATGGACCTGGCCCAAGATGCCCTTCCATATCCGCTGACCCCTAACCTGCTCCTCACCCTCGCTGACCACATCACCTTTGCCATTAAAAGGGTGAAGGAGGGTATTTATATCAAAATGCCCTTGGCCTACGACCTGGAGCAAACTTACCCTCGAGAGATGACGCTGGCCCGGCAAGCTGTGGAAACCATCAAGGCCCGATTCAAAGTCCCACTCCACCGGGATGAAGCCTTCGGTATCGCATTGGCTTTTATCAATGGGCGAATTTACTTGGGCAACGAGACCGATGTGAAGGCCCAGGCGGACGACCAAGCAATCCTTGACCAGATCACTGCCATCATCGAAACTGAAATGGGCATAACCATTAACCGGGATGGCTTTAACTACGCCCGGTATGCCACCCATGTGTGTTACCTTCTGGACCGACTTCGTGCGGGGCGGGGCATTGACAGCATCAACGCCGATCTCTATGCCGACCTGCGAAAGGAATACGCCAAAACTGCCGCCTGTGTGGACAGGATCGCGGCCTATCTGGAAGAGGAATTCGGCTTCCAGGTTACTGGTGAAGAACTGCTCTACCTGATTTTACATGTGAATCGCGTTTGCGCCAACGAAGGGTTGTAACCAGTTTATTTTGGGCATTACCTTCAGGATGTGCTCCGCACTGCAGTGCGGAGTACATCCTGAAGGTTTTTTATTTGCCAAAAGAGAAAACAAGGAGGAAAAACCATGAAAAACTATCAGGAATTGTCGCAAAATCTCATTGAGCTGGTAGGCGGCAAGGCAAACATCTCCAAGCTGACCCACTGCGTCACCCGGATCCGCTTCATTCTGAAGGATCGCAGTTTGCTCCGGGAGGCCGAGATCGGAAGGCTCAGCGGCGTGATCGGGACCCAGTGGCTGGGGGAGCAGTTCCAGGTGATCGTAGGCACGGAGAGCGAAAACATCTACAACGTACTGTGCAAGGTGGGTGATTTTACCCCCGAGGCCGCCATCAACGAGAATCTGGACAAATCGCTCACAGAGAAGGAAGGAAACATCCTCAAGCGGATCGGCAACGCCATTCTGGGCTATGTCTCGCCCACCATGACCGCCGTGATCCCCATGATGATGGGTGCCTGCCTGTGCAAGACCATCGACGCCATTCTGGGCCCGAGTATGCTGGAGGTCATCAGCGCGGAGAGTGATGTGAGCATTGTCCTCAACTTTCTCTATAACGCCTTCTTCTACTTTATCCCGCTCTTCCTGGGCTATTCGGCTGCCCGTACCCTGAACATGAACCCCATCTATGGCCTCTACCTGGGTGCCATGATCATGGTACCCGAGTTCATGGCTCTGGTGGGTGTTCGGGAGACCATCTCCATCTTCGGCATTCCCGCTCCTGTGGCCAACTACTCGGCCAGCTTCCTGCCCGTCATCCTGGGCGTGTGGATCATGTACTACGTCCACAAGGGGCTGAATAAGATCATTCCCGAGGTGCTGAAATCCATTTTTGTTCCCCTGCTGGTCATTCTCATTATGGCCCCTGTGATGTTTGTTGTCTGCGCCCCCCTGGGCACCTATGTGGGCAACCTGGTGGGCAATTTCTTCATCATGCTCTCCCAGTCCAACATCGTCCTGCGTATCTTCGGCGCGGTCCTGCTGGCGGTGGTCATGCCCTATATGGTCCTGTGCGGCATGCACGGCGCCCTGCTGAACTTCGCCCTCATGACCTTCTTCGCCAATGGCTTTGAGACCTTTATCATGCCCACTATGATGGCTTACAACTTTGCTGTGTTCGGCGTGGCTCTGGGCGCCATCATTAAGCTGAAAAAGCCGGAAAACAAGACCGCCGTGGTAGGCTATTTTGTCTCAGGCATCCTGGGCAGCGTTACCGAGCCCTGCCTCTACGGCGTTATTCTAAAGTACCGCCAGACTATGAAAGCCCTGGTGGCCGCTTGCGCCGCCGCCGGTCTGATCGTTGGCATCTTCACCCCCATCTACTATGTCATGTCCTCGGCCACCATCTTCACCTTCTGGGTGCCTTGGGTGGCCGGCGGCATCAGCAACCTGATCGGCGGTTTGGCACTGATGCTGGGTGCCTTTGCCGTGGGCACCGTAGCCGCCTGCTTTGTCAAATATGAAGAGGACTGAGCGCTCAGCTTGGAAAGGAAAGGTGACCAATATGGAATACGGCAGCTTTGAAGTGCGAAAACTCACCGCAGACGACCTGGAGCGTGCCCCCCGGTGCTTTGCCAATGAGCGCGACGGCTTCGCGGTGCTGGGCAAGGCCGCCCATTATGCCCAGTTCTTTGTAGCAGGTATCCAAAACCCCGTGTACTATTTCCGCAATATCAACCCGGATAGCCAACGCTGGAGCGGTATCATTGAGTTCGGGGACCATCCCCTGGCCTGTCAGCGTGGCCTTCACGGGGAGGACATTGCCCAGGAAGACGCCGTCTCCGGCCCCTATCATAAGGTGGGTGATGATCCCAAACTCTTTGAGATCGAATCCACCTCGCCATACAGCCTGCTGCGTTTTACTGACGATGGCAGCGGCGGCGTGGCCGCTGAGTTCAAGGAAGGGCCCGGCGGCAGCATTCTGGATCTAAAGGTCACCCCCTTCCCCGTGGCCGTTATCAGCCATGCCAACCCCCAGCAGCCTGCCCCCTATTTCCAGGTCAACACCCTGGTAGAGGGCACCTACATGGGTAAGCCGGTCCGGGGCATGGGAGGCTTTGACCGCACCTTTGTGGTGGACCATGTGAAGGGAGACAGCGGCAAAGAAGAACAGAACTATGCCGCCACCTACCGCTGTACCTGCGCCCTTTACTCCGGGATCCGCCAGGACGGACGGCGGGAGTGCGTCTATGCCCTCATCACCGCTCAAAACGGCATCGGCATTGGCATGTATTACATTGACGGGGAAGAGCCCATTGTCACCAACAAGGTCCGGCTGGACGCGGTTTTTCGCCGCCTGCCTTACGTTCAGGACGACACGGTGGTCTATACCGATGCCGTCTGGACCATCGGTCCCAAGATCATCCACTTCAACGGAAAGTGGGGCACCAAGAGCTTCAGCGCCTACCCCAAGCTGGACAAACACGGCCAAAGCCAGTGCTTCGGTACCTGGTACGAGGGGGACACCCCCTACGAGCATGTCATCA